>NZ_KV814812.1:338546-401045 GCF_001814095.1 Neisseria sp. HMSC068C12 | reverse complement strand
TTCAACACACAGCCGCCCGAAGGCGGCTGATTGGTTATTGATACCATATCCCAATCGTGGGTCGGTTTCAACACACAGCCGCCCGAAGGCGGCTGTTAATCCCAAACGTTGAGCAAGCCTTGGCTGATTGGTTTCAACACACAGCCGCCCGAAGGCGGCTGAGCCTCTCTTAAAAGCCTTGTTCCATCAGGTTTCGCAGCCCCGATTTCGCTAAGCTCCTAAGAAAAGCGTGAACGCGAGTATAACACAGCCTTTTCCGTTACGCCCGCATTCGCAATATCCTGATTATTAAAGAACAATCCCAATTCGCCAACCCTGCCGCATTTTCATGAGAACCGCAGGTTGGCGATTTACACAATCAACGTATCCTTAAACACATCCACCGCCGGTTTTGCGCCGTGATGTTCTACTTTCCGCCGCCATTTGCTGCCCAGATGGTAAAAGCGCAGGCTGTCAGTTTCAGGGTTGTAGGTTTTCAAAAGTTTGTCCTTTAAAACAACCCACTGATCGGGCGCGATATCGCATTCGAACACCGAATACTGCACGCGCACGCCGTAGTCCAAACACAATTTCGCCACGCGCCGTAGCCTTGCCTGTCCGTCCGCGTCTTCCAACGAAATATCGTAAGTAATCAGCATTAGCATTTTGTATTCCCATATACAGGCTGCTTTAAAGGCCGTCTGAAAATATCCGATCCGTTTTCAGACGGCCTGCAAACCTATCTCATCAAAAACGGCGGGTATTCCGCCAAATCTCCACGCAAGTGCCGCGCCAACAGCATTGCCTGAATATACGGCAGCAGCCCGATTTCTACTTCTTCGCCTAAAAACGGATGCACGATTTTCTCCTGCTTTTTCGCCTGCAAGGCTTGGAACAACAGCTTACGCGCATCGGCTTTTAAGCTTACCGCACTGCTTGCCTCGGCAACAAAATCCTGTGGTTTGATTTGCCCGCGATTAATCAGTGACAACACCAACCTGTCCGCCCACCATGCGCGGAATTCTTCCAAAATATCCTGCGCCAAACTGTCGCGCCCAGGTCGGTCGGCGTGCAGAAAACCCACCTGCGGGTCCAGCCCCATGCCTTGCAGCGCACCGCTGATGTCCTTGCCCAAGATGCTGTACACAAACGACAACAGCGCATTCACCCCGTCTCTGGGCGGGCGGCGGTTACGCCCATCAAAAGAAAAGCCGCTTTTTTCGCTCAAAAGCTTCCCGAATACGCCGAAATAACGCGCTGCTGCGTCGCCCTCAATACCGCGCACCACGTCCAGCTCCGCCGCGCCCTTCAACTGCCGCAGCGAAATATTCAAAGAATCGACCGTACTTTGAATCGCCGCATTCTCGCCATAATTGCGAATCTGTCGTTGAAGCACCCGTTTACTCGCCTGAATCTTTGCCGCAATGATATTGCGCGCAATCGGCACGGGATTTTGCTCCGACACCCGATACTGCGCCCGACGCAACAGCACATTGCCGCTCTGCCGTCCCTGAAGCCGACCCAAGAAACGTCCGTTTTCGGTAAAAAACGCCAAATTTACATTATTTTCGCCGCAAAAACCCAGCAAAAACGGCGACACCAGCACATTGCCAAAACAGAAAATATGCCCGATGGAATGCACCGGCAACTGCGCCACCTTCTTGCGCTCCTGCTCCACCACCAGCGTCTCCCGCTCCTTATGCAGATAGCTGCCTTGGGTGGTGATGTAGAGCGTGTTTTGCAGTTTGCGCATGGGGAAACTCCTTGGGTTTTGACCGTGCTTTTTGGATTCAACGGGCTAGTTGGGCTAGCTAAAAATTAGATTTTATCTTCTGCTGGATCAACTTTATACCAATGCTCACAATTTCTTTTACACTCTAATGCTGGTGTAGTTCTTGTTACCCTTCTTTTCTTGCTACCATCAGAATAACGTATATTCTCCCACTCGATTGGCTTATTATAATATTTCATTTCTCCACCGCACTGTGGACATTGAGAAATACTAATTTTCTCTAGACTTAAACGATGCCCCATACCGCTAATAGCATAATTAAAAACTAATGGGTATCTAGTTTGATACTTAGTAATTCTGCGTAATGTAATAGTGATAAGAAATAATACAGCAATAGCTATTAAAATAAATATATAAGTATTATTTATTTCACTTTGTATTATAGTTTTACCATTTACTAAATATAATATGGGTTTAACTATATAATTATAGATAGGTAATAGCCCTGCTAAAGAAATCAGAAAACTAGCCCATGTCAGCCAAGCCATCGTAATGGGACTTCTCCAAATTGGTTCTGGGGTGTATGTAGCTATTTTCTTTTCATTTATTAAATCTGGTGCATCTTGAGTATGTACATTATGAACATCACCATTAACTATTTGTGTATTCCCATAAAACTTAGCATTTTTAAAATCATTTTTTTGTGTCATAAATTTTTCCTTATATAAATATTAAAAATTAGCAGAGTATCTATCGTTTTGGTTTTGTAGCTGAGCAAGTGTTGCCTTTTTAAGCTTCTGTATTCCTTTATTAGATATATAACCAATTTTCTTATCTGGATAATTTTTTTCAGCTTCATGGAACACATTCTCAGCTCCTTTCGTTAAACCATTATCCCCCAACAAAAGATGTCCTTTACAATCTGGATGCTTCTTAATATCAGCAATAAATTTTTCTGCCACAGGTTTTGTTATTTTATTATTTTCATTTTTTACATCAATCCTTGTTTTCATTCTGTTGCTTTCATCCTCTTTAGGGGAGGAAAACTCAGATAAATTGCCATTTGAAATTGCCATCATTTCATCAAAATTTTTTTCAGTGTGATGTACTCCAATATCATGTCCATTATCTGGAGTGTTAGTTGTTGTATATCTAACAAAGTCTACTGGTGAATTATTTAACTGTCCCATTTGAGATATTAACTCAGTAACTTGCATTTCACCTTTTTTGCCTTGATTACACATATCTCACCCTACCATGACTAATACATTAGAATTATCTTTATAATTATTACGCTTTAAATTTAACAAATCTAATATATTAGATATATTTCCAGAAGAAGACATTATTCTTTCTATGTTATTATCAATAAATTTTGTATCTGCTTTTTCAATTTCTCTAATCCAAGCAGGAATTAATATATTTTTTACAATATTAGTAATGTCATTATTTTCAACATAACTTATTGAAATTTTATAAGTAGAGTTCTTAGTCTCTAAGATTTCTTTTGGTTTTACATATTTTTGAATTTTTTCATATAGCTCATCACTCAAATAAACTTGATCTATAGTTTCTGAAGTATCATCACAATAGCTTTGATCTTGATATTGCACTAAAAATAGGTTCTTTGACATGTTTTATCTCCATAGTTGAATTATTGCTAATAATTACTCATTTATCTTCCCCAAACAACCCCTCCACATACCCCACACTCCTATCCCGTTTCCCCAGCAACTCCGGCTGGCAAATCTCCACCAGCGAACAGGCTTTGCAGCGTTTGCCGTAGTTGGGCGGCGGGGTTTGTCCGCTGTTTAGGAGTTCGCGCACAGTGGCGATGGTGGCGAGTGTTTGGGCGCGCAGGTCGTCTGAAAACACGACGGGGACGCGGTGGCGGGTTTGCATATACCACAGCGCGCCTTCGTTAACGGTTTGCCCCGTCATTTCTTCCAAGCACAAGCCTTGGGCACAAAGCTGGATTTCGTCCATCGGGTCAGGTTTGGGCTTGCCGCGTTTGTATTCCACGGGTTTCAGACGACCTGTCTTTGTTTCCACTTCCACCAAATCCAACACGCCGCTGATGCCCAATTTCTCTGCCGACACATGCACCGTCCGCTCAAAGCGCACGCCCTTGCGCGTTTCCGGCTCGCCCGAATCCACCCGCTCATGCAGCGCCTTGCCCTGCGCGGTCAAATAGTTCTCCGCCCACGCCTGCTCGTTATGAATCAACGCGCATTGGCGCGGGCAGAAAGCGTAGTGTTGCAGGGCGGAAAGGGGAATCAGGCGCGTGTCCTGATTTTCCCCTTGGCTTTCGGTTAAAAGTGCGGTCATCTTTTTAAGTGTTTTTTTAAAGCAGCTCTTCCACACTCACGCCATTGAGGCCGTCTGAAACCACGCAAATTTTGTAATCGCCAAAACCGCTTGCCGGCGTACCCGATTCGCCGTTTACGCGTTCGACTTTCACGGCGTCAAACAGTTTATGTGCAGGCTGGCTGCCGAGTGCGCTGTCGTGTTTGAAAACGATCAGTTTGCGCGCTGCCATTTCGCCACGGGCGGCGGAGCGGTCGTGCTCAAACATCAGTTGCAGTGCTTGCCAGAGTTTGGCTAAGTCGTCGTCTGAAAAGCCGGTTTTGGCGGCAAGGTTGGCGGAGATGAAGCCGTGCACGCGGTAGAGCGCGTAAGGGACGATGTATTTGCGCCCCATGGTGCGTTCTTTTTCCAAGTCTTTTTCGTTGGTTACCGCCATGCGGGTGATGGAAACTTCCAGCGGCACAATCGGGTCTATGGATTGGGCGAACGCCAGTTGCACCGGACCGCGTACTTGTCCGCTATTGACTTCGGTGGTCATCACGGCACCAAAAGTGCGGATATCGAAGAAGTTTTTGCACATCCAGGCGGTAATGTCGCGCGCTTTTTTTTCGTCCTTGGGCAGTTTTTTTGCTTCAGATTCAATGCCGAGTGCTTCATAAGCGCGTTTGTTTTGCAGGTTCAACACACTTTTTTCTTTGACGTAGATTTCGTAACCGGCTTCGTTTTCGCTGCTGATTTCTACAAAATTACGGATTTTGCGTTTCAGGCAGACATCAGTTACCAAGCCTTTGCTGGATTCGGGGTCAAGACGCGGCATATTGCCCGCATCAGGATCGCCGTTAGGATTGCCGTTGGTTACATCAAAAAAGTAAACAAATTCATAGCGGTTTTGAATGGCTGACATTTTCTGGCTCCTTAGTTTTCAATGGTTTCAGCGGTTTCTTTTTTAGCAAAATAACTTTGTTTTTGGTGGTAATAGCCGATGGCGAAGCGGCCTTGCTCGTCAATGCTCAAATGGCGCGGAAAGGTTTCGGGCAGTTTGGCAATGATTTCGCCCAAATCTTTATCCAAATTCACAGCCATACCGGCTTTGTCTTTACGCAGGCGCGATAAATGGTGTTTTGCACCCGACAAAAGGCGCGGAAAAACGGAAAACGGCACGGCGGAGGCAGAGCCGTAATAGCGGTCGGCGATGCTGGCATTTAATTCGCCCAGCGCCTGATATTGGATGCGCTCCAACACGGCAAACAGCCGCCCTAAAAGATAGGCGCGATTCGGGCTTTCATTGTTCAAACTCATAGGAACTCCTTCTTCGATAAAACTTTTTCTAAAACGCCGCTCCAATACGGCTTTCATCATTGCCACGCGCAGGCCGTTCACGTCGCCGTCGGCACGGATTCGGGTAATCAGTTGCGACAGTAAACTCAAAGGGTACGGCGTGCCGCAAATCACGGCGCGAGTCATTTCTCCTGCTAAAACGGGTGAGATATTTTCGCTTTTGCCTAGCACGGCAGTTTGCAATAAGAGTCGCCAAATAGACGGCGGCGTTTTCCATGCGCAAGGCTCAATGGCTAAATCTTGCCAATGCTGCGCCAAATTTTCCGCCAACTGCCCAAAGGTCGTATCCAGCCAAAACCGAACAGAAATCCGCGCGGCATTAGGGGCAAGCCCTAAGATATAAAAACGGGTATTGGGAGAGAGTTCGGGCGCAATTTCTTGCAGCGGGCGACCTTTGTTACTTATTTGTTTCAATACGTTGAAAACTTTGGCGCTTTCTTGTTCATCATCCGGCGGCGTGAACACGTGCGCGAAAAAGCCTTCGGCAGCCTGCGCCGTAGCGCTATCGTCCGCTTCCGCCCAAAAAACCGTGCTGGCGTCGCCGATGGTCAGGCAGTGATTATTTTCGCGGCGCAACAGATAGTTCAGCGCGGTGGTGTAGGCAAAGGCGGATTGTTCGGAAACGGGCGCATTTGCGCCTTGCTCCTTGCCAAAAGAGGCAAAGGCTTCTTTGTTAAACGAGATAATCGAACCGCCGGAGCTTTGCCCGCCAAATACGCCTTTAATCGCCGGATGCAGCCGCGCAATCGGGGCAGTGTCGCCGCTAATCAGGCACAAGCCCTCAAGCGCTTCGTCACTTTTCAGGCAGCCTGCCCACAAGGTTTGCGCAGCTTCACGTTTATGGATAAGTGTGGTCGGTTTTTCAAGAGAAAATGCGATGTTGGCATCGAGCATTTCGGCAGGCAGATTTTCGGTAGCAAAATGTGCAGGCTGCCAGTTTTGCAGAAAACGGCACAAGGCTTGCAAGCCTTCATCTTCGCTGTTTTGCAGTAAATCGAGATGGTATTGCTTAAAGGCATCAAAGGTTTTTTCAGACGACGTAAACGGTTTTTCTTTCGCTTCGGCTTTGTTTTTATTAGCTTCAACGCCAAGCGCATAAGAAGTTTTATCCCACAGAAAAAATGGCTTGGGTGTAGTACCTGGGCGTTTGAAGGATTGAGGCACGCTCATCAGCTTCGGTTGCGGCTTTTTATCAGCTGTCAGATTCGGCACAACGGTTTTCAGACGGCCTTCTTTGTCCAATACCAAAATCCAGCCGATTTTTTCCTCGCTAAAGCCATAAGGCGGCACTTTCGGGTTGCCCATTTCATCGGTTTCCGCTGCCAAACGGCGGTAATAGCGGGCAAGGGACGCAAGAATCATGCTTTCACCTCCTCGGCGTAAAACGGCGGCACATCAATCACGCCGTCTTTCATTTGTGCGCGGAAAAAATGTGGTGTGTTGCCGTGGTCAAAATCAATATCGTGCAGCATCCAGCCCAAATCGCGGCTTGCCTCGCTTTCCAATAATGCCGACGGCGGCAGCGACTCGCCCTCGTCAATCAACGCAAAATCGGCAGGGAATTCACGCACGCCCAAACAAGGCTGCTGAAAGCATTGCCCTTTTTTCGCACGGCGTTTGAACATCTCAATATGCTTGGTAACAGTCTCATCCGCCCCCGCTTTTGCCGTCAGCACCGCATGAGCTTCAATCACATAAGCCACGTCTTTGAGCACCGTCGCCGCGCGCTGCTGGCGGTCGTCTTCAATCAGCGTATATAAATCGGCAACGCTCTTACGCTTCATCGCGCCGCTGACCTTGCCCGCCGAAATCTTGCCACCTAACTCATTGCGCCGCACCGACTCAAACCGAATCGGCTTCAACACATAAATCTTGTCTATCACCCACCGAATCGCCGGCTTCCAATGCACCGCCGCCAAAATCCCGCGCGCCGCCGACGGTGTGATGACATCATAAGACACCCGCTCCACCTTCATCTCCGGACGGGTAAAACAGGCATAATCGCCCCAAATGTGTAGGCGGATTTGGTTTGCCATACAAACTCCTTAACACACAGCCGCCCGAAGGCGGCTGATTTTTTTAATACTGATAACCTATCAGCTTTAGTTTCAATACACGTATTTTAAGAATACGATACTATAAATTATTTTCGATAAACCATATTTAAATGTTAAAAAATAGAAGATTATAATTTAGTTATGTTCTTTCACTTAATATCTTCTGATATTCAGTTTTAATCATTGTTCTAATTTTCTCTGATATATCATTTTCAATATTCTTTCTGCTCGAAGCAGTTGGCTGATTTTCATAGTTAGATCCTGCTATCACAAAAGTAAGTTCAGCATCTTTATCAAATGATAATTTTTTTCTTGACGACGAACTAAAGAAAAAACATATTTTCAAGGTTCCTGAGTTTGAAGCACCAGAATACTTATAGGTTACAAGCATATTATGAATATAGTAATACTTATAATATATTTCATCTGACATTAAAAAGATATCATGTAGCCTATTTCCATCAATTTTCATTAATGTAACTGTGTTATTCATCCAAGAGACTTTAGGATCATTAGGTAGTAGGGTTTTCGAACCTTCCCTACTAATAACTATTTCATTCACATTATCTAATTTTAAATATTCTCCTAATCCACCTGTTAATCTTTTGAAAAACTTAACTCTTTCTATATCTTTAAAACTATCAAAAGTAATTCTCTCTTCTACATCACTGTTAGTAACACCTGATTGTCTTAGTTCTTTCGCGATCGCAATACCAAGCCTACGGTTTATGAGTTCGGTCTCACTAGATGTATGAGTATAAATAGATTCTAAGCTAATTCCATCATTTTGCTTTTCAATAATAATTTCTCCAGAAAAATCAAGCTCTCTATTCAAAAAATCTTTACTAAAATCTTTTCTCTTTATCTCGTATTGAATTTTAGCTTTATTAGCTCCAATAAATGTAAGTTTTGGTTTAGTATTTATTTCAATATTAGGAATATCTTGAAAAATATCAAAATCAGAAGAAAATAAATTTTTTAAAGGTTCTTTCCAATTTGCATCTTCATTAGACAACTCTAATTTTGAAATTTTACTTTTAGGCTTTAAATTTCTTGCAATTGATTTATCAATAATATTAGAGTATTCATTTGATGTTAACAGTGTAGCGACAAGAAGGGGAACAGAAAAAATTTTATCACCATTCCCACAAAATACACCTTTATTTTTTAAGGTATTATTTATTTCACCTTCAGAAATATGTTTGCTATTGAGAAGAACTCGTAATTCATTTCCAGATGGAATCAAACCTTTTAGATCTAATTTATTTTCCATTGTTTACTCCTGAAGCAAATCTAAAATTGAACTATTGTAAGAAAAAGGAATGATCTCTTCTCTTCTATCTTTAAATAAAGAACGAATCATTTTAGCCATATCTTTATTGATGACCGAATTGTAATCAGGAAATCCAATATAAATTTTTGCAACTAAGCCAGCAGAAAAATTTAAAGCATAGGCCATAAGATTTTTATACGCTATATCGCTGAAACTTTCCCTACTATATAAGTAAAATTGATTTTGACTATCTGCTGAAACAATAACTGGTATAATATCTGAAACAATTAACTCTATAGGTAAAAAATGACCTTTTCTATCTGATTCAACTGAAATAGAAGTTCCGATCTTAGGATAATAAAATTGATACTCTCCTTTATTAGATCGTTTTTCTAAATCATTTATTACTTTTAAAAGAAAGCTTGCTCTAGCGCTATCTATAATATAATAGGGGGTATCGCCCTTTAAATCTGGTCTAGACTTTGCAATAATAGGCAAAATGCTTCGATCAATTTCATTTTTATTACTATGTAACCAAATCAGTATCCCAATATCTTTTCGATTCTTTTTGATGGTAGTCAGCCCAATCAATGAATTGAATTCTTCATCATACTTTGCACATGCAATAATTTCCTCAAGCCCTTTAATATGACTCCTGAATTCGCTAGTAACAGCAGACTCACTAGTTCCATATCCTTCCATTTTATGTTTAACAGAAATATGAGCTATAACCGTCGTATCATCATGAAATGGAGTATCATATAAATATATTATATCCTCTCCATGACTTTTCTTTTGATTTCCTGAACTATTTACATGATTATCATCAGAGCATGCAATCGAAATATTATGAATTTGTTCTTTCCACCCTATTTTCTCTAACAATTTTTCAGCAATCTTCTCACCAATATCACCAGATTTTTTTGAAATTTCACCTGCCATATTATTTTCCTTCTTTAATATCAACGATTGCTTTATAACCAAAATCAGTCTTTTGAACTTCAAATGACATAATTTTTGTATTAGGATTTGAAATCACAATTTCTATGCCATCTAATAACGGAATTTTCTTTGATATTACTTTGATATATTTTGATAGTCTTGATTTATCAACTGAAAAATCCACATCTAAATCAACCCCATGTTTAATACCAAATCCATCTACAATAGAATTAATATCTTCTTCACGAAGAAAATTACTAGATATTTTTTTTAACTGATTAATTGAGAATGAATCTTCATTTGCTAAAGATTCTGAAAATTTCAAAATATTTTCTGGATTCGTAATTTTCTTGGAAATTGCAGCACTAATGCCACCGATTATTTGTGTATATTTTTTAGGAGTATTTTTAGGAGTTGCTTTTATAAATGACTCTAACCAATATTTGGTTTTCTTTCCTAAGCTATCAATAATAAAAGTAATATCTTCAATAGATAAAATTACAGCGCCTTTTTGAATAGAATCGATAGCAATACCATCTCGTTTAATAATCTCAATGATTCCATTGTGATTTTCAATATCTAAATAACTGTTTTTGGTCTCAATTCTAAATAAGCCAATAGCCTGAATATATTGTTCAGCATATTTTATTCCAGTAAATAATATTTCAATAAATTCTCCTCCGCCAATATTTGGGTGAGATGAGCAAATATATAAATGTTTTGCTATAGCCAAAGAAGCATTAAAGAAATTTTCATTATCTTCAAATATCAGCGATGTATAATGCTTAACTAAATTAAGATTGATATTAGATTCATGAGTTAGAGTATATTCATTTTCACTCCTTAAAACAGGAAGAAGAAAATGTTTTAATAAAAGTTCATCTAACGCTGAGTGGCTTTCTAGTTCAGCATCTGATAACTGCATACCTTCATCTCTGAACTGATTCCCTATTTTATGAACAATTACTTTTTCAACTTTTGCTTCACTTAAATCAAATTTCTCAGTCATTATCTTATCTCCACCAATCACTCGTAATTTTCATTACGAGTCAATTATCTTCCTACTTTTAGGAGAATGCAATATTTTTTTTCTAAAGCTGTTAAGTTAATCAAAACACCAAACTCTCTCCCTTCAAAAACGCTGTATCCTCCCAAGAAAGCCCCGCCACATCATCATACAAATCAAGTCCAATCAGCGTATAAAACTGTTTGCCGAAGTTTTTCTCGTTAATCGGTTCGATACGTCCCGCTTTATACAAAGCGGCGAGGGCTTTTTCGGGGATTTGGACGGTGTAGGGTTGCAATTTGCGTAGCAGTCCGCCAATGTGGTCGGCGTGGTGCAGGCTGCTAATGAGGTTTTCGGCATCAACATCGAACGGAATAATCAGCGGCTGCATATGGCTTTCGATCATGCGGAACTTGTCGGCGATGGTTTGGAATGGGAAATCGAGGCTTTGCCCTGCATCGTTGTGCATTTTCAGGATTTTTTTATTGTCCAGTTCGCTGCCTTTTAATTGATAAAGCTCGGCGAAGTAGGCGGCGACGGCTTGGGTAGATAAGAGATCGTCTGAAAAGCTGTCGGCGGTCAGACGCATGACGGCTGCTTGGGCTGCAAGTTCTGGAGGGGCTTTCCATTGTTCTTCGGGCGCGAATATCCAGACAAAACTGTTTTCAGACGGCCTTTTGCCTTCGCGGTTGCAGCGTCCGGCGGCTTGGGCGACGCTGTCCAAGCCTGCCTCAGCGCGCATCACCAGCGGAAAATCCACATCAACGCCGGCTTCGATTAAGGAGGTGGCGATAACGCGGCAGGGTTTGCCGTTTTTCAGACGGCCTCGGATTTCATCGAGCTTTTGGCTACGGTGTTTGGCGCACATTAAGGTAGTCAGGTGGAATGTGCCCTCAAGGTATTTGGCTTGGTCGTAGAGGCTGCGGGCGTGGCGGCGGTTATTGACGATGACGAGCATTTGCGGGTGTTCGCCAAGTTTGGCGAGCAGGTCGGCGTCGGTTTGTGTGCCAATGTGTTGCACGCTGGTGCGGCGCAGTTTGTCGAAAAGTGCGGTCGGTTTTGGGGCTATTTCGCGCACGTTTTCAAAGCCGCGATAGAAGCCGTTTTCGGCTTGCACGGCTGGCTGGGTGGCGGTGCACATGACGACGCTGCAGCGGTAGTTTTGCGCCAATTCTTTGATGGCTTGCATGATAGGCAGCAACAGATTGAGCGGCAGCATTTGCGCTTCGTCGAGGATGATGACGGAGCCTGCGATGTTGTGCAGCTTGCGGCAGCGCGAGGAGCGGTCGGCAAAGAGGGATTCAAAGAATTGCACGGCAGTGGTCACGACAATCGGCGCGTCCCAGTTTTCCGAGGCAAGTCGCAATTTGTCTTTGGTGGCCTCATTTTGCAGTTTGCCATCGTCGAAGGTGCTGTGGTGTTCCAACACGGCTTGTTCGCCCAATTCGCCAAAGGCTTTGCGGAATTCAGCGGCATTTTGTTCGATGATGCTGGTGAACGGGATGACGTAAATCACGCGCCGCATACCGTGCCGTTTGGCGTATTCCAGCGCAAATGCCATGGAAGTGAAAGTTTTGCCGCCGCCGGTCGGCACGGTGAGCGTGAACAGCCCTTGCGGTTGTGCCGCTTGTTCTACGGCATGATCGAGAATTTCGCTGCGCAGGCGGTTTAAGGCGGCATTGCGTTTTTCAGCTTCGGTTTGCTCTGAAGCTTGGGCGACACGTCGTCGGAAAGCGTTGATAAATTGATTGAAATTGTGTTGTAAGGCGTTTAAATCGGGATAACCGCCGCGCTCGACGGCGTTGTTTTCTAGGTTTAAATAAAAGGCTTCGGTATCGAGATAATCGGCATCCACTAAACAGGAATAGAGCATTCGGGTAAAGAAGGCGTAGGAGAAAAAAGGATGATGCGCATCGGCTTTGAGTGGTGGGGCGGACAGGTTTTGAGGGAGCTTGATTTCTTGTTGCCATAGGTTATCGAGGGTGGGAATATCTGCGCCGAACTGCAACGCCAAACGCTGTTTTAACGTGCGGCGGTTATCGCCTTCGCCATTTCCATTTGCCAGCCCGGCATGATGCCCCGCAATGCAAAACGCCATCAGCTTGCCGATAACATTTCCCCAACGCTCGATGGCAACTTTGGCTCCGGCAGTAGCATGATCGACTGATGGGCCACCATGCAATCGGTGATTAAAGGGTTCCGAATATTTCCCTAAGTCATGAAGCTGTCCCGTCTGGTAGGCAATTTCCTGCGCCCCGAATACCCGAGCAAACTCCGCCGCTATTTCCCCAACATTGACCAAATGGCTTTGCAAGGTTTGCCAACGTTCATAAGGTAAGAGATTACCGAGTTTATCTTGCGCGGAATGGGCGTAGTAAATTAAGGGTTTCATATTGAAATTCTAAAAAATTCAAACTGATATCATGCAATGATAATATGATATTAAATTTAATATGTAAATAGAAAAAATGCCGTCTGAAACTTTTTCAGACGGCATTGTCATTTATTACCTTTATAACTTACTTCTAATATCCTCCACTGCTTTCACTAAAGCCTCGGAAAGCGAAGGATCAAAAGAAGAGTGGCCTGCTTGGACGATTCTCAATTCCGCTTCTGGGAAGGCTTGCGAGAGTTCCCACGCGCTTTGCATCGGGGTGCATAGGTCGTAGCGGCCTTGGACGATGATGGTTGGGATATGGCGGATTTTGTCGATGTTTGCCAAGATAGCTTTATCGCCCTGCAACCAACCTTCGTTCACGAAGTAATGGTTTTCCATTCTTGCGATGGCAAGGGAGGCTTGCGGGTCTTCATCTACGTCTTTAGGTTCAAACCGAATAAGGTAGCTTTCCCAATCTGCCCATGATTTAGCTGCTTTGAGGCGCGTAGCTTCATCTTCGCTGAACAGCATTTCATGGTAGGCTTTAATTAGGGCTTGGCGTTTGTTTTCGGCTACGGGGGCAATGAATTTTTGCCATTGAGCCGGATAAATTTGGCTTACGCCACCTGCTTCGTTCAACCATGCCATTTCAGACGGCCTGCACAGGAAAATACCGCGCAAAACTAAGCCGCTGACGCGATCGGGATGGGTTTCGGCATAAGTCAGCGACAAGGTGCTGCCCCATGAGCCGCCGAAAACCAGCCATTTTTGAATGCCGAGCATTTCGCGTACTTTTTCAATATCGGCAACCAAATCCCATGTGGTGTTGTCTTCAATACAGGCATACGGTTTAGAGCGTCCGCAACCGCGTTGATCAATGATGACGATGCGGAAATGCTCTGGGTTGAAAAAGCCGCGACAGGCCGGTGATGCGCCTGCTCCGGGGCCGCCATGCAGGAAAATCACGGGGTGGCCATCAGGATTGCCTGACTCTTCCCAGTAGATTTCGTGAATGTCGGATACGCGCAAAAGGCCGCTATTTCGTGGTTCTTGAATCGGATGCATGAGCTTTCTCCTTTGTCTGATGAATAGGTTGATTGTAACACTTTACCTGCTGATTTTTCAGACGGCCTACATAGGTTTATCGCCACAAATGGCGTAAAATAGCACTTTTTTGACAGGATTATTTATGACTGACAACAAACAAACACATGCGGCACCCGAAGGACAACTTTTATTGCGTACGGTAGCCATGCCGCGCGATACCAACCCTAATCAGGATATCTTCGGCGGCTGGATTATGTCGCAAATGGATCTAGGCGGCGGTATTTTGGCGGCAGAAATCGCACAGGGACGAATTGTAACCGTAGCCGTTCAAGAAATGAATTTCATCAGACCGGTAAAGGTCGGCAACGTCGTGTGCTGCTACGGTCATTGTGTCCGCGTAGGCAATACTTCTTTGCAACTGAAAATCGAGGTATGGGTTAAGACTTTGATGAACGATATGGTAACGGAAGACCGCCAACTGGTCACCGAAGCCGTGTTCACTTACGTCGCTATCGATGCACAAGGCAATCCGCGCCCTATTCCTCGCGAAGGCAATGCAAAGCTGGCACATTTGTAAGTTTAAAAATCAAAACAAGGCCGTCTGAAACCTCAATGTTCAGACGGCCTTTTTTCATACAGAAGCAAAATGTAACCAGCAATATGATGATCATGTCTTTAGGCAGATTGGCCGGACGGATTTCCTCCAAAATGCTGCTGCGCAACTGGGTTATCGTCTGCATGGGCAATTTGGTGGGCACACTGGCAATGGCTTTTTTCCTTGGGTACTATGTCGGTATGATTGAAGGCAGCATGGCAGAAAAAACCATTGCTGTGGCGGAGGCAAAAGTCCATATGGATTTCGGCCGCGCTTTTGTATCGGCAGTAGCATGTAACTGGATGGTCTGCATGGGCGCGTGGCTGCATTTTGCCGCTAAAAACACAACCGGACGAATGCTGGCCATTTGGTTCCCCGTCATGATTTTCGTATTAAACGGCTTCCAACACCTTGTCGCCAATATGTTCGTTATCCCAGCGGGTATTCTGGCAGGCGCAAACATCACATGGGGGCAATTTTTCTTTAACATGATTCCCGTATTCTTGGGCAATGTCGTCGGTGGTGCATCCTTTGTCGGCGCGTCTTATCTTTATACTTATAAAGACACGCTGAAAGATAGTGCCGAATAGCCCTGCTTTAGAAACAACAAAACCTGCTTTGAGAAAGCAGGTTTTGTTTCAGACGGCATTGGTATTAAGTTTTAAAATCCATTCGGACACATTATTCAGATAAATCATCCAAACGAAAAAAGAGCCGTTTTTAAAACGACTCTTTCCAATTTTTTGGTCGGAGTGAAAGGATTCGAACCTTCGACCCCTTGCACCCCATGCAAGTGCGCTACCAGACTGCGCCACACTCCGACTCGATAAGCTGTGAATTCTAGTTTCAAACGCTGATTTTGACAAGTGCTTTTTAGAAAGGGAAATTTACTCGTTTGAAAACATTTAAATTATTTGTAAACAAAAAAAGGCCGTCTAAAATCATTCAGACGGCCTTTGATTATCCAGGCAAATATCAAGCTTCAACCGGAATAATACCGATTTTGGCCTGCCATTGTTTTGGCGCAATGGCGTGAACCGATTCACCGTTGCTATCCACCGCAACGGTCACAGGCATGTCTTTGACTTCAAATTCGTAAATCGCTTCCATACCCAATTCTGGGAACGCCAAGACTTTAGATGCTTTAATGGCTTTGGCAACCAGATATGCCGCGCCGCCGACAGCCATCAGGTAAACGGCTTTATTATCGGCAATGGCTTGGCAAGTTGCTGCACCGCGTTCGGATTTACCGATCATACCCAGGAGGCCGGTTTGTTCCAGCATTTGGCGGGTAAACTTATCCATACGGGTGGAAGTAGTCGGACCGGCCGGGCCAACAACTTCGTCACGGACTGGATCAACCGGGCCAACGTAGTAAATCAGTTTGTTGGTGAAATCTACCGGCAATTCTTCGCCTTTGTTGAGCATATCAACCAAACGTTTGTGCGCGGCATCGCGTCCGGTCAGGATTTTACCGTTCAGCAACAACACGTCGCCGGTTTTCCATGTTGCCACTTCTTCTTTGGTCAGATTGTTGACATCGACACGTTTGCCGTTGTCCGGGCTGTAAGTCAAATCCGGCCAGTCTTCCAAAGATGGGGCTTCCAGTTTGGCCGGGCCTGAGCCGTCCAATTCAAATTCGATGTGGCGGGTAGCCGCGCAGTTTGGAATCATGGCAATCGGTTTGGAAGCCGCGTGGGTTGGGTAGTCAAGGATTTTGACATCCAGCACGGTGCTCAAACCGCCCAAACCTTGTGCGCCGATGCCCAAGGCATTTACTTTTTTGTAGAGTTCCAAGCGTAGGGCTTCGGTTGTAGACAATTCTGCACCGGAATCGGCTTTTTCTTTGAGTTCCTGAATATCGATATGGCTCATCAGGCTTTCTTTGGCCATCAACACTGCTTTTTCAGGCGTACCGCCGATGCCGATACCCAAAATGCCCGGAGGACACCAGCCGGCACCCATTTGAGGAACGGTTTTCAATACCCAATCAACGATATTGTCTGAAGGGTTGAGCATGGCAACTTTGGTTTTGTTTTCAGAACCGCCGCCTTTGGCTGCGCAAGTGACTTCGACTTTGTCGCCCTTTACGATTTCCATATGTACAACGGCAGGGGTGTTGTCTTTGGTATTTTGACGTTTACCAGCCGGATCGGCCAATACAGAGGCGCGCAGTTTGTTGTCAGGATAGGTGTATGCACGGCGTACGCCTTCGTTAACCATTTCCTGTACGCTCATCTCGGCATCCCACTGTACATCCATGCCCACTTTCAAGAATACGGTCGCAATACCGGTATCCTGACAAATCGGACGATGGCCTTCAGCACACATACGGCTATTGACCAAAATCTGCGCCATCGCATCTTTGGCGGCAGGGTTTTCTTCTTTTTGATAAGCCTTATACAAAGCCTGAATGTAGTCTTTAGGATGGTAGTAGCTGATGAATTGGAAAGCATCGAAAATACTTTGGATAAAGTCTTCTTGCTTGATGACGGTCATGATTGTGTTCCTTTTCGGGAGTCATGGTAGGAAGGGTTTGTTTATTTTTTAAGAGACCGATTTTTTCAGACGGCCTTCAATAGTGTAATAGTGCTTTCAAATGAATAATTCAGACAATATCATTTTCATACCTTATTGATTTAAATAGAATTTAATATCGTATTAAATCACTTGGTTATTGATAATATATATCCACTGACCATTCACTTACACAGAAATAAAATTACATTATTTTTAAATGATATTCTAATTACAAGTCCGTCTGAAAATGTTTGCTTTAAGTATCTGAGAAAGAAATTTAGTAGCTTGTATTTAAAAGGAAACTACCTAAATTTCAGACGGCCTTTCTTATTTTCCAATACGATACACAATTGTAAAATCTGTGTCATTTTCTCCCTCAATCTTCTTGACTGATATCAAACTCATTTAATTTTCTGAAATTTTATAACAATCTTTTCACTTACTTACCTATAAGAATATTATTCAATATATACAACAATCTATGTAAAATTGTCTAACATATAATAATGATTTTTACTAGTAAATATACGAATATTTTAAAATTTATAATAAAAAAGTAATTTTATTTTACTTTTAAAATCAAGTTGTTGTAATAAATTTGTCTAAATAATAGGCATATTTTGTTTGCAATCCTCCTTCTATAAAACCTTAGGTTACCCCTATCATCAAAACCACTAAATTCTGATACACTTCGACTCATAAAGATAAACATTGATTTTAAAAGAATTTCCGAGTAAATCACTTGGATATTTTCCTCATACGCAATAAATGTAATAAAAATACAATTAATCAAATTACCCACTATTCCAACTTCCAATTTCACAGGAACAAACCATGAGTGAAAATTTGTTAACCCTGACCATAGACGGCCATGAAGTCAAAGCTTCCGCCGACTCGTCAATCATCCAAGCCTATGCCCGTTCAGGCAATGCGATTACTGCCAATGTCGGCTGTATGGGTCAAGGCGTATGCGGTTCCTGCCGCTGCATGATTCGTAAAGAAGGCGAGCGCGAAGTAACCACCGCACTGGCATGCGAGACTAAAGTTGAAGAAGGCATGCATATCAGCTTCTTGGACTACTTTATTCCCGAGCATATCCAATATTACGACGTCGGGGAAATTGGTGACGGCTGGAACTGGTTGGACGATACCGCCAAAGCCTTCCCAGAAGCGCAAAACTGCCGTCATTGCGGCGGCTGCAATCGCGCCTGTCCTAAAGGTTTGCAAGTAGAAAACGGCGTAGCGCAGGTAGTTTCCGGCGATTTCGGCGCAGCTGCGCTGACCTTTGACCAATGCGTGATGTGCAACCTCTGCACCCTCTCCTGCCCAGAACACATCCGTCCGAACCACTTGGGCCTGTTCGCCCGCCGTATGAAAGCGGCGCGTACGTTGCGCCCTGTGGATTTGATGCGCCGCCTACGCGAAATCGACAGCGGCAAAATGAAAGTCGAATTTGAAGAGGAGTCAGTGTAATGGTTAACAAAATCCAAGGCATAGACTACGAAACCGCCCTTGCCAACCTGCGTGCGTCCTCATTGGAGCTGCGTGGCGATTTACCTGAAAAGAACGAATTACTGAGCCAATTTCACCCTGACTATCAGGCAAATGCGCGTGTGAAACTACCTATCGGTCCAAACCAAGGCGATTACTGCCATCCTGATTTGGCGAAACTGCTGATCAGTCATCCACTGATTGACGACTATGATTTGTCGGGCGCGGAACATTTGAACACTGACGTGCTGGTTATTGGCGGCGGCGGTGCGGGCGCGGCAGCGGCATTGTCTGCGACTGAAGCCGGCGCACGCGTCATCATGGCGAACAAACTGCGTATCGGCGACAGCAATACCGTGATGGCCGAAGGCGGCATTCAAGCAGCGGTCGGCGCAGAAGACAGCCTGCAACAACACTTTGACGACACCATCAAAGGCGGCCACAACGTCGGCAAAAAAGAATTGGTGGCACAAATGGTTACCGATGCGCCGTCCGCCATCCGCTGGCTGATTGGCTTGGGCATGACCTTCGACCTTGCCAAAGGCGCGGACAGCAACGGCATGTTGAGCCGCAAACGCGCAGGCGGTACGACCGTACCGCGCATCCTGAGCTACCGCGACTTTACCGGCCTCGAAATGATGCGCGTACTGCGCGAGGCTGTCGAACTCGACGAAAACATCACCCAGCTCAACCGCCACCCCGCCATCGAATTATTGTCGGACGAACACGGCCGCTGCGTCGGCGCGATTTTGTACGATTTGGAAAAACGCTCTTTGGTGTTGGTTCACGCCAAAGCCGTGGTATTGGCAACCGGCGGCAGCGGACGCCTGCATTTGCAGGGTTTTGCCACTTCCAACCACTATGGCGCGACTGCAGACGGCCTGGTAATGGCTTACCGTATCGGTGCCAAACTGCGCGATGTCGATTCTTTCCAATACCACCCGACCGGTGTTGCCCACCCTCCGCACTTGGCAGGCGCGCTGATTTCCGAAGCCGTGCGCTCCGCAGGCACCAAGCTGGTCAACGGTTTGGGCGAACGTTTCGTTGACGAATTGCAACCGCGCGACGTTGTTGCCGCTGCGATTCTGCGCGAATGCCGCGAAGGCCGCGGCGTGGTACGCGATGGTCAAGTCGGCGTGTTCCTCGACACCCCGCGCCTGATTGCTAACGACCCTGACGTATTGAACCGTCTAGTAACACTCGGCCATGTTGCCCACAAATGCGGCATCGACCCTGCTGTTGAGCCGGTCATGATTCATCCGACCCTGCACTATCAAAACGGCGGTATCGAAATCAACGGCAACGGCGCGACCTGCGTCGAAGGCCTCTATTGCGCCGGCGAAGTAACCGGCGGCATTCACGGCCGCAACCGTCTGATGGGCAATGCACTTTTGGACATCATCAGCTTCGGTCGCCGTGCCGGTAAAGCCGCGGCAAATTGCGGCCTGCCGCTGAAAAAAGTACGCGGCGGTGTCGGACACGTCCACGACCTGCAACGCGAAATGACCCGGGCCGGCCTGACCAGCGACATCAAAGCCCCCGTTTTATATCCCGACTACGGCAAATTCGATTTGCGCGAACACGCCGGTTTGCAGGAGCAACAATCATGAATCAAGCCAATCAAAACTTACTGCATCCTTCCCGCCAAGTCGGCGCAGATTTAGCCGCGTGGCGCAAAGTCGGCGGCGGCGAAGGCCTGCTGGCTGCGCTTGCCGATCCTCAAAGCATTGTTTCCAAACTGCAAGATGCCAATCTTTGCGGTATGGGCGGTGCAGGTTTCCCGACTTGGCGCAAATGGGAGGCCGCCGTTGCCGCCCAAAGCAAAAATGGCGACAAATACGTCGTCTGTAATGCCAACGAAGACGAACCGGGTACATTTAAAGACCGCGTACTGCTGGCAAATACGCCGCACCAAGTCATCGAAGGCGTCCTGATTGCCGCCGTTGCCTGCCGTGCCAATAAAGCAATTTTGTACGTCAACCCTCATCAAACCGAATCCATCGCTTCCATCACACCGGCCATCGAGCAATGGAAAAACAGCGATTTGTTTATCCGCATCGAAAACTACTTGGGTAAACCTTTGGACTTGCAACTGGTTGAAACTTCAGGCCGTTATATCGGCGGCGAAGAAACTGCCGTAATTTCATGGCTGGAGGGCGGTTTCCCCTTCCCCCGCCGCAAGCCGCCTTTCCCCGCCGAAAGCGGTGTCAACGGTGAGCCGACCCTTATCAACAATACCGAAACCTTCGCCAATATTCCGCAAATCCTTGCCAAAGGCGCGGAATGGTACAAATCTTTGGGTTTGGGCGATGCGGCCGGTACAAAACTCTACTCTCTCTCCGGCGACGTATTGAATCCGGGCCTGTACGAACTGCCAATGGGCACGACCTTGCAATCGCTGATTTACGATCACGGCGGCGGTATGCTCGAAGGCCGTACGTTTAAAGCCGTATTTACCGGCGGCCCGTCAAACACGCTTTTGACCGTAAAAGATTTGGATGTGCCTTTGGACTTCGTGTCCGTACGCGAACGCAAATCCAGCCTCGGTACCGGCGCGATGATTGTGATTTCCGAAGGCACCAGCGTGGTGCGCAAAGTGGCCGAGTATGTGGAATTTTTCGCTTCCAACTCATGCGGTCAATGCCCGCCTTGCAAAGGCGGCACATTCCAGCTTTCCCGCCTGCTCAACCGCGTGGACACCGGTATCGGCACTTCCGACGACCTGCGCGCCCTGCAAAGCCTGTGCCAACTGTTGCCACGAAGCGGCCGTTGCGGTTTGATTGACGGCGCAGTTACCGTGTTGCAAAGCTCGCTGCGTACCTTCCCCGAAGAGTACGGCCTGCCGCAAGAACAGGAGTAAAACGGCGTTGTTTTCAGACGGCCTGTTACTATAAAGGCCGTCTGAAAAACGATACCCGACTCCCATTCTCTTCTTTCCAAGATGGAAGAGAAACCCAATAAGAAAAATACCTTCCGAACCTACCAAAATACGTTCAGACAGGCTTAAGCGACACTCAGGCCGTCTGAAAACAGATTTCCCAATACTTTAATCCTCAAATTAGGAGATTCAAAATGGGCTTCAAGCCAATTCCTGCTGCGGTCGCACTTGTGCTGACGCTGCTTATCTGGTTCGTTATCCCCGTTCCTCAAGGCGTATCGCCTGACGCATGGCATCTTTTGGCATTGTTTGTCGGCATCATTGCCGGCATCATCGGCAAAGCCATGCCTATCGGCGCCATGGCGATTTTGGGCATTACCTTGGTTGCACTGACCGGCGTGACCAATGAAAAAGCCGCCGACGCAACCAAAGACGCTTTGAGCAGCCTCAACAACTCACTCATCTGGATGATCGGTATCGCCATCATCATCTCGCGTGGCCTGTTGAAAACCGGCTTGGGTATGCGTATCGGCTACCTCTTGATTTCCCTCTTCGGCAAACGCACGCTGGGCGTAGGTTACAGCTTAGCGCTTGCCGACTTGGTCATCGGTCCGGTAACGCCGAGTAATACCGCGCGCGGCGGTGCCATCGTACATCCGATTATGAAATCCATTGCCTTGAGCTTCGACTCCGACCCTGAAAAGGGTACGGAAGGCAAAATCGGTAAATACCTTTCACTGGTCAACTTCCACTCCAATGTAATTACCTGTCTGATTTTTATCACCGCCACCGCACCTAATCCACTGGTGGTCGAATTGGTTGCCAAAGCCACCAATTCACAAATCCAACTCTCTTGGGGTACTTGGTTCTTGGCAATGATCGTACCCGGCCTGCTTGCTATGCTACTGATGCCGCTGGTGCTGTATTTCCTGTATCCGCCTGAAATCAAACAAACCCCTAACGCCACTGCATTGGCAAAAGAGCATTTGACCCAAATGGGACCGATGAAGCGTGAAGAAAAAATCATGCTCGGTATTTTCCTGGTTCTGCTGCTGTTGTGGGCGGGTATTCCTGAGATGCTGTTTGGCGTGAAAGTGGACGCTACTGCCACCACCTTCCTCGGCTTGAGCCTGTGCCTGTTGACCGGCGTACTGACTTGGGACGACGCGCTGAAAGAAAAAAGCGCGTGGGATACCATTGTTTGGTTTGCTGCCTTGGTGATGATGGCAAACTTCCTCAACAAACTGGGCCTCATCAGTTGGTTGTCCGACTCCATGCAAGGCGGTATCGCCCACATGGGTTTGGGTTGGGAAGCCGGTTGTGCCCTGTTGATGCTGGCCTACCTCTACGCCCACTACGTTTTCGCCAGCGGTACGGCACACGTTACCGCCATGTTCGGCGCATTCTACGGCGCAGGCTTGGCCTTGGGCGCACCACCGATGCTGTTTGCCCTGATTATGGCAGCCGCTACCGGCATCATGATGTCGCTGACCCACTACGCTACCGGTTCTGCACCTGTCATTTACTGCTCCAACTATGTAACCATGACCGAATGGTGGAAAGCCGGCTTCATCATGAGCGTGCTCGAAATCCTGATTTTCGGCACTGTCGGTATCTTGTGGTGGAAAGTTTTGGGCTACTGGTAACCTTCTGGCTTATTTAAAACTCAGGCCGTCTGAAAACTCCAATTTCAGACGGCCTTTTGTTACAATTTCATTTTTACCGAACACACTCAATTACCGTGAAAATACTCATCCTCGGCAGCGGCCAAGTCGGCTCGACCGTCGCCCAAAACCTTGCCTCCGTTCCCAGCAACGACGTTACCATCATCGACATCGACGAAAAAGCGCTCAACCGCATCAGCAGCCGCCTCGATGTCCAAACCATCGTCGGCAACGGCGCATCGCCCTTTACCCTCGAACAGGCAGGCGCGGCAGACTCCGACCTCCTGCTTGCCCTGACACGCAGCGACGAAACCAACATTGTCGCCTCCAAAATCGCCGCCGACCTATTCAACATCCCCAGCCGCATCGCACGCGTGCGCTCAAGCGAATACCTCGAATATCCGGTTGCCGGCAGCGACAACCCCGAAGAAGGCAGCCTCAACATCTTCGGCATTACCGAAACCATCAGCCCCGAACAACTGGTTACCGAACAACTCGTCGGCCTGCTCAACTACACCAGCTCATTGCAGGTACTCAGTTTTGCCAACGATAAAGTGCGCATGGTGATTGTTCAAGCCCGCAAAGGCGGTTTGCTGATCGGCCGTGAAATTGCCGACATCAACCAACACCTGCTCGAAGGCGTGGACTGCCAAATCTGCGCCATCTACCGCAACAACCGCCTGATCGTCCCCACCCCGCAAACCGTCATCATCGAAGGCGATGAAGTCCTGTTTGCCGCCGACATCAACAGCGTGGAAGCCATCATGCGCGAATTGCGTCCGAAAGAAGCGCGCACCCGCCGCATCATGATCGCCGGCGGAGGCAACATCGGCTACCGCCTCGCCAAACAGCTCGAGTCCAAATACGACATCAAAATCATCGAATACAAACCCCACCGTGCCGAATGGCTGGCCGAAAATCTGGACAACACCCTCGTCCTGCAAGGTTCCGCCACCGACGAAACCCTGCTGGACGAAGAATACATCGACGAAATCGACGTCTTCTGCGCGCTGACCAACGACGACGAAAACAACATCATGTCCAGCCTGTTGGCGAAAAACCTTGGTGCCAAACGCGTGATTACCATCGTCAACCGCTCAAGCTACGTCGATTTGCTCGAAGGCAACAAAATCGATATCGTCGTTTCCCCCCATTTGATTACCATCGGCTCCATCCTCGCCCACATCCGCCGCGGCGACATCGTTGCCGTCCACCCTCTGCGCCGCGGCACGGCCGAAGCCATCGAAGTGGTGGTACACGGCGACAAAAACACTTCTGCCATCGTCGGCCGCCGCATCAGCGGCATCAAATGGCCGAGCGACTGCTACATCGCCGCCATCGTCCGCGGCGCAACCGGCGAAGTCATCATGGGACACCACACCGAAACCATCCTCCAAGACGGCGACCACATTATCTTCTTCGTCTCACGCCGCCGCGTCCTGCCGGAGTTGGAAAAACTCATTCAAGTCAAAATGGGCTTTTTCGGTTAAACCCAAAATCCGTTTGCTTGAAGCCATAAAAAGGCCGTCTGAAAACCTTTTCAGACGGCCTTTATTCTTGTTTCATTTACGCTTTGGCAACATTGTTTTTACGGCCAAACCAAACGAAACCAATCACGCCCAATACAATCATCGGCACGCTCAACCATTGACCCATGGACAAGCCCAAAGTCAACAGGCCGAGATAGTCGTCAGGCTGACGGGCAAATTCGGCGATGAAGCGGAACAATCCGTAACCGCCCAAGAACAATGCTGCCGTTTGTCCGGCCGGACGTGGTTTTTTCGAGAAAATCCAAACAATGACAAACAGGCAAATGCCTTCAAGGGCAAACTGGTAAAGCTGAGACGGATGGCGCGGCAGCATGCCGTATTGTTGCAGCCATTCTGCCCACAAAGGATTGTGCGCCGCGGCTTCCGCATCTTCGTAACGCGCTTGCGGAAAACCCATCGCCCAGAAAGCATTGAGTTCGGTCACGCGTCCCCAAAGTTCGCCGTTGATAAAGTTGCCGATACGGCCGGAAGCCAAGCCCAGCGGCACGAGCGGCGCAACGGTATCCATCAATTTCAAGATACTGATGTTGTGCTTGCGGCCAAACAGCCACATGGCAACGACCACACCCAAGAAGCCGCCGTGAAACGACATGCCGCCTTCCCACACTTTGAAAATATCCAACGGGTTGACCAAATAGTCGGAAAATTTATAAAACAAAACGTAGCCGATACGGCCGCCCAAGATGACGCCCAAGATACCCCAAGTCAGGAAATCGTCGAGTGTTTCTTTGGTAAACACAGAATTGCCCTGCGCGATACGGCGGCGGCCCAAAATCGTAAACAGGATAAAGCCGACAATATAGCTCAAGGCATACCAGCGGATGGCAAGCGGGCCGATGCTGATCAGCACCGGATCAAACTGGGGATGTATCATCATAATGTGTGTTCCTTATCTCAAAGGCCGTCTGAAAGCCTGAACTTTCAGACGGCCTGTATGCAGTGTCGGACGGTTTAACGCAAATCGCTAACCACATTCAAAATAGCAGACAACATGGCCTCACCCAAGCGCAGCGAGCGTTGGCCGTTCCAGCCGAAATCGTCGTCCGGCAGATTGGCATTGTCTTTAAACGGCATTTCCAAAGTATAGGCAAGGCAGTTGAAATGATTGCCGACCCAGTTGGTCGCCAAAGTCATGTTCGCCTGACCCGGCGCATCTTTGTCATAGCCGTAATCGTCTTGGAAATCGGGGCTGGCATTGAGCAACGCGAGTTTGAATTGGTCTTCCAAGGCTTCGATGCGCTCGTTGTAGTTCGGCACGCCTTCGGTACCGGCCACAAAGACAAACGGCAGACCTTCATCGCCGTGAATATCCAAGAACAAATCCACGCCGGTTTCCATCATTTTTTCGCGGACGGTAAAAACTTCGGGGCTTCGCTCCAAAGTCGGGTTTTCCCATTCGCGGTTGAGGTTGGCGCCGGCGGCATTGGTGCGCAAATTGCCCAATACCGAACCGTCCGGATTCATGTTTGGCACGATGTAGAAAGTCGCACGGTCAAGCAGCATGCGCGCGGTCGGATCTTGCGGATCAAGCAGGCGGCCCAGCAAACCTTCGACAAACCATTCTGCCATGGTTTCGCCCGGATGTTGACGGGCGATAATCCAGACTTTCATGTCGCTTTCGACTTGGTTGCCGATGGTCAAAAGATTAATATCACGGCCTTGAACAGTGCTGCCCAAGTCGTCGATACGGCACAAACCGCTACCCTGCGCATCGCCCAAAAGGTTCAAATGCTGCTCGTTGGAATAAGGCTCGAAATAGGCGTAGTAAACGCTGTTGGACAAAGGTGTATGGTTGATGGTCAACACGCCGTTTTCGTAGCTGGTTGGCACGCGGAACCAATTTTGGCGGTCGTAAGAAGCGCAAGCCTGATAGTCCTCCCAGCCCAAAGGATACGCAGCGTCCTCCGCATTTTCAAAATGCATCACGCAGTTTTGATAGGCCGCACCCTGCAAACGGAAGTAAAACCATTGGGCAAACTCCGAAGCATTGTCGGGACGCAGGGCGAGACGGATATCGGCAGGGTTGCTCAAATCTTTGACAACGACCGAACCGGCATCGAATTGGGTGCTGATTTTCATCATGGGTATCCTTAGTAATCGGCAAAGAGGCCGAAGCAAACCGTCATTTTACCGTTTGCATGAGGCTGGTTTCAACCATTTAACTGATTTAACAGGATTTCAAGCGCTTGGAAATATTGTTTCAGACGGCCTTTGGGATTAAGATAAAGGCCGAAATCATGAAACAAGGTTGAAACCATGACTCAGCAACAATCTGTCTCCTCTGCGATCAAAGCTCGCGTCCTTGCCGAATCTTTACCTTATATCCGCCGTTTTTCCGGCTCCATCATCGTCATCAAATACGGCGGCAACGCCATGACCGAGTCGGCCTTAAAGGAGGGCTTCGCACGCGATGTCGTCCTGCTCAAACTGATCGGCCTGCATCCCGTCATCGTTCACGGCGGCGGCCCGCAAATCAATGAAATGTTGGAAAAAGTCGGCAAAAAAGGAGAATTTGTTCAAGGCATGCGCGTGACCGACAGCGAAACCATGGACATCGTGGAAATGGTTTTGGGCGGACACGTCAATAAAGAAATCGTTTCCATGATTACCACCTTCGGCGGTCGCGCCGTCGGCATTACCGGCCGGGACAACCACTTCATCAAAGCGGAAAAACTCCTGATCGACACGCCTGAACAAAAAGGCGTGGACATCGGCCAAGTCGGCACAGTGGCCGACATCGATACCCGTTTGGTGGAAGGCTTGGTTGAGCGCGGCTGCATTCCTGTCATTGCACCCATCGGCGTAGGCCAAAACGGCGAAGCGTTCAACATCAATGCCGACTTGGTTGCCGGTAAACTGGCGGAAAAACTTCAAGCCGAAAAACTGCTGATGATGACCAATATCCCCGGCGTACTGGATAAAGAAGGCAAATTATTGACTACCCTGACGCCAAGCCGCATTGACGAACTGATTGAAGACGGTACGCTGTACGGCGGCATGCTGCCTAAAATTGCCTCTGCCGTCGAAGCCGCCAAAAGCGGCGTCAAAGCTACGCATATCATAGACGGCCGCGTTCCCAACGCCCTGCTCTTGGAAGTGCTGACCGATGACGGTGTAGGCTCGATGATTTTGGGCGAGGGCTAATCTGGTTTTCAGACGGCCTTATGCCTTATTTAATCAGCTTTTCACCCTAAAAAGGGTAAAAAATGTTACACTATACGGCTTATGTTTGTTTGAGCGATATTGACGTGAAACAAACTTACAGTCGGTTTCATACTGACTCCGATGCCATACCTGGCAAAGACGGTATAATGTCTGCATTCATCAGACTTTGGCAATCATCCTCAAGGCCGTCTGAAGCGTAACAAAGCTACTTTTCTTTTACCATCCTATTTGGAGATATTCATGAGCGCAATCGTTGATATTTTTGCACGCGAAATCTTAGACTCTCGCGGCAACCCTACTGTAGAGTGTGACGTATTGTTGGAATCCGGCGTTATGGGACGCGCAGCCGTACCAAGCGGCGCATCAACCGGCCAAAAAGAAGCTTTGGAACTGCGTGACGGCGACAAATCCCGTTACTTGGGCAAAGGCGTATTGAAAGCCGTTGACCACGTCAATAACCAAATCGCGCAAGCCCTCATCGGTATCGATGCCAACGAACAATCTTATATCGACCAAATCATGATCGAATTGGACGGTACTGAAAACAAAGGCAACTTAGGTGCCAACGCCACTTTGGCCGTTTCCATGGCCGTAGCACGCGCAGCCGCTGAAGATTCAGGCCTGCCGCTGTACCGTTACTTGGGCGGCGCAGGCCCAATGGCTCTGCCTGTTCCGATGATGAACGTAATCAACGGCGGCGAACATGCCAACAACAGCCTGAACATCCAAGAATTCATGATCATGCCTGTCGGCGCAAAATCTTTCCGCGAAGCTCTGCGTTGCGGCGCCGAAATTTTCCACGCACTGAAAAAACTGTGTGATGCCAAAGGCTTCCCAACTACCGTGGGCGACGAAGGCGGTTTCGCACCTAACCTGAACAGCCACAAAGAAGCCCTGCAACTGATCGTAGAAGCAACCGAAGCCGCAGGCTACAAAGCAGGCGAAGACGTATTGTTCGCCCTGGACTGCGCATCCAGCGAGTTCTACAAAGACGGCAAATACCACTTGGAAGCCGAAGGCCGCTCTTACACCAGCGCAGAATTTGCCGAATACTTGGAAGGCCTGGTTAACGAATTCCCAATTGTTTCCATCGAAGACGGTATGGACGAAAACGACTGGGAAGGCTGGAAACTGCTGACCGAAAAATTGGGCGGCAAAGTTCAATTGGTCGGCGACGACTTGTTCGTAACCAATCCAAAAATCTTGGCTGAAGGCATCGAAAAAGGCGTGGCAAACGCATTGCTGGTCAAAGTCAACCAAATCGGTACATTGAGCGAAACCCTGAAAGCCGTTGACTTGGCCAAACGCAACCGCTACACCAGCGTAATGAGCCACCGTTCCGGTGAAACCGAAGACAGCACCATTGCCGACTTGGCAGTTGCTACCAACTGTATGCAAATCAAAACCGGCTCCCTGTCCCGTTCTGACCGCATGGCGAAATATAACCAATTGTTGCGCATCGAAGAAGAATTGGCCGAAGCCGCTTACTACCCTGGCAAAGCCGCATTCTACCAATTGGGCAAATAAGCAGAATATAGGATATTGATTGTATGAAGTGGGTGACTTTTGTTTTAACCTTCGCACTTTTGTGCTGTCAGTACAGCCTTTGGTTTGGTAAAGGCAGCGTCGGGCATACGGAAGAATTGCAGGAGCAGCTCGTCCGTCAGGAGGAAAAAAACCAAACGCTCACTTTGCGCAACAATTTCCTCAATGCGGAAGTTGAAGACTTGGCACACGGACAAGAGGCCATCGCCGAAATTGCCCGCGTCGAATTGGGCTATGTCCAAGACGGCGAAGTGTATTACCGAATCATCGACCGCCGCTAAACCCTGCAAAACAAAGGCCGTCTGAAAACATATTTTTCAGACGGCCTTTTTCATCGCAATCGCTATATAATCACATATCCCAAAATCAAATCACACTCATCATGTATGACGTAAACACCCACGATGTCCGCCGATTCTTTGCCCACGTCTGGCAACACAGACTCGCACCGCTCCAATTGGACGGCCTGCAACAAAAAGCATTGCGCATTATCGAAGCCCATCCCGAATACGGACACTATCTCGAAGACATCGAACAATATTTAGATAAAGAATGGCTGCCCGAAGACGGCGAAAGCAACCCATTCCTGCATATGTCGCTACACCTTTCCCTGCAAGAGCAAAGCGCCATCGACCAGCCCCCGGGCATCCGTGCCATCCACCACCAACTTTGCGCCCGTTACAACGGCGACTGGGTCAAAGCCGAACACGATATGATGGAAGCCTTGGCAGAAACCATCTGGGAAGCGCAACGCTACGGACGGGGCCTTGACGTCAATGCCTACATGACCCGATTACGGAAATTGGTCGGCTTAGGCCAAGAAGAAAAAGCCCGCCTCAATCCCCATGAAGTCGGCCTGATGGATACAAAGTAACTTCTTTTCAGACGGCTTCACCCCATACAAATCCTTACGCTTGCCAAAGCCAACATTTCCATCTTTCATGCTAAATTACTTTTTTGAAATCCGCATTACAAGGAAAACCAAAATGCTCCGCCCAGCCCTTACCGCCCTACTACTAGCCGTCTCCCTGCCCGTTGCAGCAGAAAGCCTCAATTACAACATCGTTGAATTTTCCGAATCCGCCAACATGGAAGTGCCGCGAGATACCATGACCGCGCATTTCAGCATCAACGCAGAAGGCAAAGACCGTCAAGCCGCCAACCAAGCTTTCATGAAGAAATTCAACCAGTTCAACAAAATCTCCCAAAACAGCAAACTTAAAGCCGAGCTGATGGAGCGCAACGCATCCCCGCGCTATCAATACACCAACGGCAAACGCACCCAAACCGGCTGGGAAGAACACGCCTACTTCAAAGTAGAAAGCAAAGACTTTGAAGCACTCAACCGCCTGATTGCCGACAGCATCAATATCGCCATTTTGGAAAGCTCCTCGTTTTCCGTATCCAAAGAAAAACGCGAAGAAACCGTCGACCAACTGAGCAAGGCCGTCATCCTGCGCTTCAAAGATCGCGCCCAAAACCTCGCCCAAACACTCGGCTTCTCCAGCTACAAAATCGTTAAACTCAACCTGGGTCACATCGGCAACCGTCAAGTCGGCGGCAATTTTGCACGCGCCAAAATGCTGCGTGCAATCCCCGCCGCAGAAGTAGCGGCAGGAATAGAAGATGGCGTACCAGCCTCCCCAGGTTCGGAAGAGATCAGCCTGACCGTCAACGGCTCGGTGCAAATGTAGGATTTTCTTTGAAATCATTTTAAAGGCCGTCTGAAAGTATATTTTTCAGACGGCCTTTTATATTACTCAATGATTAGAATGGAATATCGTCGTCGATATCATCAACCGGAGCGGTCGGTTGTGCCGGAGCGGGACGACGGGCTGGGGCTGCTGGGGGTTCTTGAGCCGGAGCAGATTGGTATTGCTGTTGTGGCGCTTGTTGGTAACTGCCTTGGCTTGAATGAGCGCCTTGGTTGTAGCCGTCATCGTATGGTGCGCCGCCGCTGTTGTCGTTGCGGCCGCCAAGCATTTTCATTTCGTTGGCGATAATGTCGTAAGCGGTGCGCTCGATGCCGTCTTTGCCTTGGTATTTACGGCTTTGGATACGGCCTTCCAGGTACACTTGGCTGCCTTTACGCAGGTATTGACCGGCGATCTCGGCGAGCTTGCGGTACATGGTAATGTTGTGCCATTCAGTACGTTCTACGCGCTGGCCGTTACGGTCGTTCCAAGTTTCGCTGGTGGCAACGCTGAAGTTACAGACGGCCTCGCCGTTGGGCATATAGCGGACTTCCGGGTCACGGCCGAGGCGGCCGATGAGGATAACTTTATTCAATGACATTTTACACTCCTGTGATGATTTTTTCGGCGGCCTCTTGGTCGAATCCTTTTTGCAAGGCCTTGATATAAATGGTTTGCTTGTCTGCGCTAAAGCTGATGCTTTCAACGCCTTCAATTTCGGTCAATTTTTGGTAGAGCAAATCCGGATTTTGTTGCCATTCGGCGTTAAGCGGATAGCTGAGGTTTTTGACAGGCTTCGGTGCCGGCGAAATGACTGCCAATACCAGCCACAGCAACATCAGTACGCTACAAAAGGCAAATACGCCTGCAAAACCATATTTTTGGAACAATAAACCACCGGTTGCGCCGCCGACAAACAAGCCGACCGACTGCATGGTGTTATACACGCCCATCGCCGTGCCTTTCAAATCGGACGGAGCGATTTTCGACACCATAGACGGCAGGCTGGCTTCCAATACATTGAAACCAATAAAATAAACAATCAGATAAGCGGTAATTAACCATACCGAGTGCATGCCAAACAGCAAACCGATTTGTGCCGCAGCAATGCAGATGATACCAAGGATAAACACTTGTTTGAGCTTGTTACGCGTTTCGCCGACGATAATCAGCGGCACCATAATAATCAGGCCGGTAATGGTTGACGGCAGATAGACTTGCCAGTGATGGATTTTTTCCAAACCCAACTGCGTCATGGCAAACGGCAATGCGGTAAATAAAGCCATTTGTGCCGCATGCAAGGCAAAAATACCGAAGTCGAGATTGAGCAGTTGGCGGTTTTTCAATACCTCGCCCATACGCGAAGGCTGCGCCTGCGTGTCTTCGTGCATTTTTGACACTTCCGGATCAGGGGTCATCCAGGCAACCACGCCGATACTGATTACAGTCAGAATACCGGTCAGCGCAAACAGGCCGGATACGCCGATAAAGCTGGCAATCATCGGCGCAAGCACTAGGCTGACGGAGAAGGTCAAGCCGATACTCAGGCCGATCATCGCCATCGCACGAGTCCGCACTTCGTTACGGGTCAAATCCGCCAGCAAAGCCGTTACCGCCGCACTGACGGCACCCGCACCTTGAATGGCACGCGCGGCAACCAACATCTGCAGGCTGTCGGCAACTGCGGCCAAAAAACTACCCGCCGCAAACACAATCAAGCCGGCATAAATCACTTTTTTACGGCCGAACTTATCGGAAGCCATGCCCAAAGGCAGCTGCAGCAAAGCCTGTGTCAGCCCGTAAATACCCATCGCCATACCGACCAGCGCTTTATTGTTTTCTGCGCCGGGCAACGAAGCGGCATACATCGCCAAAACGGGCAATACCAAAAACATCCCCAACATACGCAGTGCGTAAACGCCGGAAAGTGTGGTACTGGCACGCCATTCGTGCGGAAACATTTGAATGCGGTTATCTCTTGCCATAAATAATGTTTCAGACGGCCTTAAGTTTGCAAAAGACCGTCTGAAAGTGTGAATTAACAGATTTTCTGATTATACAGGATTCAAAGGAATTGCATGGGGCAAATCGTAAGCCGCTCAACCCCACTGCCATCTATTCCGCCACGCGCCCAATACGGCATTCGGATATTTGTTACTGCCCAAGCTGCCATTAAACCTTGCCAAAGCGCGGACAATATTGCCTTTTTCGATATTGTTGTAATGGCGCAGAATGGTACAGCCGTAGCGCAGATTGGTGCGAATGTCGAAAAGGTTGTGCGACGGATTGCCGATATAGTTTTTCCAAAACGGCATCACCTGCATCAAACCGCGTGCACCCACGCCGCTGATGGCATATTGGCGAAACGCGCTTTCCACTTCAATCAAACCCAAAATCACTTGAGTATTGAGTCCGGCACGACTGCTTTCATATTGAATATTGACCAACAGACGGCGGCGCTCGCCCTCATCGGGAATAAAGCGTGCCAATCGGGAAGACATCGCTGCCAACCAACGCTCCCCTTCCCTCGAATCGGCAAACACCAGCCGCGCAGGGCTAGCACTATTAATCGAACTGCGCATCACGGAAGCCACATCATCGGCCAGCGTTTCTTCACGTTGCGCCCCCGCCCATGCGGTCGCAGGCGTCAAAAGCATGGCTCCGCCGACTTGCAATAGGCGGCGGCGCGATAAAAATAAGGAATCTTGGTTTTCCGATTTCATGTGTTTTCTCTTTTTAGGCCGTCTGAAAAGTTCAGACGGCCTTTGATATATTTGCTTAAAATCAGCATTATAAAATACATCTATGAGCAGAATCAAAGAGCTGTATTCCTTTTATTGTCAAGTGATACAGCCTCAAGTAACATTTAGGTTTTTCTAATCAAGCGGTATTTTTTATGACCACCACTCCCGCCAACGTTTTAGCCTCCGTCGATTTGGGTTCCAACAGTTTTCGCCTGCAAATTTGTGAAAACAACAACGGCCAGCTGAAAGTCATCGACTCGTTCAAACAAATGGTTCGCTTTGCCGCCGGCTTGGACGAACAAAAAAACCTGAGCGAAGCCTCTCAAGAACAAGCCTTGGAATGTTTGGCAAAATTTGGCGAACGCCTGCGCGGATTCCAGCCTGAAAACGTGCGCGTGGTGGCCACTAATACTTTCCGTGTCGCCAAAAACATCGCCCAATTTCTGCCCCGTGCCGAAGCGGCGCTGGGTTTCCCCATCGAAGTCATTGCCGGCCGCGAAGAAGCGCGTCTGATTTACACCGGCGTAGTGCATACCCTGCCGCCCAAAGGCGACAAAATGCTGGTTATCGACATTGGTGGCGGCTCGACCGAATTTGTCATCGGCTCGGATTTGCAACCGCTGATCACAGAAAGCCTGCCTTTGGGCTGCGTAACGTACAGCATGCGCTTCTTCCAAAACAAAGTGACCACCAAAGATTTCCAAGCCGCCGTTTCCGCCGCGCGTATCGAAATCCAGCGCATCAGCAAACTGATGAAGCGTACCGGTTGGGATTTCGCCATCGGCACGTCCGGTTCGGCAAAATCCATACGCGACGTTTTGGCGACCGAATTGCCACAAGAAGCCGACATTACTGCCCAAGGCATGCGTTATCTTGCCGATAGGATTATCGAAGCCGGTTCGGTTAAAAAAGCCAAATTTGAAAACCTCAAACCCGAACGCGTCGAAGTTTTTGCGGGCGGATTGGCCGTGATGATGGCCGCTTTTGAAGAACTCTCGCTGACCAAAATGACCGTTACCGAAGCCGCCCTCCGCGACGGCGTGTTCTACGACTTAATCGGCCGCAGCCTCAATGTCGATATGCGCGAGCAGACAACGGCCGAGTTCCAAAAACGCTACCACGTCAGCCTCAACCAAGCCAAACGCGTTGCTGATACCGCGCAAGCCTTCATGAACAGCCTGTGCCACGCCAAAAACGTAACCGTTCAAGAGCTTGCCCTGTGGAACCAATACCTCAGCCGCGCAGGCCGTCTGCATGAAATCGGCTTGGATATCGCCCATACCGGTTATCACAAACACTCCGCCTATATTCTCGAAAACGCCGATATGCCGGGCTTCTCACGCAAAGAGCAAACCATTTTGGCGCAACTGGTTATCGGCCATCGCGGCGACCTCAAGAAAATGGCGGATATTATCGGCGATAACGAAATCATGTGGTGTGCCGTATTGTCCCTGCGCCTAGCGGCCCTCTTCTGCCGCTCGCGTTTGCCGCTTGATTTGCCGCCACAAACCCAGCTTCGGGTTGATGAAAACAACCACAGCTTCATCTTGCGCATCAACGCCCAATGGCTGGAGCAACACCCCCTCATCGCCGATGCACTGGACTACGAAAGCGCGCAATGGCAAAAAATCGATATGCCTTTCTCGGTTCAAGCACAATAAACCGCGCTCCGTTATAATAGGCAGCTTTTCAAAATCCAAACCGCAGGCCGTCTGAAAACGACAGCCTGCCATACATCAAGGAAAACCATGAGAAAACCCCAACGCGGCTACGCCCGCCAAGACCGTGTCAAAGAACAAATCATGCGCGAGCTTGCCGAACTCGTCCGCACCGGCCTGAAAGACCCGCGCGCAGGCTTCATCACCATCAACGAAGTCGAAGTCACCCGAGATTACAGCCACGCAACCGTGTTCTACACCATCCTCGACGACAGCACACGCGACATTACCGAAGAAGCTTTGGAACACGCCAAAGGTCATTTGCGCAGCGAATTGGCCAAACGCATCAAACTCTTCAAAACGCCCGAGCTGCACTTCAAATACGACGAATCACTCGAACGCGGCATGAGCATTTCCAGCCTGATTGACCAAGTGGCAGCGGAAAAACCGGTTGAAGACTGATTGATTAAAACACGCAGGCCGTCTGAACCCTTTCAGACGGCCTGAACATTAATATTCCCTAATTAATATGACCAATAAACCCACCAAACGCCCGGTCAACGGCGTCCTTCTCCTCGACAAACCTGAAGGCCTTTCCAGCAACACTGCCCTGCAAAAAGCACGGCGCTTGTTCCGTGCCGAAAAAGCCGGGCATACCGGCGTACTCGATCCTTTGGCCACAGGGCTTTTGCCTGTTTGCTTCGGTGAAGCGACCAAGTTCGCCCAATATCTGATTGATGCCGACAAAGCCTATACGGCCACGCTGAAACTGGGCGAAGCCAGCAGCACAGGCGATGCAGAAGGCGAAATCGTTGCTACCGCACGCGCCGATATTTCATTGTCCGAATTTCAGACGGCCTGCCAAGCTTTAACGGGCGATATCCGCCAAGTGCCGCCGATGTTTTCCGCCCTCAAGCACGAAGGCAAGCCGCTGTACGAATACGCACGCAAAGGCATCGTTATCGAACGCAAAGCGCGCGACATCACCATTTACTCCATTGATATCACTGAATTTGATGCACCCAAAGCCGTGATAGACGTACGTTGCAGCAAGGGTACCTACATCCGCACCCTCAGCGAAGACATCGCCAAACACATCGGCACATTCGCTCACCTGACTGCCCTGCGCCGTACTGAAACCGCCGGATTTACCATTGCCCAAAGCCACACGCTCGAAGCCTTGGCAGAATTGGACGAAGCCGAACGCGATGCCCTGCTGCTGCCTTGCGATGTTTTGGTACAACATTTCCCCAAACTTGAGTTGAACGACTACGCCGTTACCATGCTCAAACACGGCCAACGCCCCCAGTTTACCGAAAACATTTCTGCCGAACAGCCCATCCGCGTATACAGCCGAGACGGCACATTTATCGGACTGGCGGAATATCAAAAAGAAATAGGCCGTCTGAAAGCCTTACGCCTGATGAATACCGCCGACAAATAACTTCCTGCAAAGAGAGCCGATCATGAAAGTCTATACCGCCGCCCAGATGCGCGAACGCGAGCAAGCAGCCGTCGATAAAGGCACAAGCTTCGACCAACTGATGGAAAACGCCGGCAGCTCTGCCGCCCAAGACCTCATGCAGCGTTATCCCCAAGCCGGACGCGCCCTGATCGTTTGCGGCAAAGGCAACAACGGCGGCGACGGCTTAGTCATGGCAAGATATATGCAGGCGCAAGGGTGGCACATCGATATTCTGTTTTCACTCGGAGAAAACCTCTCCCCTTTAGCTCAAACCAATCGCGAACGCCTCAACGGTTTGCCCCATATTGAATTGATATCCGCACAAGAACTGGAAGGCCGTCTGAAAAAAGGTTACGACATCATTATCGAAGGCATATTCGGCACAGGCTTCAGTGGCGCACTTCCAACCGAAATCGCCGCCCTCTGCAGCCAACTCAATCATTCAAACGGCCTGAAGGTCGCCCTCGATATCCCCACCGGCCTCAACTGCGACACCGCCGAAGCCGATCCCGACACATTCCGCGCAGACCTGACCTACACCTTTGCCGCCTACAAACCGGCACATTTAAGCGAATCCGGCAAAACCTATTGTCAAGAAACCGTCTGTTTACCTATTGGCATTGATTAAAAAAGCAAATAAGATGTCATATTTAAATCGCTTTATTTTTAGAAACAACACATTCTAAAAGAAACACGCCAATTAATTTACGACCAAATTATCAACGACACGGAAACAGATAATGAACGAACAAGAATACCGCCAAACTTTTAAAGAAGATCAAGCCGTCGGCTGGGAAGCCATCGATGCTGTGCTTAAAGCACTTTATGGTGATATCAAACCTCGTCATTACGGCTCTATTATCAAATACATTCTAGGTGGTGATGACCCATTAGACGGCAGTAGTATTTATGATTGCGAAGAGCAAACCTTCCATCGCCACATTGTTTCCTACGGCATGAGCGAACTTTACTTTAATCCAGAACTTGCCGGTGCAGATTACAGTAAATGGGGATTTGAATTTACCTTCCGTACTCCCCCTTACGATCAGGATCCGGATTCTGACTACAACACCAAACACGAGCCTTACTGGGCAATTAATCTAATGAATAATCTTGGCCGTTACGTTTTTGAAAGTGGTAACTGGTTTGAAGCCTATCACTTTACTTCAACTAACGACCCTATCCGAATGGATACAGAAACCGCCATCGTCGGCGTAGCCTTCGCACCAGACCCCAAGCTGCCCGCTATCAAAACGCCAAACGGTGAAGTTCAATTTCTGCAGATGGTCGGCCTTACCCAGCCCGAGCTTGACTGGCTCTGGCAAGATCCAACAACCAAACGTTGCCAAGAGCTGATCGATATGATGCGCAAAGACAATCCGCTGTTGATTACCGATTTAGCGCGTACAAAAAGCTATGTACAACCCTAATTGATAAAGCCAAAGGCCGCCTGAAAACAAATTTTCAGACGGCCTTTAGTTTATATTTCAAATAAAAAATAGCAACTTACTTCCAAATCTGAGCCAATTTAATCCCCAGCGCCGTCAAACCAAACGAACCGAAAACATGCAGACAGGTCGCCATCAAAGCCATGCCCCAACGTTGCGCCTGCATCAAACCCACCATCTCCACTGAAAAACCTGAAAATGTGGTCAAGCTGCCGAGAAAGCCGGTAATCCAAAGCAAACGCCATTGCGGATCGGTTAAGAGTTCTGCCAATACGCCGATTAGCAGCGCTCCCAGCCAGTTTGCCGCCAATGTACCGATAGAAAAAGGCGCAGAAGACACCAGCACTAAGCCAAACAACCAACGCAATACAGCCCCAACAGCGGCACCGCAAACAATAGGAAAAATATACGCAAACATAACAAGTTAAACATTCAATTCAAAAAACAGGCCATCCGGTCATGAGGCCGTCTGAAAACCCAGCAAGGATGCCTTCATATCTTATTGCCAAATCTTAGGCGCGGATTTCAAATACCTGTCGTCATCGAAAGTACAAATCCATTGCGGCTTGAGCGCGATGAAAATAGCTGTTGAAATACCGCTCAAAAATGCCTCTGCCCAAGCGATTAAGAAGAAAACAGGAAAGGCGGTTTTCCATAATACCGTCGTATCAAATACATCCGCCCAGTCTAACAAACCGACCAAAATTACGCCGGTAAACACCATTCCGACCGCCGCAGCCCAAAAACCATTCAGAAAAATAAAGATAAATATATTGGCAGGCAAACGCGACACCCAATGGCGGAAACCCAAGTTCACCAATAAAGGCGGAAGCAATACGGACAAGGCATTGATGGGGAACATATGCCAATCGCCCCAAAGCCACAAATACGGAAAAAACAGCAATACGCCAAGGCAGAAAGCGGCAGAAGTGCCCAGCATTAAAGCTGTCAAGTTTAAGGCAAGCAAATGATAGCTCATGCCGGCTAGTTGTCCGCTTTCCGGGGAGGCATTCAAACTCCAAGCCAGCGGCAACATCACGGCAGCCACCAAAAAAGCGGAACGATGCTGCGATACCGACACCCATGCCTGCTTTGCACACAAAGCAAAAATCACCAGCAACACAGGCCATGCCGCCATCACGACACCAACGGGAAACCATCCGTTTTGAAAAATCATCATCTCATCCGCAAAATGTTCAGACGGCCTATTATACGCGTCTCAAGCCATAGCTTTGACAATCCTGTCTGCCTTTGCCGTTAAAGCTTGTTTCGGCTGGTTTTGTTTACCCGAAAAAAGCGTTAGAATAACGGACTTTGCCGTTTAATTAAGGGGATGGACGCATGCTTTGGACAATATTGGCTTTAATTCTGCTTGCTGTCATAGCCGGCTTGTTCTGGTGGCGCCAGAAACAAGAGCAAAAGTGGCGCCAAGAATTGGCCCGACTCAGTGGCGACGAACAAGAAATAAACGAAGAAGACAGCCCGGTCGGTTTTTCCGACCAACTGGACAGCCTGAAACGTTTGTTCAGTATGAACAAGCACACTGCCGACAACCATAAAATCGCCCGCATCCGCCTGCTTTCTGCGCTCGAACACAATAAAACGCAACGCGCCGAAACAAACGAAGAGCATGCAGCAGAGCCGTTTGCCGAAGAGCCGGAACACATCGCAGCTACCGAAGAAGAAATCAAAGTTGCGCCTAAAACCCGTAAATCTGCCAAACCGGAACGTATTCCTAAAATCACGCCGTTTGCACAAATGGAAACTCCCGAATACAGCCCGTCTTTGGTGCAAAACAGCAATTTTGAAGAAATCACATTAGAAGAAGCCACCCGTTCCCTGCACGAAGCAGCGGTTGAAGAATGGAACGAGCATTTGGCAGAAAAAAATGCGCCGATTTACAAAGACGAAGTTGAAACTCCATTATTGCGCGCTTCATCCCTGCCGATGACCGGCATGGAAATCATCGACTACAACGACCCTATCTTGCGCCGCACACGCGAGCGTGCCTTGGCGCGTGCCAATAATGTCCGCGTGGCAGAAGCCAATGCGCCGCATATCGAAACCGTTCAGACGGCCTTAAGAACTGCCGAAAAAGAAGCCATCCTCCCCTATACTTCCATGCAGGCATTCCCTTCTGAAATCCAAGCGGAAGATATTCACGACAACCTTGCCCGCCGCACCGCCGCCCGCCACAAACTAGCTGCGGCCGTCGCCCCATTGCGCGACTACTCTCCGCGCACCATCGAAAATGACGAAATTCTGGCCAATTTGGGACAAATCAGCCGTCCTGCCAGCCTGCGCCGTCAAGTTCGCCATACCGAAGCGGCCGCCGAAAGATGGGCGCGCAAACAAGCTGCCACGGAAGCTGTTGCACCACAACCTGCCGTATCGGCAACGCCGTCCCGTCCAAAACCGGCTGCGCCTGTTAAAAAATCCCCTTATATCTCCCGACCTGCCGCGCCAAACGCAACCGTAGTCGAGCCGCCTGCCGTACCGGTTGTCCCGATGGCGAAAACCGATATTCCCGAGCCGCCCGTTTTCCAAACCTCGATTGCACCGATTGATATCCCCGAGCCGCCTGCTTTCGAACATAAAATCCAAGTGCCGATTTTTGATTCGCAAGTCAATGCGCATGTTAGCAATCAGCCTGAACGCAGTATCCGCGATTATTTAATCAGCGAATCTGCGGAAGAAGAAACAGAATTCGATGGTGAGCCGGAAGCGCCTGTACAAGCGGAAACAGAAGCGATTCAAGCGGTTGAAACGATTGAACCTGTTGAACCTGTTGAAACAATCGCAAGGCCGTCTGAATATACACAGACAGTCATTGAAACGCCTGTTCGAAGCGTAGAACCAAGCGTTCAAGAAGATACACCAAGCATAGCTATTCCAACTTCGGCAACCCTGACCGAGGCACACCTGCCGACCACTGCCCTGCTCCTGCCGCCGCAGTTTGACCCAAGCGCCTCGCAAACTGAAGAACAGTTGCTGGAAAACAGCATTACCATCGAAGAAAAACTGGCCGAGTTCAAAGTTAAAGTCAAAGTGATGGACTCCTATTCCGGCCCGGTCATTACGCGTTATGAGATTGAGCCTGATGTCGGTGTACGCGGCAGTGCCGTTTTGAACCTTGAAAAAGACTTGGCGCGCTCGCTTGGCGTGGCTTCCATCCGCGTGGTGGAAACTATCCCAGGCAAAACCTGCATGGGCTTGGAATTGCCTAATCCGAAACGCCAAATGATCCGCCTGAGCGAAATCTTCAATTCGCCTGCATTTACCGAGTCCAAATCCAAACTGACCCTCGCACTCGGCCAAGACATCACCGGCCAGCCTGTCGTCACCGACTTGGCCAAAGCGCCGCATCTGCTGGTTGCCGGTACGACCGGTTCGGGTAAATCCGTGGGTGTGAATGCCATGATTCTGTCCATGCTCTTCAAAGCAACGCCTGAAGACGTGCGCATGATTATGATTGACCCGAAAATGCTGGAATTAAGCATTTACGAAGGCATTCCTCACCTGCTCGCCCCTGTCGTAACCGATATGAAGCTGGCCGCAAACGCGCTGAACTGGTGCGTCAACGAAATGGAAAAACGCTACCGCCTGATGAGCTTTATGGGCGTGCGCAACCTTGCCGGCTTCAACCAAAAAATTGCCGAAGCCGCCGCTCGTGGCGAAAAAATCGGCAGCCCGTTCAGCCTCACGCCTGAAAATCCTGAACCATTGGAGAAACTGCCGTTTATCGTGGTCGTGGTAGATGAGTTTGCCGATCTGATGATGACTGCAGGCAAGAAAATCGAAGAGCTGATTGCCCGTCTTGCCCAAAAAGCACGCGCAGCCGGCATCCATTTGATTCTTGCCACCCAACGCCCAAGCGTGGATGTCATTACCGGACTTATTAAAGCCAATATTCCGACACGCATTGCCTTCCAAGTGTCCAGCAAAATCGACAGCCGCACGATTCTTGACCAAATGGGTGCGGAAAACTTGCTCGGTCAAGGCGATATGCTGTTCCTGCCACCCGGTACCGGCTATCCGCAACGTGTACACGGCGCATTCGCATCAGACAACGAAGTACACCGCGTAGTGGAATACTTGAAACAATTCAGCACGCCTGACTATATCGACGATATTTTAAGCAGCGGTTCGACCGAGGACTTTACCAGCACCAGCCGCAGCAACGACAGCGACCTCGACCCCATGTATGACGAAGCCGTTTCCGTTGTCTTGAAATCGCGTAAGGCCAGCATTTCCAATATCCAACGCCAACTGCGCATCGGCTACAACCGCGCTGCCCGCCTGATTGATCAAATGGAAGCCGACGGTATTGTTTCCCCGGCGGAAAACAATGGCAACCGCACCATCTTGGCGCAAAGCAGTGAGCATTTAGATTAACTTATCTCCATCAATAAAAGGCCGTCTGAAAAGTTTTCAGACGGCCTTTTTTAATCAGATAATGGGTTCAGAGATTCCAATTAAATAAACAAGCAAATAAGTAATCTGTAAACGGCATTTCTTACAAAAACAAATGCTTTTGCATTAACGGCATTTGCTTCGCTATCAAATAAATCCAGTCCCAATAATCAAAATTCGACCTGCCAAATATATGTCCCTATCCATTTGTCGCCATTTTCAGACTGCCTTTTGTCAAGACCGGAAAAAACAGGTAAATCCGTTTTTCGATTAGAAGCAATATTATTATGATTCATGCCTTCGGCAACACCCCCACCCTTTACGAGGAAAAACAAATGAAAAAATATTTTGCAGAATTTTTCGGCACTTTCTGGCTGGTATTCGGCGGCTGCGGCAGCGCAGTTTTGGCAGCAGCCTACCCTGAACTTGGCATTGGTTTTGCCGGTGTCGCCTTGGCATTCGGCTTGACCGTACTGACCATGGCTTACGCCGTCGGCCACATTTCCGGCGGCCACTTCAATCCTGCCGTTTCCGTCGGCCTTTTCATCGGCGGCCGTTTCAACGGTAAAGACCTGTTGCCTTACATCGTATCCCAAGTTATCGGTGCGATTGCCGCCGCGGGCGTTCTGTATCTGATTGCTTCCGGTAAAACCGGTTTTGATGCTGTTGCTTCCGGCTTTGCCAGCAACGGTTTCGGCGAGCACTCTCCTAACGGTTACGACATGATGGCTGCTTTGCTGATCGAATTCGTACTGACCGCATTCTTCCTGATTATCATCATGGGTTCTACCGACAAATTGGCTCCGGCCGGCTTTGCCCCTATCGCCATCGGCCTGGGTCTGACCCTGATTCACTTGATCAGCATTCCTGTGACCAATACTTCCGTTAACCCTGCACGTTCTACCGGCGTTGCCTTGTTCCAAGGTGGCTGGGCTGTTGAACAACTGTGGTTGTTCTGGTTGGCTCCTATTGCCGGCGCAGCAGTTGGCGCGGCTATTTACCGCTTCGTTTTGGCTAACAACGACAAATAATCTTGACGGAATGACATTCCCGGTGCGGCTGACACTTCTAAACTGACCGCACCCAAGTTGCCGAGACACAAACGCACCGCCTGCCTCAGACGGTGCGTTTGTTTTTGCCGTGTTACAATATTTTCTTTTCCCACATTCTCAAACCATCATGCAAACCTTACCTTTTCAAACCGATATCGCTGCCAGAATGCTTGTCAATACCGAAAACGAAACCATTCATCCCGATGCCGTATTCGTACAAACGCAAAACGGCTATTGGATTGCCTGGCACGACCAGCAAGCCGCCCTGCTTGCCCCCGACACACCACCCGATATTCCCTGCTTTTGGGTAGAAGGCGCAGAAAGCCTGGAAGAGCTGGTAAGCATGGTAGAAAACGGCGAATTTGACGAAGTTGAAGAATTTGACGGCGATGATGATGCTTGGCAAGAAGCACTCGGATGCGGCCATCATCATGAAGGACACTGCGGATGCAGTCATTGAGATGCACAAAACGCCTGCTTCCGGCACTTGCCCTTTGTCTGACGCTTAACGGCTGCGTTATAGGCGCGGCTGTCGATTTGGCTGCCACAACCGTCCTGACTGCCGGAAAATTGGTCGTCAAAGGAACGGGGGCAGTGATTGATGCCGCCATTCCCGACAGTAAAAAAGACAAGGATAAAGAAAAAGAGAAGGAAAAGAGCAAAGAAAAGCCAAAATCGGAAGAAATCGTCTATAAGGAAGATTCATCCGACGAAGTAGCGCAATAATCCTTTAGACGGCCTCAGTAAGGTAACCAATCCTACTGAGGCCGTCTGAACATTCATCCTTACATATAGCCCTGTTCGCGCAAAGAGCAGGTTTCTTTTGCCGTCACGATAAAATGGTCCAACAGCGTAATATCGACCAAACTTAAAGCCTGTTTCAAACGCTCTGTAAACTGCACATCAGATTCAGACGGCCTTCCCGAACCACCCGGATGATTGTGTGCCAAAATCAAACTGTCGGCGTATTCATCCAATGCCAATTTGACGATTTCACGGATATAAACCGTGTTTTCCGCCACCGTACCACGCGACAATTCCCGTACCGCAATCAATTGATTTTGACGGTTGAGAAGCAAAGCAACGCTGACCTCGATTTTTTCATGCCCAAGATGCAGGCGCAGATAATCCGCAACCGATTTCGGGTTTGACAGAACCATCTGCTCCTGCAAATCCTCACCCAAAATCCGCCGCCCGATTTCTTTGACCACTGCAAATTGAGTATAGCTCGCCAAGCCCATGCCCTTATAAGCAGCGAGTGTTTTGGCATCCGCACTCATCAGCTTCCCCAAACTGCCAAACTCGCTCAACAAATAACGAGCCAAATCGACCGCGCTCATACCGCGCGTTCCGACACGCAACAAAATCGCCAGCAACTCCGCATCACTCAACGCCGCCGCACCATGCGCCAAGAGCTTCTCGCGCGGCCGTTCCCCTTCAGGCCATTCTTTGATACTCATGTTTTCCCTTTTATTTATATAGCGGATTTAGTTTCAATTTTGAGCAAACCCGCCTCTCCCGATATAAAACGTGATCCATTATGGTTTTAGCAAATAAATGCAATTTGCGTATTTTATTCTATTTTGAATAATTATTTAAGACATATAAATAACAATTAAGCCACTTTGTGCAGAAAAACAACGTTACCCATTTTCGCTATCCTGTTCCCCTGCCTGCCTTTCCTTTCATATTTGTTTCAAATCAGCCGATACAAGCAATTTCATATTGCCCCTATGAGGCTTAGGCTAATATAATATCGAGTTTGCCGAGAGCAAAAGCTTAGGCTTAAACTGCTTTCTATCCACGCTGCCCGTGCGCTTTACAAGAGTTTCAGACGGCCTCCGTCCGGCTCCCGCCAGCAATCAAACAGCTTTTTATCACCCATTCGAAAATCCGTTTTGCCGGTACTCGTCTTTCTTTTTGGAGTATTGCCATTATGACCGCAACCACTGCGTCTTCAGCCAAACCTTATCTGCAAATCCAAGGCTTGGTGAAAAAGTTTGGTGACAATTACGCTGTCGATAACATCGACTTGGACATTTACCAACATGAAATCTTTGCCCTTTTGGGCAGCTCAGGCAGTGGCAAATCTACGCTGCTGCGCATGTTGGCAGGCATGGAAAGCCCAAATCAGGGCAAAATCATTCTCGACGGCCAAGACATTACCAAGCTTGCTCCGTACGAGCGCCCAATCAACATGATGTTCCAAAGCTATGCCCTGTTCCCGCACATGAGCGTTGAGCAAAATATCGCTTTCGGTCTGAAACAAGACAAAATGCCTAAAGGCGAAATCGATGCCCGCGTGGAAGAAATGCTGCGCCTGGTGCAAATGACCAAATACGCCAAACGCAAGCCGCACCAACTTTCCGGCGGCCAACAACAACGTATCGCTTTGGCACGCAGCCTGGCGAAACGTCCTAAAATCCTGCTGCTTGACGAACCTTTGGGCGCACTCGATAAAAAACTGCGCCAACAAACCCAACTGGAATTGGTCAACACGCTGGAACAAGTCGGCGTAACCTGTATCATGGTTACCCACGACCAAGAAGAAGCGATGACGATGGCTACCCGTATCGCCATTATGTCCGACGGCCAACTGCGCCAAGTCGGTACGCCTAGCGACGTGTACGATTACCCTAACAGTCGCTTTACCGCTGAATTTATCGGCGAAACCAATATTTTTGACGGCGTCGTTATTGACGACCGCGCCGATTTCTCTATCGTCAAATGTGACGGCTTGGAAAACCACGTCCGCATCGACCACGGTCTGGGCGTTCCGAACGAGCATGAAATCTGGATCAGCATCCGCCCTGAAGACATTGATTTGCATAAAGAAAAACCGGAACACTTGGGCGCGCACAACTGGGCCCAAGGTACGGTTAAAGAAATTGCCTACTTGGGCAGCTTCGCAATTTACCACATCAAACTCGCCAACGGCCGTGTCGTCAAAAGCCAAGTTCCCGCACCTTATTGGTATGTGCGCAACATTACGCCGCCGACTTGGGACGAGACCGTCTATATCAGCTGGCCTGAAAACCAACCGACACCTCTGTACAGTTAATTTGAGGGAAATGCAATGGACCTTAAAAAACTGAAAAAGAAACTGTTTCGCCGCCCCGGCCAGCGTGCAGTTATTGCCGTACCGTATATTTGGCTCTTGGTGCTGTTTCTGATTCCGTTCGCCATCGTCTTGAAAATCAGCTTTGCCGAACAAGAAATCGCCATTCCGCCATTTACGCCTTTGACGACGATTGATGAAGACTTAGGCCGTCTGAACATTGCCATCAGCTATCAGAACTACGCCGACATCTTCCAAAACTTTTGGAATACGCTCAATCCGTTTGGCGACAGTGAAAACAGCAATATCTATCTGATGACCTACTGGTCTTCGATTAAGACCGCGCTGACGACGACCATCATCTGCCTGTTGATTGGTTATCCGACCGCTTATGCCATTTCACGCGCCAATCCGGCTGCGCGCAACGGCCTGCTGTTGGCAATCATGCTACCTTTCTGGACCTCTTTCCTGTTGCGTGTTTACGCATGGATGGGCTTATTGGGTCACAACGGCATCATCAATAATTTCTTAATCAAATATGGAATCATCAGCGAGCCTTTAGACTTGTTCTACAATGCGTTCTCGCTGAATTTGGTGATGGTTTACGCCTATCTGCCGTTTATGATTTTGCCGCTGTACACACAATTGGTAAAACTGGACAACCGCCTGCTCGAAGCCGCTTCCGACTTGGGCGCAGGTCCGATCAAATCGTTCTTTACCATTACCCTGCCTTTATCCAAAACAGGCATCATCGCAGGCTCTATGCTGGTCTTCGTTCCGGCCGTCGGTGAATTTGTGATTCCTGAATTGGTGGGCGGTTCTGAAAACCTGATGATTGGTAAAGTATTGTGGCAGGCATTCTTCGACCAAAACAACTGGCCGCTGGCTTCTGCTGTCGCCGTCGTCATGGTTGCCCTGCTGGTTGTACCGATTGCCCTGTTCCAGCACTATGAAAACCGCGAATTGGAAGAAGGAGGCAAATAATGCAGAAAACCAAATTATCCTGGTTCTTGAAACTGATGCTCCTGCTCTCGCTGGCATTCCTCTATATTCCGCTGGTAGTTTTAGTCATCTATTCTTTCAATGAATCCAAACTGGTTACCGTTTGGGGCGGTTTCTCAACCAAATGGTACGGCGCATTGATGGAAAACGACACCATCTTGGAAGCAGCTTGGCTGTCATTGCGTATCGCCATTGTTTCCTCACTTGCCGCCGTAGCACTCGGCACATTAGCTGGTTACGCTATGGCGCGTATCAAGCGCTTCCGCGGCAGCACCCTGTTTGCCGGTATGATTTCCGCGCCTATGGTGATGCCTGATGTGATTACCGGTTTGTCCATGCTGCTGTTGATTATTCAGGTGCAAATGTTCCTGCAAGGCAGCGAATTGCTGCAATCGCTATACTTCGATCGCGGTTTCTTCACCATCTTCCTCGGTCACACCACACTTTGCATGGCGTACATTACCGTCGTTATCCGCTCGCGCCTGGTGGAATTGGATCAATCCTTGGAAGAGGCTGCAATGGACTTGGGTGCCCGTCCGCTGAAGATTTTCTTCGTGATTACCCTGCCGCTGATTGCCCCTGCGATTGCTTCAGGCTTCCTCTTGGGCATTACCCTGTCTTTGGACGACTTGGTGATTACCTCCTTCCTATCAGGCCCGGGTTCATCGACATTGCCGCAAGTGATTTTCTCCAAAATCAAACTCGGCCTTGACCCTCAGATGAACGTTTTGGCAACCATCCTGATCGGTATCATCGGTACGCTGGTTATTGTTGTTAACTACTGGATGATGCGTCAGGCAACCAAACGGGAACGCGAGGCTGCCGAAGCCTACCGCCAAGAAAAATTGGCAGCCGAGAAAGCCGCCTAATATGCAGACAGGCTGTCCGATAAAGTGTCGGAACAGCCTGTTTTATTAACTGCATCTTATCCTTTCAGACGGCCTGAACCTAAACCCACATTTAAGGCCGTCTGAAAACCAATTTCAATGAAGTAAAAACCAACCTAAAGCTCAAATCATGATCAATCCCAGCTTCAAGGAATACCTTCCTTCCTACTATGTCAGCACGGCCAATCCCCATCCATCTTATCCGACGCTTGAAGGCCGTCTGAAAACTGAAACCTGCGTTATCGGCGGTGGCCTATCCGGCTTATGCACCGCCCTACCGCTTGCCGAAAACGGCCATGAAGTCATCGTACTTGAAGCCGCTCGTATCGGTTTCGGCGCATCAGGTCGCAGCGGCGGACAAGTCATCAGTGACTTTGCCTGCGGCATGGAAGAAATCGAAAAACAAGTCGGCTTGGAACAGGCACAATGGTTCTGGCAGCAATCCCTGCAAGCCGTCGAACTGGTTGACTCGCGCATTCAAAAACACAATATCCAATGCGATTGGCAACGCGGCTACGCTACCGTCGCCGTCCGTCCTCAGCATTGGGAAGAATTGCAGCAATGGCACGAACACGCTCAAAAACATTATGGTGCAAGCCATTACCAGCTTTGGGATAAAGCCACGCTGAAGCAACAACTTGCCAGCGATATGTATCAAGGCGCGCAATTTGATCCTTTATCCGGTCACTTGCACCCGCTTAATTACACCCTAGGCATTGCCAAAGCGGCAGCCGATGCAGGCGCACAACTTTTTGAGCAATCCCCGATGACGCGTATCGAGCCATGCAATAACGGCTGGCTGGTTCATACACCTAATGGCAGCGTCGAGTGCAAAAACCTCGTTTATGCCGTCAATACTTATGCCGGTTTACACCCGAAATTCAAAGTATTGGAACAAAAAGCCATTGCAGTCAGCACCTTTATCATTGCCACCGAGCCTCTGGGTGAGCGTGCCAAAGACCTGATCCGTAACAATATGGCCATCTGCGACAACCGCCACGTCCTCGATTACTACCGCCTCAGCGCCGACGGCCGCCTGCTCTTCGGCGGCAAAGACAACGAGTTTATCGACGATCCAGACCGCATGACCGAACTCGTCCGCCAAGACATGTTGAAAGTTTTCCCGCAACTTGCCGATGTCAGAATCGAGCATTCTTGGGGAGGCGAATGCGACATTACGCGCAACCTCGTCCCACATTTCGGCCGCCTCGCCCCTACCGTTTTCTACGCCCAAGGCTATTCCGGACACGGCATGGCGATTACCGGCATTGCCGGCTTGGCAATTGCCGAGGCCATCATGGGAGATGAGGGCCGTCTGAAACCTTTTGAGCAACTGCGCCACAGCAACATCATTACCCAGCCTTTCCTGCGCAAACTCGGCTCTTTCCTCGGCTCAAAATACTATCAATGGAAAGACAGCCACTAAATCCAAGCAACAAACATATTTCAGACGGCGGCAGATTCAAGTAAAATTCAGGCCATCTGAAAGCTTAGATACGACAAAATTCAATCATTTATCAGCAAGGAAACCATCATGAGCAACCATCATAAACTCATCATCCTCGGCTCCGGCCCTGCCGGCTATACTGCCGCCGTGTATGCTGCCCGTGCCAACCTCAACCCTGTAATCATTACCGGCGTTGAGCAAGGCGGACAACTGATGACCACCACCGAAGTGGACAACTGGCCTGCCGATGCCGAAGGCGTACAAGGTCCGGAACTGATGGCTCGTTTCCAAGCTCATGCCGAACGCTTCGGTACTGAAATGATTTTTGACCAAATCCACACCGTTGATTTGCAAAACCGTCCGTTTACCCTCAAAGGCGATATGGGCGAATACACTTGCGATGCACTCATCGTTGCCACCGGCGCATCCGCCAAATATTTAGGTTTGCCAAGCGAAGAAACCTTTGCCGGAAAAGGCGTTTCCGCCTGTGCGACTTGCGATGGTTTCTTCTACAAAAAACAAGATGTTGCCGTAGTCGGCGGTGGCAATACCGCTGTGGGAGAAGCACTCTACCTTGCCAATATCGCCAACACCGTTACCCTGATTCACCGCCGCGATAGCTTCCGTGCCGAAAAAATCATGGTGGACAAACTGATGCAACGCGTCGAAGAAGGCAAAATCATCCTCAAGCTCAACAGCTCGGTTGATGAAATCTTGGGCGACGAAAGCGGCGTTACCGGTGCACGCCTGAAACACAATGACGGCAGTACTGAAGAAATCGCTGTAAAAGGCGTTTTCATCGCCATCGGCCACAAACCCAACACCGATATCTTCAAAGGTCAACTCGATATGGATGAAACCGGCTACCTGAAAACCAAAGGCGGTACCGGTGACAATGTCGGCGCAACCAATATCGAAGGCGTATGGGCGGCAGGCGACGTCAAAGACCATACCTACCGTCAAGCCATCACCAGCGCCGCTTCCGGCTGCCAAGCCGCGCTTGATGCCGAACGTTGGCTCGACCGCCACGGTGTATAAACCTCTAAGCTACGCCCTATTCTTTAAAACATAATCAAAAGGCCGTCTGAAATTTCAGACGGCCTATAATCTATCTGCCACACTAAATATTCATTTTAAAAGCAAATTTATATCAAATAAGTACTTTTGCTTTATAATAACGACAAATACCCAACAAACAGGGAACGAACATGAAAAAAACACTAATGACACTTATCCTTTGCGCACTGACTCCTGCCGCCCTGGCTGCCGATACTTACGGCTACCTGGCCATGTGGCAAAACCCAGCCAACAGCGATGAAGCGCTGCAAATCAAAACCACCAAAGAAAATGCCACCCAACTGGATGCGACAGCCGAACTCGAAACATTCTGCAAAGGCCAAGATGCCTTAGCCGGCATCGGTGCAGGCCAAGCAACAGGCTGCAAAACGGTTGTCCCTCTGCACAACACCTGTATCGCTGTTGCCTATCCTAAAGCCATGGGCAAATTGACTGCTCAAAACGTGGTAGCCATTACCTCCCCACGTTTCAAAACCGTGCATCAAATTGCCTTGAACCAATGTATCAAAAAATACGGCTCACAAGGACAATGTGCTTTAGAAACAGTCTATTGCACTTCCGAAACCTACTATCAAGGTACAGTCAAAACCCTTTGGGAAAAAATCAAATCCATTTAAGGCCGTCTGAAAATAAAACCGGCTTGCCCGATATTCTCCATATCACGGCAAGCCGGTTTTTTATTCTGGCTTTTATTTGCTGTTTTTTTCCAACAATTTGGCCACAACGCCTTCAGCCTGTTTCACCAAATCAGGGTTGGTTCGGAAGTGGTTTTCATCATTTAAAGAGTAGCTGACAGTAGAAACCGCATACTTCGTGCTTCGCAACACAAATACGCCTTTACGCAAGATTTCGTCATTGCCTTTGGTTTTGTAACGCAGATTATACGGGCAAGAAGAATCATACAGTTTGCCACGGTTGTCTGCGGTTACAATCGTGCTGCCAATGCCGCGTTTTGCCAAAGCTTTGGACAAAGCCTTGTCCAAATCATGCGGACGCACTTTTGCATTCTGAATGATGCAGACATGTTTGATGCTGGTCAGCTCTTCAGGTTTCAATACTCTTTGTTCCGTAGTAGAACACGCGCCCAGCAACAATACGGCTGAAGCCGCTGCTAAAATCATGGTTTTCATCTGTTTTCCTTTTTAAAATTTTCAAACAATAAATATTCAGACGGCCTTTACAAAAAGGCCGTCTGAAAAAATCAACGTACGTTTTTCATCAAACGTTGTTTCTCACGCTTCCAATCCGCTTCTTTCAGGCTTTGGCGTTTGTCATGCTGTTTCTTACCCTTGGCCAAACCGATTTCCACTTTGATTCTACCACGTGTGTAATGCAGGTTTAAGGGCACAATCGTATAACCGGCACGTTCGGTTTTACCGATTAACTTGTTGATTTCCGATTGTTTCAACAACAACTTACGCGGACGGACAGGGTCGGGTTTGACGTGTGTCGAGGCAGTGGGCAATGCGGTAATGTGGCAGCCCACCAAATAGAATGCGTCTTTTTTCCAGTAGATATAGCTTTCTTTTAATTGCACGCGTGCAGCGCGGATGGCTTTGACTTCCCATCCCTCCAATACTATACCGGCTTCGATTTGGTCTTCGATAAAGAAATCGTGAAAGGCTTTTTTATTATTGGCAATACTCATTGTGCTGATTCTTTACAAACTTTTCAGACGGCCTATTTTATCAGGCATGCTTAAAAAATAAAACGGCAAACGGTTTTGAAACGTTTATTCGCTTAAAACATGGCGGCGGTAAAAACGGTCGATATCAGCAATCGCTTTTTCATCTTCAGGGCGCAAATCCAGTTTCAAATCGGCAAGGCGGATTAAGATTTGGTCTTCACGCTCGGCAACGGCGCAGCTGACCTCGCCTTCGCTACGAAAATGACGGATAAGCTCGTCTAACTGGTTTAAAGCATTTTGATAAGATGAATTTTGATTCATAATTTTTAACTCGAACGCCCATAAAAAATGGCGGGAAACCCCGCCATGATTTTACGGCTTACGCCGCGCATTTGATTAAGCAGCTTGAATGTTAGCAGCTTGTTTGCCTTTAGGGCCGGTGGTTACGTCGAAAGATACGCGTTGACCTTCTTTCAGGGTTTTGAAACCATCCATGTTGATCGCTGAGAAGTGAGCGAACAAATCTTCGCCACCTTCATCAGGAGTGATGAAACCAAAACCTTTAGCGTCGTTAAACCATTTTACGATACCGGTTGCCATTAGAAACTTCCTATACTTAAAAATTAACAAAATCAGCAAAACAAGGCATACAGCAAACTAAAACGTTCAGCGTTTCTCCCACGTATCACATACGCGGTCGAGTGCCAACTTCTGCTTAACCGTCTTTTTACATTTGTTAAGACAAAACGTCAAGCTATGTTTTCAAAAAAGTGGGAAAATAGAAAAAAATTGCCGAAATACAACAGAAAACTGTTTACACTCTAAAACAGGCCGTCTGAAAACTGAAACCTAAGCTTATGAACCATCCGAATACCGACCACCAATCCGATACCCTGCTCAGCGATATCAACACACAGCCGCCGAAACGTTACGGCGTATTTTTATTGAACGACGATTACACCACCATGGAATTTGTCGTCGAAATCCTGACCGAAGTCTTTATGCTTACACAGGAACAGGCAGTGGCCGTCATGTTGCTGGTGCACCACGAAGGCAAAGGCCTGTGCGGCACCTACACGCGCGATATTGCGCAGACCAAGCAACATCAGGTCATGGAACGTGCCAAAGCTGAAGGGCATCCGCTCAAATGTATAGTCGAAGAGGTTTAAATCATGCTTTCACCCGAATTGGAACACATCCTGCAACTGCTCTACCGTGAAGCACGCAACGCCCGTTATGAGTTTATCAGCTTGGAACACCTGCTTTTGGTGTTGATAGAAGAAGATGCGGCTGTGCCGAACGTCTTGAAACTGTGTGGTGCGGATTTGAAAGTCCTGTCCGAGCAGCTTGCGGCCAGCGTTGCAGAAAATACACCGCAAATTCCCGATCATCTTCTGGATACGGTCGAAACCCAGCCGACATTGGGCTTCCAACGCGTCATCCAACGGGCAATGGTGCATACCCAGTCTGCCGGCAAAGCCGCAGTAGAGCCTTTGGATATTTTGGTTGCCATGATGAGCGAATCTGAAAGCCATGCCGTTTATTTCCTCAAATTGCAATCCATTACACGCTTTGAAGTCTTGCGTTGCATTGCCCATGGCTCGCCTGATGACGAAGACTGCAATGATTCAGACGGCCTGGGACGCGAGGGCGAAGAAGCGGAACAGAAAACCGGCTCTCTTTCCGACTACACCGTCAACCTCAACGCCGAAGTCAAAGCCGGCCGTATCGACCCTTTGATTGGTCGCAAACACGAAATGGAAAGGCTGGTACAAATCCTGTGCCGCCGCCGCAAAAACAATCCGCTTTTGGTCGGCGAGGCTGGTGTGGGCAAAACCGCGCTGGCGGAAGGCTTAGCACACCAAATCGTCAACGGCGATATTCCCGACGTGCTGAAAGAAGCCGAAGTATACGCACTGGATATGGGTTCGCTTTTGGCGGGCACGAAATACCGCGGCGACTTTGAAGCACGGGTCAAATCCGTCTTGAAACAGCTCGAAAAAATCCCGCACGCCATTTTATTCATCGACGAAATCCACACCATCATCGGCGCGGGCAGCACCAGCGGTGGCACAATGGATGCGTCTAACCTGCTCAAACCTGCGCTGGCAAAAGGCTCGCTGCGCTGCATCGGTGCGACCACTTATGACGAATACCGTACCATTTTCGACAAAGACCACGCCTTAAGCCGCCGTTTCCAAAAAATTGACGTGGTCGAGCCTACCATTTCCGAAACCGTACAAATCCTGCGCGGCTTGAAACCGATGTTTGAAGATTTCCACCAAGTCCGCTATACGCAAGGCGCACTTGAAGCCGCAGCCGAACTTTCCGCCCGCTACATCAACGAACGTTTCCTGCCCGACAAAGCCATCGACGTAATGGATGAAGCAGGCGCGGCGCAACGGATTTTGCCCAAATCCAAACAGAAAAAAGTCATCGGCAAAGCGCAAATCGAAACCGTCATCGCCAAAGTTGCGCGGATTCCCGAAAAAACCGTGTCGCACGACGACAAACAAGTGTTGCAATTCCTCGGCCGTGATTTGAAAAACATGGTTTACGGTCAGGAAAACGCCATTGACGCGCTGGTTGCCGCCGTCAAAATGTCGCGCTCTGGCCTCGCCCTGCCCGACAAACCGATAGGCAGTTTCCTCTTCTCCGGCCCAACCGGCGTCGGCAAAACCGAAGTCGCCAAACAGCTTGCCTACTCGATGGGCGTACCGCTGCAACGCTTTGATATGTCCGAATACATGGAACGCCACGCCGTATCGCGCCTCATCGGCGCACCACCAGGCTACGTCGGCTTTGAACAAGGCGGCCTTTTGACCGAAGCCGTCAACAAGCAGCCGCATTGCGTGTTGCTCTTGGACGAAATCGAAAAAGCCCACCCCGACATTTTCAACGTCCTCCTGCAAGTCATGGACGCAGGCAAACTGACCGACAACAACGGCAAGAGTGCCGACTTCCGCAACGTCATCCTGATTATGACCACCAACGCAGGCGCGGAAAGCCTCAGCCGACCCAACCTCGGCTTTACCGCCAAACGCGAGCGCGGCGACGAAATGCAGGCAATCAACAAACTCTTCACGCCCGAGTTCCGCAACCGCTTGGACGCGATTATCCCATTTGCGCCCTTGTCCGAACCCATTATCGTCAAAGTCGTGGACAAATTCCTGCTCCAGCTCGAACACCAGCTCCTCGACAAAAAAGTCGAAGCCGAATTCACACCGGCATTGCGCAAATATCTGGCGGAAAAAGGTTTCGACCCGCAAATGGGCGCACGCCCGATGAACCGCCTGATCCAGGAAAAAATCCGCAAACCGCTCGCCGACGAACTTCTGTTCGGCAAACTCACCGAAGGTGGCTTTGTGCTGATAGACTGGGATGCAGCAAAAGAAAAAGCCGTGTTGAAGTTTAAGAAAAGCAAGGTCAAACCTGAAACAGAAACTGTTTAACCGACTGAAAAATAAAAGGCCGTCTGAAATTTCAGACGGCCTTTTTATCCCAATCAAAAATCTGATTTACAAAACAGATTTAACAGTGGCAACCACATTGTCTACGGTAAAGCCGAATTCTTTGAACAGCAAATCAGCAGGTGCAGACTCGCCGAAGCGGTTGATACCGACCACGGCGCCGTTCAAACCGACGTATTTATACCAACCGTCGGCATGTCCGGCTTCTATGGCTACGCGTGGCAAACCTTCCGGCAGAACAGCGGCTTTATAGGCGGCATCTTGACGGTCGAATACATTGGTAGAAGGCATGGAAACAACGCGTACGGCAATACCTTGTTCTGCCAATACTTTTTGCGCTTCCAGAGCCAATTCAACTTCAGAACCGGTAGCAATTACAACAGCTTGTGCATTGCCTTGAGCTTCACTGATGACGTAGCCACCGCGTTTGATGTCGTTCAGCTGTTGTTCATCACGCGCTTGGAATTTCAGGTTTTGACGGCTGAAAATCAAGCTGGACGGATGATCGGCAGCTTTAACGGCTTCAGCCCACGCCACCAAAGATTCAACGGTATCGCATGGACGCCATACATCCATATTTGGAATTAGGCGCAGAGTGGCAGTTTGCTCGATAGGTTGGTGGGTAGGACCATCTTCGCCCAAACCAATGGAATCGTGAGTGAACACAAATACAGGGTTGATTTTCATCAGCGACGCCATACGCAAAGCATTACGCTCGTATTCGCTGAACATCAGGAAAGTCGCGCCGAATGGTTTAACACCGCCATGCAGGGTAAGGCCGTTCATGATTGCGCCCATGCCGAACTCGCGAACGCCGTAGTGAATATAGTTGCCGCCGTGTTCGCGGGTAACGGAAACGCTGTTTGACCAGTCAGTCAGGTTGGACGGGGTCAAGTCTGCAGAACCGCCCACCAATTCAGGCAGCTCTTTTGCCAAGATTTCGATGCTGTTTTGGCTGGCTTTACGGGTGGCGATGGTTTCTGCTTTGGCGCACACTTCTTTCAATGCGGCTTGAACGTAAGCATCGAAGTTTTCAGGCAGTTTTTTATCCATGCGACGCACAAATTCTGCGGCTTCGGCAGGATATTTGGCTTGATATTGAGCGAAGAGTTCGTTCCATTCGGCCTCAAGTTTCGCGCCTTTTTCTTTTGCATCCCATGCAGCATAGATCTCTTGAGGGATTTCAAACGCAGGATAAGCCCAACCCAAATGTTTGCGCGTGGCTTCGATCTCGTCCGCACCCAAAGGCGCACCGTGGGTTTTGTGGCTGCCTTCTTTGTTAGCACTGCCTTTACCGATTAAGGTTTTGCAGCAAATCAGGGAAGGTTTGCCGGTTTCGGCGCGGGCGGCTTCAATGGCCGTCTGAATGGCATCGGTATCATGACCGTTTACATTTGGAATCACCTGCCAGCCGTAGCTTTCAAAACGTTGCGGGATGTTTTCGGTAAACCAACCGTCCACTTTACCGTCAATGGAAATATTGTTGTCATCATATAAAACAATCAGTTTGCCCAAACCTAAAGTGCCGGCAAGCGAGCAGGCTTCGTGCGATACGCCTTCCATCATACAACCGTCGCCCATGAAGACGTAGGTGTGGTGGTCAACGATGTTCAAACCGTCTTTATTAAATTCGGCAGCCAAGATTTTTTCGGCTAAAGCCATGCCCACTGCGTTGGCAATACCTTGTCCCAATGGACCGGTCGTGGTTTCCACGCCGTCGGTGTAGCCATATTCAGGATGGCCGGGGGTTTTACTGTGCAGTTGGCGGAAATTTTTCAGATCATCAATAGAAACGTTGTAGCCGGTCAGGTGCAACAGGCTGTAAAGAATCATGGAAGCATGACCATTGGAGAGGACAAAACGGTCGCGGTTGTAGAATTTCGGGTTGGCCGGATTATGATTGAGGAACTTCGTCCACAACACTTCTGCCATTTCCGCCATACCCATAGGCGCACCCGGGTGGCCTGAGTTGGCTTTTTGTACGGCATCGACTGAGAGGAAACGGATTGCGTTTGCCAGTTGAGACATGGTTTGACCTTCCTTGGACAAGATTGGAAATATGAAAAAAGGTGTACCGATTATCGCCTGAATCAGCCGTGCTTTCAAGGATAGCTTTTGATATTCGCTTTGTCAGACGGCCTGTTTCCACTCGGTTACCCGAAACGGACGGGACAGATGATATTAACTGTTATTTCGTTTTGAAACAGTGCTTTATATATTTTTATCGTGTAAATAGCAAATCACTATAAGTTTGCACACATGCCGAACCATAAACCTTTGAATACTGCCCTTTTCAGACAGCCCTACATCAAACGGCCGCAAGGAATCCATCGTTAATACGAAGTCCCTCTTTTGCTTTGAATAGAGTCAAATGTTATGATTTGTATGCACGCGAAAGGCCGTCTGAAAATATCCACATCAAACTACTACCATGACAACAGGCTTGTGTGCACTTCATCAAGGAACACTGAAATGTCACCAGAAAACCAAGCTGAAAATACCACACCCTCAACAGAAAAAACAGCAAAAGCCACTCCGCCCAAACCTTCCAAACCTAAATCCAGCGTGATTCAAATCCATCCTGAAGGCGAACGCATCCATCCTAAAAAGGCGGAAGGACGCTTTGCCAAACTGCGTATCGCCGCAGTATTGGCGACCCAGTTTGTATTTTACGTTATTCCATGGTTCAACTGGAGCGGCCGTCAGGCGGTTTTATTCAATATCCCTGACCGTCATTTCTTCATTTTCGGACTGTCGCTGGGTATGGGCGATTTGATTTACCTTGCCTTACTGCTGATGATTTGCGCATTCGGATTGTTTTGGTGGACAACCATTGCCGGTCGTTTGTGGTGCGGCTATTCATGCCCGCAAACGGTTTACACCGAAATTATGCTGTGGATTGACAACTTGGTCGAAGGCGATAGAAACAAACGCCTAAAACTGGAAAAATCGCCTTGGAACTTTACTAAAATTCGCATTAAGGCCACCAAATACCTGCTGATTTTCCTTGTCTGCGCATGGACAGGTATCACTTTTGCAGGCTGGTTTATCCCGATCCGCCAATTTGTTCCCGATTTATTCACCGGAGCAGCAGGCGGCGGCGCAATGTTTGCCGCAGCATTTTACGGATTCATGACTTTCTTCTTCGCCCACATCATGCGCGAAAAAGTGTGTCTGCATATGTGTCCGTATGCACGTTTCCAAAGTGCAATGTTTGACAAAGACACGCTGATTATTTCTTACGATACCGAACGCGGCGAACCGCGCGGCGCACGCAAGAAAACCGCCAACAAAGAAGACAGCGGCTTGGGCGACTGCATCAACTGCACCATGTGCGTGCAAGTCTGCCCCGTCGGTATCGACATCCGCGACGGTTTGCAATACCAATGTATCGGCTGCGCGGCGTGTATCGATGCCTGCGACGAAATCATGGACAAAATGGGCTACGAGCGCGGCTTGATCCGTTATACAACCGAAGGCGCGTTGGAACACGAATACCCTGAAAGCGACATCAAAAAACGCTTGAAACGTCCGCGCGTAGCTGGTTATGGCGCAGTACTCCTGGTGGTCATCATCGCCTTCCTGGTCGGCATTTCCACCCGAAAAATGGTCGAAGTCGATATCCTGAAAGACCGTGGTGTCATGGTTCGCGAAAACAGCCAAGGCTGGTTGGAAAATGCCTATAACCTGCGTATTATCAACAATAGTGAAAACGAACAACTGATGACCGCAACCGTCAAAGGCTTTGACGAAATCGCGCTGACCGGCCTGCCTGAAAACGGTATTAAAATTGCGCCGCGGGAAACCGTTACCATCCCAGTACAGGTATCTACCATTCCCGAATACGCCGACAAAGGCAGCCATCCGATTGAATTTACCTTTATCTATCGCGAGACCGGCTCTGCCGACTCCAAACCGACTACTTTAGAAGAAAAAGCAACCTTTATCGGAGAATAAACGGTGTCCCCACAACCCAAAATCAAACCTTGGTACAAACATATTTGGCCCTGGGTGCTGATGGCAGGCCCCATCTTCGTCGTTATCGCCAGCGTTTCCATGTTCTTCGTCGCAAAAGAACACACGACAGACTTGGTGTCTGACGATTACTACAAAGACGGCAAACACATCGAAATCCAACTTCACCGTGATGAAGAAGCCGTTAAACGGCAAATTCAAGTGCAGGTCTTAATCAGTCCGGATATGAATGCCGCCAAAGTATTCGTCAGCGGACAATTCGATACCAAACAGCCATTAAACCTATTGTTGATGCACCCGACGCGCAAAGCCGATGACCAAACCGTCAAGCTGCGCGCCGTAACAGCCGAACCACAAAACGGCCGCATGGAATACGAAGCCGTCTTTAAACCTTTACGCCCAACCAATCATTGGTACTTACGCGTTGAAGATGCCTCAGGCGTATGGCGTGTTGAAAACAAATGGATAGTCAGCCAAGGCAATGCAGTCAATCTGACGCCTATGGACAAATTGTTCGACAACGGCAAACAAGCCGCTTCAACAGAACAATAAATCCCGACCCAGGCCGTCTGAAACCTTTCAGACGGCCTGAAATCTTCATACCCTCTTATATTCCCTTCCAAATATGATTTTTTCCGATTGGCGCAGACTGACCGAAAATGAAGTCCGTATGGCAAAACAAGTTTTTGCGGACAGCATAGACTTCCACCACATCAAAATATATCGCGGCATTCCACTTATACCCAACGCCAATACCGCCATTGCGCCCAATGGAAACATATACTTTCCTCGTAAACACTGCCCTGATGATTTCACTCAAGCCGGCATCGCCTACAAAATCTGGCTGATTCATGAGCTGACACATGTCTGGCAACACCAGCGCGGTCACAAAGTTTGGCTTTCCGGCCTATTCATCATGCTCAAAGGCGGATACAGAAAACGCAAAGCTTACGCCTACCCTATCCCCTTACCCCACATCAACCAATTAAATATCGAACAGCAGGCAGACCTTATTGCTCACTATTTCGCAGCTACTTTTCTACCCAAAAACATTTACACCCCGCAACAGCCTATTTTTCAGACGGCCTTAGCAGATTTTCTTCACAACCCACACGACAAAAATCTATGCCCAAGATACTTGTCGGCAAAAAAACAACACTTCAAAAAGCAGAGTGAACAAATAAGCTATAATGAACAACCCGACACATCATCCAAAAGATCCCAAACCATGCCTTGGAACATACCTATTTTACTTACCTGGATGCGCGTCCTATTAATCCCCGTGTTCACCATCCTATTCTATTTACCGAACACATGGATTCAACCACAAACCGTCAACTGGACAGCCGCTATCATCTTTGCACTTGCAGCTATTACAGACTGGTTCGACGGCTTTTTAGCACGCCGCTGGAAACAAACCTCCGACTTCGGTGCATTCCTCGACCCCGTTGCCGACAAGCTCATGGTTGCCGTTGCCCTGCTCCTGCTCGTCAGCCTTGGCAGAACATACGCCATCTTCGCCATGATTATTATCGGCCGGGAAATCACCATTTCCGCCTTGCGCGAATGGATGGCACAAATGGGCAAACGCGGCAGCGTTGCAGTGGCCACTATCGGCAAATTCAAAACCACCGCCCAAATGATCGCCATCTTCCTTTTGCTTATCGGCACAGACAAATATAACGATCCTTTCTATCTCATTGGTAACATATTGATGTTTATAGCATCTGTATTGACCATCTGGTCCATGTGCTACTACCTGAAAATGGCATGGAAAGAATTCAAATAAATTTTTAAAAAAAATAAAAACAAAATACTTGACGCACGCGATTAAATCCATAATAATTGCGTCTTCTTCGATATACGAAGCAACAAACTATCAGAGCGGGAATAGCTCAGTTGGTAGAGCGCAACCTTGCCAAGGTTGAGGTCGCGAGTTCGAGACTCGTTTCCCGCTCCAGTTTAATTTCAGATGCACTCAAATGCGGGAATAGCTCAGTTGGTAGAGCGCAACCT
>NZ_KV814812.1:185007-338446 GCF_001814095.1 Neisseria sp. HMSC068C12 | reverse complement strand
TCGCGAGTTCGAGACTCGTTTCCCGCTCCAGTTTCATACTACAACACTCAAACGTAGTTTTGGCGAGATAGCAAAGTGGTTATGCAGCGGATTGCAAATCCGTCTACGCCGGTTCGATTCCGACTCTCGCCTCCATCCCTTTCATGGCGGGGTGGCAGAGTGTTTATGCTATAAGGGGTGCAACCCTTATACAGGCCGGTTCAAATCCGCGCCCCCGCCTCCAATTTCTCAATTTACTGTCTACGCCCGGGTGGTGAAATAGGTAGACACAACGGACTTAAAATCCGTCGGCCCTAAACCGGCCGTGCCGGTTCGATTCCGGCTCCGGGCACCAATAAATATCTGAATTTATTGAAAAACCTAATATTCTAAATTTCTAATTGACAGCTTATTTGTAAGGCTGTCTTTTTTGTTTGTGCCTGATTTGTATCTAACTTGCGCCATTTGCGTCAAATGTGACAAGCTCGTGCAAAGGTCTCAGGCTATGACAACGAGGAAGACCGGTAGCATCTGGTAATCATCGTTTGCTGGACGGCATTATGCGCAAAGCCCACCGCAACCGTCCGCTGATGGAAGCGTAAACCAAACGTAACCGACATCTATCGAAGACCCGTTATGTGGTCGAACAAAGCTTCGGTACGCTGCACCGTAAGTCCCGCTACACTCGGGTAGCCTATTTCGGTCTGATTAAAGTGAGTGCATAAAGCCATCTGAAGGCAATGTGTTTAAACCTGTTGAAAGCAGCTAACAGGCTAAGTGCGCCTGTTGTTACCTAAAAGGCGGCCCGGATGCCTGATTATCAGGTATCTGGGGAGAGTAAAGAGGGGGGTTTGAGTAGAATCAGTGGGTACTTGGAACGAAAACAGTCGAAAATCTATGTTTGGATTTCGGCTGCTGGAAGGAAAAGGAATTTTGCAAAGGTCTCATTTTAAAATTTCCCAAAATGATAAGGCCATCTGAAAATCCTTTTTCAGACGACCTTATCATTCAAATCAGAAGGACTTAAACCAATTTCTCCAGCATCCATTTAACGTAACGGCTGACGCCTTGTTTTACATCCAAGAATTCTTCTTTATACCCAGCTTCGCGCAGCTTGGTAATATCCGCTTGAGTAAAGCTCTGATATTTGCCTTTGAGTGCATCTGGGAATGGAATATAACGGATAAGTTCTTCTTCAACCAACTCTTTCAAACTCATTTCAGGCTTGCCTTCGGCCGCACGACAAGCGTTGACGGTTGCGGCGGCAAGTTCGTTAAACTGTTGGCTACGACCTGTACCGAGGTTAAAGATACCTGAAAGCTCAGGATGATCGAAGAAGTAAAGGTTAACTTTGGCAACATCTTCTACGCTGACAAAATCGCGTGTTTGCTCACCATTACCGTAGCCGTCATTGGCGCCAAACAGATTAACATAACCATGCTCGCGGTATTGGTGGAAATGATGGAAGGCGACGGATGCCATACGGCCTTTGTGTTGCTCCTGCTGTCCATATACGTTGAAGTAGCGGAAGCCAACGACTTGGGCGGTCAGGCCTTCTTTCATGCGGCGGCGCAATACTTGGTCAAACAAGAATTTAGAGTAGCCATATACATTGAGCGGTTTTTCCAGTTCGCGCTCTTCGCGGAAGATTTCGCCCTTGCCGTACACTGCGGCGCTGGAAGCATAAAGGAACGGAATGCGTTCATCCTGACACCAGTCCAAGAGATCAAGTGTGTACTGGTAGTTGTTGTCCATCATGTAAAGGCCGTCATGATTCATGGTATCAGAACATGCGCCTTGGTGGAAAACGGCTTCGATATCGTCGTAAGGCAGAAGATGGCCGCGCACTTGACGGATAAATTCGTGTTTATCGAGATAATGGGCAATTTCACACTCGGCAAGGTTTTTAAATTTTTCGCCTTTGCTCAAATTGTCGACGGCAACAATGTCGGTAATACCGCGCTGGTTAAGTGCTTTGACGATGTTGCTGCCAATAAAGCCGGCCGCGCCTGTTACGATAATGGTCATAATGAATTTCCTTTATTTTGATTTTTCAGACGGCCTTGAAGAAATCATGCTGTCTAAAAATAAAAACTTGTCTGTCTGGATTATTTTCCAACTCTATTTTCAGACGGCCTTTAGATTTTAAGGCCGTCTGAAACCGCAATTATTGCTCTTCCAATGCCTTAGTCAATTCGGCAAACGAGCAAACCGCTGTACCAAGTTTTGCCACGACAACACCTGCCGCAGTATTGGCAAGGTGCATCGCTTCGGGCATGGTATAACCAGCGGCCAAACCCAAGCCCACTCCGGCAATAACGGTATCGCCTGCACCCGATACATCATAGACTTCTTGGGCCCGTGTAGGCTGATAAATCGGCTCGCCCTCATTGAACAGGGTCATACCCTCTTCACTTCGGGTCAGCAAAATCGCGGTCAAATCAAGATGACGGCGCAGGTTTTGGGCTTTTTCAGTCAAATCATTTTCGTTTTTCCAGCTACCCACCACTTCTTTCAACTCTGCACGGTTAGGCGTAATCAGCGTAGCGCCGGCATATTTTTCGTAATCATCGCCTTTGGGGTCGATTAAAACAGGTTTACCGGCCTGTTTCGCCCAATCGATCATATCGGAAATATGCGACAGGCCGCCCTTGCCGTAATCTGAAAAAATAATGGCATCGTATTCAGGCAACACTTCGCAATATTGATGCTTGATTTGTTCCAACACTTCACGATGAGGCGATTCTTCAAAATCAAGTCGGATAAGCTGCTGATTACGGGCAACAACGCGCAATTTGACAGTAGTCGCAATTTGCTTGTCGCGCATCAGATAGGAAGCAACGCCGTCTTGCATCATCAATGCGTCCAACGCATCTGCAGCTTCATCATCGCCAGTCACGGACAACAGCCCTACTTTGCCGCCCAATGAAGCGATATTGCGCGCAACGTTTGCCGCCCCGCCCGCCCGCTGGTCGATACGGGCGATTTTCGCCACCGGCACAGGGGCTTCAGGAGAAATGCGGGACACATCGCCAAACCAATAACGGTCGAGCATCACATCGCCGACAACAAGGACTTTGGCTTGTGCAAAACGGGATTTGAGGGTTTCTTGTTGGAACTTGGTTACCATACTGGCTCCATTAAAATCTCTGTGTAAGGCTTGTTATCGGTTTATTGATCTAACAGCCTAAAAATATCTTGAGGCTCATATACCTGCATATGGTTTTTCGAGTACGACGCCTGTTCATGAGATGACAACAACGCTGCTTTCAGCATGGCTTGCGCCAATTTTTCGACAGCAAGTGGACGTTGGTTTTTCAGCATGCCGATGCGGTTGAGTACGCGAAAAATCCGTTCTGCTATTTTTTCGCCCAAGCGGTCGCTGTTCGGACGAATCAGCAATGGCGGGCGGAAAATAATAAGGTGAGGAAAATTCAAAGCGATAATTGCTTGCTCCAATTCGCCCTTCATCCGTTGATAAAACAGGCGCGAAGCAGAATTTGCACCGGAAGCGGAAATCAAAACCAAAGTATTGACGCCGTTTTCTCGTGCGGCTTTGGCAAATTCAAGATTTGCCTCATAATCAATTGCCCATTGCGCTTCTTTACTTCCTGCTGCTTTCAGGGTTGTTCCCAAGCAGGCAAACAATCATCCTGTACTTCATCGCGCCAATCATCAGGCTGAGAAAAATCAATCTGATGGCTATTTAGCTTTTGGTGGGTAAAATCAGGATGTCTGCGACCGAAGCAGTCGATAGACTCAACCTCTGAACTGGTTGCAAGTAAAGGCAACAAGGATTTTCCTGTTGCGCCTGTCGCACCAATCACAATCGTCTTCATACTTCAGACGGCCTTAAGCGTTGGCTACTCGATTGACTTCACGCAATACGGCTACCGGATCGGCAGCTTTGGTTACCGGACGGCCCATTACCAAATAGGTTGAACCGGCAGCCAATGCTTCGGCCGGTGTCATAATACGGCGTTGGTCGTCATTATTGCCTGCAACGTCCAAGCGGATACCTGGTGTGACCAAGACAAAATCCTGTCCCAATTCACGACGCAATGGTGCGGCTTCTTGAGCGGAACATACCACGCCGTCCAAGCCTGAACTTTGCGCCAGTTTCGCCAAGCGGATGACTTGTTCTTCAGGGGCGATGTTCAAACCGATTTCGGACAAGTCGCTTTGTTCCATGCTAGTCAACACGGTTACGCCGATTAGGAGCGGCTTGGTTTGATATCCGGCAACGGCTTCTGCTGCAGCTTCCATCATGCGGCGGCCACCGGAGGCGTGCATATCGACCATCCAAACGCCCATATCGGCAGCAACTTTACAGGCCTGAGCAACTGTGTGGGGAATATCGTGGTATTTCAAATCGAGGAAAAGTTTGAAACCTTGATTGATTAAGCTTTCTGCCAAATTACGGCCGGTTGCGGTAAACAGCTCTTTGCCGATTTTGATTTGACACAATGCCGGGTCAAGATTGCGGACAAATCCGAGCGTATCTTTTTCGTTGGCAAAATCAAGGGCGACGATAACGGGAGTACGTTGTTGCTGAGTTTGGAAGTCGGAGATCAAGGGATTCATAAGATGCCTGCGGAAACGGTTATAGCTTCGATTTTAACAGCTTTTGTACACAAAAGGCCGTCTGAAAATATTTTTTCAGACGGCCTCATGATTTTACTTCAGCAAAACTTATTTGCCCAAACCTTTCAATACTTCGGCTTTCACGGCTTCTACTGCTTGGGTGCCGTCGACTTTGATGTATTTAGGCGCGTGTTCGCCTTCCAGTTTGCTGTAGAAATCAACCAGAACTTCGGTTTGCTCGTGGTAAACGGCAAGGCGTTTTTTCACGGTTTCTTCTTTGTCGTCGTCGCGTTGAATCAAATCTTCGCCGGTTACGTCGTCTTTGCCTTCAACTTTAGGCGGATTGTAGGTAACGTGGTAAGTACGGCCGGAAGCCAAATGCACGCGGCGGCCGCTCATGCGGTCGACAATCACGCTGTCGGGTACGTCGATTTCAACAACCGCGTCCAAATCCACACCAGCTTCAACCATCGCTTCGGCTTGTGCCAATGTGCGTGGGAAACCGTCAAACAGGAAACCGTTTTTGCAGTCGTCTTGGGCAATACGCTCTTTGACCATGCCGATAATGATGTCGTCGCGTACCAAACCGCCTTCATCAATGATTTTTTTTGCTTCCAAACCCAGCGGAGTGCCTGCTTTGATGGCAGCACGGAGCATATCGCCGGTAGAGATTTGAGGAATGCCGAATGCAGCAGTGATGAATTGAGCCTGTGTGCCTTTGCCGGCGCCTGGTGCGCCCAACAATAATACTTTCATGATGAGTCCTTCTTGGTTTATGGATTTGATGTTTGTTTAATTCTACACGCCTTGCGTTTATCGTTCAAAACTTCAGACGGCCTGCTCTGAGCCAAAGTGCTGCCACGCATCATCGCGCATTTCGATAAACCAGCTGTCTTCGGGGAAGCGTTCCAATGCGTCTTTCAACGTGGAAAGTAGGTTTTGGGACAAGGCTTTTGCCAAATATTCTTCCTCGTTGGCTTCTGCCGCTTTATCCGGCTGTTGCGCTAAACCGAGGGCGCGTGTCCGATGGCCGTGTGCCAGATAGTTGAGCGCAATCACTTTTTGTGCCCAAAGCTGGGGAATACCGGGGCTTTCCTGCAACAACACCGATAAAATCGATACGGCGACCGCCAACCGTCCGCCGGTCATGCGCAAATCTAAGGATTGGTTGGGCGGCAGGGTGCTGAGCATTTCTGCCATGCGAAACCAAAATTCGCCGCTGGCCTCGTCGGGCGCGGCCACTTTCAACATTTCGTAGTTGAACTCTTGATCGTCGTCTTTGACCAGCAAAGCGACATCGGCAAGCAGTTTTTGTTCGTCACGGCTCAAATGGCGTAAATCATTCATGTTTTTTCCTTTCAGACGGCCTCGAACACAGCCCTTACCCTGTCCAAATCTTCCTGCGTATCCACGCCGGCGGCTGGCGCTTCTTGGGCAATTTCAACGGCAATCGGATAACCGTGCCACAGGACGCGCAATTGTTCCAGCGATTCGATGGTTTCCAAAGGAGAAACTTCCATTTCGGAATAGCGTTGCAGGAAGCCTGCGCGGTAGGCATAAATGCCGATATGGCGTAAAACGGCTGTTTCTGAAGGTAATTCGCGTTTTTCGGCGCGCATGGTGTCGCGCGGATAAGGAATCGGAGCGCGGCTGAAATAGATGGCGTTGCGGTTTTTGTCGAGGACGGCTTTGACAACGTTAGGATTCATAAACTCGTCAAAATCGTGCAATTCGTGGGCGGCGGTCGCCATTTGCACATTGTTTTCAACCAAAACTTCAGCCGTACGGTTGATGAGTTCGGGATCGATTAAAGGCTCGTCGCCTTGTACGTTCACAACAATCAGATGCTGCGGCAGTTTCAGCGTATTGGCCGCTTCGGCAAGACGCGTTGTACCGCTTTCGTGTTGATTAGAAGTCATGACCACTTCGACACCGTGCGCCTGACAGGCCGTCTGAATATCAGGATGGTCGGTGGCAACGACAACATGCGCGGCCTTGCTTTTCGCTGCTTGTTCGGCAACACGTACAACCATCGGTTTACCGTGAATATCGGCCAAAGCCTTGCCCGGCAGACGTGAAGAATCCAACCGCGCCGGAATCAATACGACAAATTCGGTCATGCTTTCAGTTCCTCTTCGCTCAACGCTCGTGCTTCGTTTTCCAGCATATAAGGGATGCCGTCACGAATCGGATAAGCCAGCTTTGCCTGACGGCTCCACAATTCCTGTTTGTCTTGATGGTATTCGAGTTTGCCTTTGGTAACAGGACAAACAAGGATGTCTAAGAATTTTTTTTCCATGGGGTTACTTTCTGGTTTGGTGGTTTTAGCGAAAATCACTTTGCTCGTTTTGGCGAAACTTGCTGCACTCGTTTTCAGACGGCCTCAAGCGGCATTATTTTTTCCGTGCCGTTTTCTTCGTTTGCTGTGTACAAGCTTGGTCAGGATTTTTGCCATTGCACATGATCTGACGGATTTCACGGGCTAAGTTTGCGTTTTGACTGGATTTTTCGTATTTTTCGGTGATGATACTCAATATTGGGGTCATTGTTGCTTCAAGATAGCGTGGAGTTTTAGCGAGTATTGATTGACCCACTGCAGTGCCGTAAAAGTCAATCAATGCGTTGACTTCTTCCTGAGTATAAACCGTCTTTATGCCTTCCAAAGCCGCTTTATGCAACTGGGCACGCACTTGCGGTGTATTGATTTCAGCAATCAATTGAGTTGTATATTTTTTCAAGACTGCTTCCAACTGAGGACGTTTGTCTTCCGGCGCATCTTTCCAAAGATTCTGTACATTCGGATCAGAAAGCACAATACCTCCAACGCTTTGGAGAGACTGGTCTAACAGAGCATCCATCTTCTGCACCTCAAACAAACGCTCCAGCGACGCATCACTGGGCGGCGCGGCAAACGCATTGGCACACAATGCCAGCGCAGCGAAGGGTAATAATAAGGTTTTCAGCTTCATCTTTTTCTACCTTTCAACAAAAAATAAATATTTTCAGATAGTCGGAAAATTATTTGGCACACTTCGGCAAATGTTTGTTGCCTTCGCATAAAATACCATGTGTTTGCTCCTCAAAAGCAGGCGTATATTTATCGCTTGCATTGAGGTAGTTTTGACTCATGGTTTTGTGGATAATCTCATCACTCAGCTTATCGAAATGCTTAATTTTCTCGAGCGCAGACTTACCGGCACCATGCCCAAATGCTTCAGTCATCTTTTCTATATCCGATTGGCTCAACATATCCTCAAGATTTCCACCATGCTGTTGGAAACTTCTTATCTTTTTCAAAATATTTTTTCCCTGAGCCGAAGAGAAAAAACGGTTGGTTACATCCACTTCTTCTTGTGTGAATACTTTCTGTACGGCACGCTTTTCTTCATCCAACCATTGTTTTTTCAACTCAGGGCGGCTCAAATCGTCTTGCATGTTTTTCATATAACGGCTGATGACCGCCTTCATCTGCGCTTTTTGAGCTTTGGGCGTCATCGTTAACAAGCGTTCATTGTCCTCTTTATTCACCATCTCTAAAGAACGTTGTACTTTCTCGCTATAATTACTGCTTATCCCTTGAATTTCCAACCATTTCATTGCAGATTCATCACTTGGTTTAGCAGCTAAGCTTTGAGTGGATACAAATAAAGCTGCGCAAGCGACCAACAAATATTTTAACTTCATGATTTACTCCTATTGCGTAGTTTGAAGATCATCTTTAAAACATCTGTGAAACATCTATAAGCATTTAGATTGAAACATTCGCGGATACAAACGCCGCCAAGTCCGGCTCAATTATCGCATAAACAGGCAAGACCCACACATGATTCAAACCGTGGCCGTCTGAAAATTTGACTGCATCCTTTTCCGTGATAATCACCACATCTGCGTCCGGTAAATCCGCGGCCGTAATATCTGCATGATCAGGCAAGGCAACGGTTTGTTTCAAAGCGATATTCATGCTTTGCAACGTATTGAAAAAACGTTCCGGCTTGGCGATACCGGCGACGGCAGCGACGGTTTGATTTCCCAAGCCTTCCAAATCCAATTTCTCAAACGGCCTGTTCAACCGGTAAATCCGCCCTGTTTCAATATGGCTGACAAACATATTTTCAGACGGCTTAAATGCCGCATCTGCCTTTCCGCCACTGACGACGACCGCATCAACGGAAGCCAATCGCGACAAAGGTTCGCGCAAGCTGCCGTTGGGCAGTAAATCCAAATCCGTCCGCCCCGTATCCGCCGCCGGGAATACGGCAATTTCCATATCGCGCTGCAAGGCATAATGTTGCAAGCCGTCGTCGGTCACAATCAATTCAAGCTCCGGATGCGCTGCAAGCAATGCCCTGCCTGCTTCTGCACGGCTGCTGCCTACCGCCGTCGGCGCACCGGTTTGGCGAAACAGCAATAAAGGCTCGTCGCCTGCATCTGCCGCACTGCTGGCTGTATTCAATACATGAACCGCCTTACTCTTGCGCCCATAACCTCGGCTGATGATACCGACCTTAACGCCCTTTTCCTGCAAACCCGACACCAGCGCAGCGACTATCGGCGTTTTCCCTGTTCCGCCTGCATGGATATTGCCGACTACCACCACAGGCACAGGCAATTTTTCGCTTTTCAGACGGCCTGAAACAAAATCATCGCGCCGTTTCGCCGCAATTTTGGCAAACAGCTTGGACAATGGTTTTAACAGCAAAGACAAAAACGGATTGGGGGATTGCCAATGGCGTTCGATAATTTGGTGGAGTTTGGGCATACGCACGGCTTTTGAAGCGAAAATCAAACGATAATATAACACAAGCCCGCCCAGGCAAGGCCGTCTGAACATGCGCCTTTGATAATATTAAAACAAAGGGCGCAAGTTTCATAAAAACGAATACAACGAATCGCTCTAAAACCCTTATAATTCAACTTTCCCAAATTTTTCCTGTTTCGCAATGTCCGAACTCTTCGCGCCCTCCTCCATTTCCGTATCCGAACTCAACGCCCTCGCCAAAGCCTTGTTGGAAGACCATCTCGCAGGCTTGTGGATTGCCGGCGAAGTATCCAACCTGACCCGTGCTGCCAGCGGACATTATTATTTCTCGCTCAAAGACAGCCGCGCTCAGGTGCGTTGCGCGATGTTTAAGGGTGCGGCCATGCGCTTGGCGAAGCCTTTGAAAGAAGGCGACCATATCGAGGTATCAGGAAGAATCAGTATTTATGAAGCGCGGGGTGAATTTCAGATTACGGTGAACGAGGTGCGGCTCAAAGGCTTGGGGCAGCTTTACGAAGCCTATGAGCGATTGAAGGCGCAGTTGCAGGCGGAAGGCGCGTTTTCAGCGGAACGCAAGAAACCTCTGCCCGCCCGTCCGCAATGTATCGGCATCGTCACCAGCCTGGCGGCGGCAGCTTTGCGCGATGTCGTGACCACCTTAAACCGCCGCGCACCCGAAATCCCCGTTATCGTTTATCCGACGCCCGTACAAGGCACAGGCAGCGAGTTGCAAATTGCTCAAGCGATTAAAACCGCTTCGCAACGCGCCGAATGTGACGTGCTGATTGTCTGTCGCGGCGGCGGCAGCATTGAAGACTTGTGGGCGTTTAATGAAGAACCGGTTGTGCGCGCCATCGAAGCCTGCGCAATTCCCGTTGTCAGCGGCGTAGGCCACGAAACCGATTTCACACTCGCCGATTTCGTCGCCGACGTACGCGCACCCACGCCGACCGGCGCGGCAGAACTGGTCAGCCCCAACCGCCAAGAATCGTTACATCGTCTAGCCCAAGCGCAAGGCCGTCTGAAAACCGTTTTGGAGCAACGTTATTTCGATGCCAGCCAAAAACTCGACTGGTTGGCGCGGCAAATCCGTCACCCGCGCCAAAAACTTGACGATCAGCGCGCTTCAATCAGCAAGCTGGCGCAAACGCTGTCTTACTCGATGACGCAAAACCTCCGTGCCCATACCGCCCGTTTTGAACGCCAAACCCAAACCCTGAAACATTGCCGTCCTGATGTTTCCATTTACAAACACAACATCGACCGCTTTCAGACGGCCTTGTCGCATTCCTTCCGCCAGCTGCTTGTCCAACGCTGTCAAAGCCTGATCGCCCAAGCCGCATTGCTCGAAGCCGTATCGCCGCAGCATATTCTGGAGCGAGGTTTCTCCGTCGTCAAAAACACACGCGGACAAGTCATCCGCAATGCCGATACATTGAAACAAGGGCAGAAACTGCACATCACTTTTGCCGACGGCGAAACCGACGTACGCGTGACCAAAGAGCAGGCTCAGGGCGAGTTGTTTGACTGACAAAATAAAGGCCGTCTGAAACTTTATGCGATTGAAGTGAAACTATGTCTGCCTTTTAAAAATCCTTAACCTGCCAATGCGGTATAATGCCTCATCTGCACCCGCAGCATATACGGAAACATTATGGACAACTCACAAAATACAGAAAATCCGATTCCACCACGCAATTCCATCCGCAAAAACAGCATTTACCTGCTGCCCAATTCCTTTACCATCGCCGCACTGTTTTGCGCCTTCTTCGCCATTACACAGTCCATGCACGGACGTTATGAAACGGCGGCGATTGCAGTTTTCCTTTCCATGCTGCTCGACGGCATGGACGGACGCGTTGCACGTTTGACCAACAGCCAGAGCGCATTCGGTGAACAGCTCGACAGCCTCGCCGATATGGTCAGTTTCGGCGTCGCGCCTGCCCTGATTGCCTACAAATGGCAACTTTGGCAGTTTGGCAAAATCGGCTATTCCGTCGCCTTTATCTACTGCGCCTGCGCCGCTCTGCGTTTGGCACTGTTCAACACGCTTATCGGCAAAGTCGACAAACGCTGGTTTATCGGCGTTCCAAGCCCGACCGCCGCTGCGTTGATTGTCGGCCTGATTTGGGTCAACCACAGCATCGAACGCTTCCCCGGCGTGCATTGGTGGGCATTGGGCATTACCCTGTTTGCCGGCATTTCCATGATTGTGCAGATTCCGTTTTGGAGCTTCAAAGAAATCAACATCCGCCGCCAAGTACCGTTTATGGGCATGGTGTTGGCCGTGTTGGTATTGCTGCTCATCAACTGGGAGCCTTCTCTCGTCCTCTTCCTATTTTTCCTCGGTTACAGCCTGTCCGGTTATGTGATGGCAGTCATCCGTTGGTTTAAAAAACGCCATAAAGCACACAAACACGACAAGGCCGTCTGAAATGTGGTCTTGGGACATCATCCTTGCCCTGCTCGCCGTCGGCAGCGCAGCGGGCTTTATTGCCGGACTATTCGGCGTAGGCGGTGGCACGTTGATTGTTCCCGTTGTCTTATGGGCGTTGCAGCTGCAAGGCATAGGCAGCCACCCCTATGCCCAGCATCTTGCCATCGGCACTTCCTTTGCCGTCATGGTGTTTACTACCTTCTCCAGTATGTACGCCCAACATAAAAAGCACGCCATTGATTGGGCGACCGTCCGCCGAATGACGCCGGGCATGATACTTGGCGTACTCCTCGGCGCGGTAACGGCAAAATATATGCCGACGCTGGCTTTGCAAGTTTTCTTTATTGCATTTCTTGCCTTTATCGCAGTCAAAACCCTACGCGATTCCAAACCCAAACCTTCACGCACCCTGCCTGCCCTCCACGGCCTGACAGCCGTGGGTACGCTTTTTGGGGCGGCTTCAAGTTGGGTCGGTATCGGCGGCGGTTCGCTATCCGTTCCATTTCTACTATATTGCAACTTTCCGGCACACCGCGCCATCGGCACATCTTCAGGTCTGGCATGGCCGATTGCGATTGCCGGCACCATCGGCTATTTTGCCAACGGTTTACATGTTGCCCACCTGCCTGAAGGCGCGGCAGGCTTTATCTATCTTCCGGCTGTAGCCATATTGAGCGCTGCCACCATCCTCTTCGCTCCACTCGGCGTAAAAACGGCGCACAAGCTGCCCGCCCGAAAACTCAAAATCGCCTTCGGCATCATGTTGCTGCTGATTGCCGCCAAGATGGCTTGGAATTTGATACATTAAATCTTTCTTGTGAAAAAGGCCGTCTGAAATTCTTTCAGACGGCCTTTTTAATTGCAAAACAACAAACTAAATAAAACCTTTTTACCTTACCCGATTTGCCCCATCGCAAATACAGCCAAGCGCCATATCGCCCATCCTGCCACCAACAATCCGGCGCACAAACGAACCATGCGTTTTTGCAGAAAGGTTTTCAACTGCGCTGCAAATATGCCCATCGCGAGCAGGTTCGGCAAGGTCCCCAATGCAAACGCCAGCATATACAGCCCGCCGTGCAAGGCATTGCCGCTGCCCAAAGCATACAAAGACGCGCTGTACACCAAACCGCAAGGCAGCCAGCCCCAAAGCACGCCGACGCCGAAACAGGCAGGCACTGATTTAATCGGCAGCAATTTGTTCAGCAAAGGATTCAGGCGTTTCCATATCGGTTTACCGATGCCTTCGATTTTGGTTGCGGCAGTCGAAATACCGGCAAGATACAGACCGAGCAAAAGCAGCAAAACATTGGCGGCAATATACAAACCGTTTTGAACCGCGCGCGTATCGTCCAAGGAAATGCCGACCTGCCCGACCAAGCCGACCAGAAGGCCGATGACGACATAGCTGCTGATGCGCCCCAAGTTCAACAATACAATCAGCCCGATTCGGTTTAAATGTGGCGGCAGCTGCAAAGCAAATGCGCTGCTCAATCCGCCGCACATACCGACGCAATGCGTTCCGCCAAAAAAGCCGAGCAGAAAAAGAGTAAGAAATGTGATTTCTTGATTCATGGTTTTTAATGATTCAAACGAATGGATGAGGCCGTCTGAAACTTTTCAGACGGCCCTGAGAATGCAGGATAAGCTTTTCCGCCCACCCTCTTCACGCTTTAGAAAAGCAATTAACTGCGTGCGCGTACGTCAAATGCCTGACGCAAACCTTCGCCGATCATGACCAGCAAAAGCAGCATTACCGTCAGCGTAGCAACGGCAGACAGGCCAATCCACCACGCGTCCAAGTTGTCTTTACCTTGCGCCAGCAACTCGCCCAAACTTGCCTGTGAGGCAGGTACGCCCAAGCCCAAGAAGTCCAAACTGGTCAGGGCAAGTACCGCACCGGAAATACGGAAAGGCAGGAAGGCCAATACCGGCGTCAAGCTGTTGGGCAGGATATGGCGCCACATGATTTCACGGTTGCCCACGCCCATTGCGCGCGCCGCCAAAACATAATCGGTCTGACGGTTTTTCAAAAACTCGGCACGGACATAGTCGGACAAGCCCATCCAGCCGAAAAGCGACAGCAACACCAGCAAAATCAACAGCCCCGGATTAAAAAACGAAGACAGGATAATCAAGAGGTACAGCTCCGGCATACCGCCCCAAACCTCGATAAAACGCTGCATCAGAAGGTCGGTTTTACCGCCGAAATAACCCTGTACCGCGCCTGCAACCACGCCGATTACGGTAGTCACCACAGTCAACACCAAGGCAAACAACAGCGAATCGCGGAAACCGTAAACCAAGCGCGCCAACAGGTCACGGCCGCGGTCGTCCGTTCCCAAGATATGCCGTTCGGACGGTTTGGCCGGATCGGGTGCCGTATCAAAATCGTTTAAAGTATCGGCATCGTAAGGATTGGGCAGATAAAGGGCAAAATTGCCGTCTGAAGTAATGTTGTGGCGGATAAGCGGATCCAGATAATCCGCAGGCGTATCGAAATCGCCGCCAAATGTGGTTTCGTTGTATTCGTTTACCAAGGGGAAGAAATACTCGCCCTGATAGCGTATCCACAAAGGTTTATCGTTGCTCCACAAAGGAGCAAGCAAAGTGACGACAAACAAAACGGCCAAAATCCGCAAAGCCAACCAACCGCGCTTATGCTGCTTAAAGGCTTGCCAAGTAGGGTTTGAAGTAGATTTTTTCTTTTTCATGGTTCGAAACATTCTTTAATAATGGATTGAAGATATTTTCAGACGGCCTTATTTCTGTCCGCCAAAGTGAATACGCGGATCGACCCATGAATAAGAAATATCCGACACCAGTTTAGCCAACAACCCCATCAGCGTGAATACATACAGCGTACCCATTACGACAGGATAATCACGTTTCATCACTGCCTCGTAAGACAGCAAACCCAAACCATCCAGCGAGAACAGCGTTTCAATCAACAGGCTTCCGGTAAAGAATGCGCCGATAAATGCAGCCGGGAAACCGGTAATCAGAGGAATCATGGCGTTGCGGAAAATATGCTTCCACAAAATCTGTTTCTCAGGCAAGCCCTTGGCTCGCGCGGTATAAACATATTGACGGCGGATTTCTTCAAGGAACACGTTTTTCGTCAATACGGTCATCACCGCCAAGTTGCCTGCCACCGAAGCGGTAATCGGCAAGGCCATATGCCATAAATAATCTTTGACTTTACCTGCCCAAGAGAGCGTATCAAAATCATCACCAACCAAGCCACCCTGCGGGAACCAGGCAAAAAAGCTGCCGCCGCCAAATAACACCAGCAACACCAAGCCCAAGACAAACGGCGGTACGGTATAGCCGACCAAAATGATCATCCCCGTAATCGTATCGAATCGGCTGCCATCCCTGACCGCCTTGGCAATACCCAACGGAATACATATCAAATAAGTCAGGAAGAACGTCCACAAACCCAAACTCATCGATACCGGCATTTTCTCTTTTACCAACTCAAATACGGTTTGGTGGTGGAAAAAGCTCTCGCCCAAATCGAAACGGGCAAATTTCCATACCATATCCACAAAACGCGTCACAGGTGGCTTGTCGAAACCGTACAAAGCATTCAGCGCGGCCAAATCTTCCGCACTGATGCGGTTGCCGTTTTTGGCCAAAGTTCCAGGCATACTGTGTCCCGCCGTCTCGCCGCCAACCGCGCCCTGCGTCAGCTGCTGAACCATCTGCTCCACCGGACCGCCGGGAACAAACTGAATCACAGCGAAGGTAATCGCCAAAATCCCCAACAACGTGGGAATCAAAAGGAGCAAACGATGAAAGATATAACGCCACATGGTTAAGTGTTCCTCTATTTTTTGATTTGAAGGCCGTCTGAAACCGCTGACTTCAGACGGCATATAGTAACGGATTAATAAGCGTTTGGCCGATGATTTACTTCTCCAACGCCTCCTGCAATTTCTTCTCAATCAAATCCGCGTCAAACGATTTGGCAATCAGCTCAAAGCGGGAATCACGGCGCCATGAAACTTGGTTTGCGCCCCATTGACCGTCCACCCAGTTCAGCCATACCCATGTACCGAGCACTTGGAACACGCCTTTGGCACGCACGAGACCGTCTGTAAATTTAGGCAGGTCGTTGAAGAAATCAGTCAGTTTTTCGCCATCGAAATCACGTCCGGCAGGGAAAGTAAAGCCTTGCGACTGGAAGCCCATGGTGTTGTCCGGCAGGGCTTTGAGGCGGTAGCGCGATTTTTCGACAACGGGAATATCAAGCCATTGGATGTCAAGTTGCGCATTTTGTACTTCAACCACTTTGGCTTTAGGCGGGAACAGCTTGGCCGCTTTATCATGAAATTCGGCCAGTTGCTCCGGCGTACACAAGTCGGTTTTGCTGGCGACCAATACGTCGCAAATGCCGATTTGGTCTTTATACAAGGCTTGTTGCGCGTAATCGGGATTAATGAATTGGCGCGGATCGACAACAGTAAAGACGGCGCCGATTTCTAGCATACTGTCGAGCGGTTTGGCTTTCAATTCGTCGATAACGCTGGCAGCGTGTGCCAAACCGCTGGCTTCAATCATCAAGCGGTCAGGTTGGGCATCGCGCAGCATTTTTTGTACGGTCGTACCCATTTGCGCGCCGGCAGTACAGCACAAACAGCCGCCGGCGATTTCTGCCACGGGAATGCCGTTGTCGCTCAAGACGGCGCCGTCAATGCCGATTTCGCCAAATTCGTTGACAATGATGACCCATTTTTCATTCGGGTCTTTTTGTGCCATCAGACTTTTAAGGGCGGTGGTTTTGCCTGTTCCGAGGAAGCCTGAAATCAGGTGGACTTTAGTCTTTTTTACTTCTGACATTTTTTACAAATTCCTGTTAAAACAACATGTTCTTCTTTTAATGAGAAACCAGTTTCCGCCACGCCTGCACGCAATGCCGCCCATTCTTGGCTCAAGGTCTGCTCATCTGCCGTACCGCATTCGGTACAAACCAAAATAAACGCGCTGTGGTGCGCTTCGGCTTCTTCGTGGTCATGGCAATGGTCATTGCACTCGTGCTGCGCGTGGCTGCACAGAATATAGCCGTTGACCGCCGCCACTTTGTGCAAAACGCCCTGCTCCGCCCAAAAATCAAGGGCGCGGTAGGCCGTCGGCGGCGCAACCACGCCCTCGCTTTGCTGCTGCATCTGCGACAGAACGTTGTAGGCTTTAATCACGCCGCTTTGTTTCAAAACAATATCAAGCACTTGCTCGCGCAAAGCGGTTACCTGCACACCATCGCGCTGCGCTTGTTCTAAGATTTTTTGTTTGATTACGTTCATAACTGAAACAGCCTTTCAGACGGCCTTGTTAATAAAAAATTACATTATAACGTGTTTGTTCAATTTCAGATAACAAAGAGGCCGTCTGAAACGTTCAGACGGCCTGATGCCGATTACTTAAACCAAGATTTAATTTTTCCAAACAAAGACATACTTTGTTTTTCAAACGTTTCTTCCTTCACCGGAGCAGGCTCATCGCGGTAAACTTTCATGCCTGCAAAGGTCTGGGCAACCGGCATGATTTCGATGGAATTGACGTTCATCCGCGCCGGACGCTGATAGAGCCATAAAGCGGTATCAGCAATATCTTGCGGCTGGATAAACTCGACATTCTCATAAACCTCGGCCGCACGCTGATCGTCGCCTTTGAAACGGACATTGGAAAACTCGGTATCGCCGCACAAACCCGGTTCGATATTGGTAATGCGGATATTTTTATCTGCCAATTCGGCGCGCAGATTCATACTGAATTGGCGCACAAAAGCCTTAGTTGCACCATAGACATTACTGCCGGAATAAGCATAACTGCCGGCAATCGAACCTAAATTGATGATGTAGCCCTGTTTGCGCGCTACCATTTGCGGCAAAATCTGGCGGGTTAGAAAAATCAGGCCGATGATATTGGTTTGAATCATGGTTTCCCAATCGCCAAAATCGGCTTTATCAGCGGAATCCAGACCTAAAGCCAAACCGGCGTTGTTGATCAGGCAATCGATTTCAGCTAAATGCTCAGGCAGGCTGTTTAAAGCGTTTTGAATTGACTCCGTACGAGAAACATCCATTTCCAAAGGGTAAAACTGCTCGCCCAATTCCTCTGCCAACTGCTGCAATTTGTCTTCGCGCCGTGCCGCGCCAATGACATGATAGCCTGCCGCAACAAAAGTACGGCACATTGCCGCGCCGAATCCTGCCGATGCCCCGGTAATCAAAATTGCCATATCGTTTCCTTTCTGTACTCGTTTCAGACTTGGGTTTAAGGTATGATAACGCCTTATCAGACGGCCTGAGAGTTTGGCCGGCTGATTTTAAATTTAACGATAATCATATCATTACAATAGGACACACTCCATATGAAAACCCGTTTTCTCCCTGTTGCTTTGGCAGCAGTGGCGCTTACCCTTTCCGCCTGCGGCGGCAGCAGCGCGCCTTCCCAGCCTAAAGGCCCTATTTCCGAAGACCGTACGGCCGCGTTCAAATCCATGATGCCTGAGTTTACCCGCATGGGCAAAATGGTCAAAGACGAAGAGCCTTACGACGTAGAAAAATTCAAACAAGCCGCCGCAACCTTCGCCGAAAACAGCAAAAAACCGTTCACCCTGTTTGAATCCGACCCTCAAGGCAACGGCCGCGCCCTGCCTGCCATCTGGACAGACACGGCAACCTTCAAAGCCGAAGAAGAAAAATTTGCCGCTGCAGTTGAGAAACTCAACGCCGCCGCACAAACCGGCAAATTGGAAGAAATCAAAGCCGCTTACGGCGAAACCGGTGCAACCTGCAAATCCTGCCACGACACATTCCGCGGTCCGGAATAAGGCTTAAAACAATAAAGGCCGTCTGAAATATCATTTTCAGACGGCCTTTTCTTCAACTGACTTCAAATCTTTCTATATTAACTTTATATTTTGCATTTCATGTTTTTTACCGGTTTCATTTGAAACTAACGGCCCAGTTCACATATCGCAATCAAATTTTCTTCTTCCGGCTGTTTAAATTCAATTAAATCTCCCTTCTTCTCAACCAATCAAATTCAAATTCAGACCTGCTTTATCTTTTCAGCCAGATTAATCATATGCGCTTGGATTATCTCCTGAAACAAGAATCTGCTTTATTTTTTAATAAATAAAAACCATTATCTAAATATTTGTAAAGTTTAATAATATGTTATAAAGTATCTACTTCGTTTCTGAGGTAACTATCATGAATCCGAATTTCAAATTAAATCTACTAACATTATCTTTACTGGCTATAACCAGTATCGCACACGCAGAAGACGAGGTTTCAACTCAAGAGCTTGATGAAATTCAAGTCAAAGGTAAACACATTGCCAAAGAGAAAAAAGTTTTTACCGAAGGCCAAGCCAAAAGTTCGCGTGAACGCGTTTATCAATCCAGCGAAAACATCGATACCATCGTGCGGAGCATGCCCGGCGTTTTCACCCAACAAGACAAAGGATCAGGCGTATTGGCGGTCAATATCCGTGGCGATAGCGGTTTGGGACGTGTCAATACGATGGTTGACGGCGTAACCCAAACCTTCTATTCCACTTCTGCCGATGCCGGACGCAGCGGCAGCTCCTCACAATTCGGTACGGCACTGGATCCCAATTTTATTGCCGGCGTGGATGTAACCAAAGGCAGTTTCTCGGGTGCCAACGGCATCAATACCTTATCCGGTACAGCCAATTTCCGTACTTTACGGGTAGACGATGTAGTACACGGAAACAATACCTTCGGCCTCTTGACCAAAGGATTGACCGGCACAAACAGCACCAAAAGCAACTTTATGGCAACCGGAGCGGTACAAAAATGGTTTGACAGCGGAGCGCGCCTTGGTGCGTTATATGGTTACAGCCACCGTAATGTCGAGCAAAACTATAAAGTAGGCGGTGGCGGTCAGCGTATCGGCAATTTTGGCGAGGAATATCTGGATCGTAAAAAACAAGAATATTTTGAGAGCAATTTATTGAAATTCGACCACGAACAAAATCTCTGGGTCCGTGACTTTTCCAAGCGCAATGCGGTCGGTAAAAGCTATTGGGACTACCCTTTCTCCAAAAAATATAACGATCCTGAGGTTTTGCAAAGAGATTATGTCGATGACTTGGAAAGAAGCTGGAAAGAGAATTTGGCACCGCAATGGGATCTGACCCCAATCGATCCTACCAGCCTGCAACAACGCTCAAACAGCCATTTGGTCAAAGTGGAATACGAAAACGACAACAACAAGCTGGACCTTCAGCTTCGTACCATGAACAACCGTATCGGCAGCCGCAAAGTAGAAAACCGCAACTACCAAGCCAATTACAACTTAAACATTGGCGATTATGTCGATTTAAACGTGTTGGCCGCCCATAATTTGGGAAAACAAAAATATCCGAAAAACTCACGTTTTTCAGGATGGGGGCTGCTTGATTATTTGGAAACCAAAAACACAGCCAATCTTTTGGATATCAACAACAGCTTTTCTTTCAAACTTCCCCAAAAAACAGATTTAAAAGCTACCGTCGGTTTCAATTTCTTTAAAAACCAATACAGTAAAAACCGCTTTCCGGAAGAGCTGAGCCTGTTTTACGACGGCCCGGATCAAGATGCCGGCCTGTACAGCTTTTTAGGCCGTTTCAAAGGAGACAAAGGAATATTTCCTCAAAAATCAACCATATTGCAACCTTCAGGCCAGCAAAAATTCAATACGTTCTATTTTGATACTTCCTTGAAAAAAGGCATTTATCAATTGAATTACAGCGCCAATATGGTCAACTACCGCTACAAGGGCGAATATACCGACTACTTCAATACCCAAGAAGACTTTAAAAAAGCATTTGGAGAAGATTCTGAAATTTATAAACAGCATTGCACGCCAAGCTGCGACCTTTACGAACCGGTTTATACCAAATCCGGTAAAAAGCATGCGGTAAACCATTCGGTGGCATTAAACATCAATGTCAACGACTACTTTATGCCGTTTATCAGCTATTCGCGTACGCATAGAATGCCGAATATTCAAGAAATGTATTTTTCACAAATCGGCGACTCAGGCGTCAATACCGCCCTCAAGCCGGAACAGGCCAATACTTACCAAATAGGCTTCAATACCTTCAAAAAAGGGATTTTCAAGCCGGACGATGTATTGGGTTTCAAACTGGTCGCCTATCGCAGCAGGATAAACAACTATATCCACAATGTTTATGGCAAATGGTGGGATTTGGATAAAGCACCCAGCTGGGTAACCAGTACCGGCCTGCAATACTCTATCCAGCATCGAAACTACGCCAAACCTGTCCATAAAAATGGTTTGGAAGTGGAAATGAACTATGATTTCGGCCGCTTTTTTACAACCCTGTCTTACGCATATCAAAAAACCAACCAGCCGACCAATTATAGCGATGCCAGCGAATCGCCCCGCAACTCTTCTAAAGAAGACCAAATCAAACAAGGCTACGGCTTAAGCAAAATTTCCCGCTTACCCCGAGATTACGGTCGGTTTGAATTAGGGTCCCGATGGTTGGGCAATAAATTGACTATCGGCGGCATTATGCGCTATTACGGCAAAAGTACACGGGCGACGACTGAGGAGGAATTTGTTGACGGGACAACCGGTGCCAATACCTACTCTTCACACCAAATGGGCAGAAGGGTGATCAAAAAAACAGAAAGCATCAACAGACAGCCGCTGATTTTTGATTTCTATGCCAATTATGAACCGAAGAAAAACCTTATCCTTCGTTTCGACATTCAAAATGCGTTCAATAAGCGCTATATCGATCCTCTGGATTCCGCAAACGATGCCGCAACCCAGCGCTATTTCAGCGTATTTGAAAGAAAAGGTGGTTTAGATGATGAGGAAGTCGAATGCGATGCCAACGGTTTATGCAATGGCAAATATGGCGGCACGACACGCTCCGTCTTGAATAACTATGCGCGCGGCAGGACTTTGCTGTTTACCATCAGTTATAAGTTCTAAACCTATCCATCAGCATTCTTCATATTGCACTGATTAAAAAGCCGGTAAACGCAATGTTTTCCGGCTTTTTTCGATATATCCTCAAAATTTTCTTCATCTATACACAACAAAAAAACCTGCCCTTGCGGGCAGGTTTTCAATAATGACGGAGATTACAGGCCGCTCAGACGGGCAGTATCGTGTGCAATCATCAATTCTTCGTTGGTAGGAATCACAACGGCAACAGCTTTGCTGTCGGCAGTGGTAATCACACCAGCATTACCGAAACGGGCTTTTAGGTTGGCTTCTTGGTCGATGTACAGACCGAGGAAGCCCAAGTAGCCCAATACGCGTTCGCGGATGATGTCGGAGTTTTCACCGATACCGCCGGTGAAGACCAATGCGTCCAAACCGCCTGCCGCGACTGTCATGCTGCCGATGTATTTAGCCAAGCGGTAGATGAACATTTCCAAAGCCAGTTTGGCGCCTGGATGACCTTTTGCAGCTTCTTCTTCGATGGTACGGCAGTCATTGGACAAACCTGAAATACCGAGCAGACCTGATTTTTTGTTCAGCATGTCGGTGATTTGGGCGATGGTCATGTTGGCATTTTCAGCCAAGAAGCTGAAAACTGAAGGGTCGATATCGCCGCTGCGGGTACCCATGACCAAACCTTCTAGCGGAGTCAGACCCATGCTGGTATCGCGTGATTCGCCGTTGGCGACGGCGGTAATAGATGCGCCGTTACCCAAGTGGGCAATCACCATGCGCAGGTCTTTTTTGTCTTTACCGAGGAAACGGGCGGTTTCATCAGAAACGTAGCGGTAGCTGGTACCGTGCGCGCCGTAGCGACGCAAGCCGTATTTTTCATACAATTCATGTGGAACAGCGTAGGTGTAGGCATGTTCCGGCATGGTTTGGTGGAAGGCGGTGTCGAATACGACAACGTTAGGCAAACCTTTGAAAATGCTTTGTGCGGCACGCAGACCCAAAAGGTGGGCCGGGTTGTGCAGGGGAGCGAGCGGGATACATTTTTCGATGCCAGCGATAACTTCGTCGTCAACGAGGATGGATTCGCTGTACAGTTCGCCGCCGCTGACGACGCGGTGACCGATGGCGCCGATGCGGCTGTCGAGGCCGTGGGCTTTGAGTTCTTCCATCAGGGCTTCAACTGCGCCGGTGTGGTCGGGCTTGGCAGACAGGTCAACTTTGTGTTTTTCACCGTTGAATTTAAAGGTAATGTAGGCATCAGGCAGATTGAGCTTTTCTGCCAGGCAGCTCAGCAATACTTCGCCGCTGTCGTTATCCAATACGGCACCTTTGAGGGAAGAGCTACCGCAGTTCAAAACCAAGATTAATTTTTGTGACATTTTTATGCTCCTTGAGGTTTCAGACGGCATTTTTGTCGGGACCTTACTGCGGCTCCGGCTATGTTGCACCCCTTGTGGGACGTAGTGGGTAGCGGTCTGAACAGATTAACAAAGTAAACGTCGTATTCTAACAAAAAATGTAATCGGCTGCTTGACTTAATATTTGATGTAAAATGGACGGAATTTTATTTTAGGCCGTCTGAAAAAATGACGACGGTTTTGAAAATTTACCGATATGCATTATTTCAGTATCCACACTCAAGACGGCGAACACGCCGGATTTTTCATTATGCTGGCAGACGATGAATCGCAAAATCCGCCGCAAAGCGGACGCTTTGTAATCAAGCTGCAAAGTGAAGACGCAGCCGAAGCGGCGGTATTGTCGCCTTTTGAGCAAACCGATATCCCGCAATACTGGCGCGTGGTTAAAGACCGTATCGAACTGTTTTTTGACGATAAAAATATCGGTTCGTTGCGCAACGAATACCTGACCATTAGCGGTAAAACCTTTATCCTGACCGATTTGACCGGAGCGATGTAATGGAAAGTATGTTTATCCTTGTCCCCATCAGCATTATTTTGGCCTTCATCATCGGCTGGTTTTTCTGGTGGTCGGGTAAAAACGGACAGTTTGACGACCTTGAAGGACCTGCGCACCGCATTTTGATGGATGACGACTCCACTGAAAAACTGATCGAAAAAGACGAAGACAAAGAATCCAAACAATGAGCCTTAAAAAAGACAATCTGAATTTCCACACGACCCGCCGTTTTGCGCCGCTCTTTGGGACGCAGTTTTTGGGCGCGTTGAACGATAATATGTTCAAAACCGCATTATTCGTGATGATCAGTTTTTACGGTTTGGGTAAAAACGACTTTCTGCCGCCCAGCCAAATGCTGAATTTGGGCGCAATGCTGTTTATTCTGCCCTACTTCCTGTTTTCCGCACTGTCAGGACAGCTGAGCAACAAATTCGATAAAGCCGTTTTAGCGCGCTGGATCAAGCTGTTGGAAATCATCATTATGGCAGTGGCAGCATATGGCTTCTATATTCAATCCGCGCCTTTGCTTTTAATCTGCCTGTTTTGCATGGGTACGCAATCGACTTTGTTCGGCCCTCTGAAATATGCCATTTTGCCCGATTACCTCAACGACAAAGAGCTGATTATGGGCAACAGCCTGATTGAATCGGGTACGTTTATCTCCATTTTGCTCGGCCAAATTTTGGGCACCGCAGTCGCAGGTGTTCCGCCGTATATTGTTGGTGGTTTGGTGTTATTGGTCGCTATCGGCGGCTCGATGACCAGCCTGTTTATGCCGTCTGTACCCGCTAAAATGTCGGACACAAAAATCGAATGGAACATCATTAAAGGCACGAATTCACTGATTCGTGAAGCGGCGGCCAATCGTCCCGTATTCACTTCCATCATTGGTATTTCATGGTTTTGGTTTATCGGCTCGGTTTATACCACCCAACTGCCAACGTTCACGCAAATCCATTTGGGCGGCAACGATAATGTGTTCAACCTGATGTTGGCGCTGTTCTCCATCGGTATCGCCATCGGCTCGGTGTTATGCGCCAAACTCAGCCACGAACGCCTGATTTTGGGCTTGGTTACCATCGGCACTCTGGGACTGACGGTCTGTGGATTATTGCTGGTGTGGCTGACCCAAGGCCAACGTTTTACCGAATTAAACGGCATTATTTGGTTTTTATCGCAAGCCCAAACGTATCCGATTATGCTCGTGATGTCGGCCATCGGCTTTTTCGGCGGCTTCTTCTCCGTACCGCTCTACACTTGGCTGCAAACTGCCAGCAGCGAAACCTTCCGCGCCCATGCTGTTGCCGCCAACAACATCATCAACGGCGTGTTTATGGTGTCGGCTGCCATTTTGAGCGCGGTTTTGCTGATGTTGTTCAACAGCATCACGCTGCTGTATTTGATTGTTGCCGTAGGTAATATTCCGTTGATTGTTTACCTCATCAAACGGGAATCGAAATTTATCGGGGATTTGACCGCTTTGTTGAAAAGCAGCAAATAAGGCCGTCTGAAATGTCTCCCCACCATGCACATTTTCACTATTCAATCGCGTGGACAGCTTGTGCATAAATCAGATTACTGTCTGATTTAACATTAAAAAACAGGACTGACTAAATTTTAAGTACAACTTTACTACCAAACAAAATGCACATTTTCCCCAAACAAGCGTGTGCAAAGGCTGTGAATAAGTAAGCTTAATAATTGATATTTCAAAGCAAAAAGATACTTGATTAATTTTTAAGCAGTTTATTAAAGGCCGTCTGAAACCTTTTTCAGACGGCCTGAGAGTATAATAACCACCTACCTTATAGTTCCCAAACGATATGATTTACCCATGGCATGAAACCCAATGGCAACAGCTCGCCGCCCATTGGCAAAACCGACCCAACGCTTGGCTGTTTACCGGCAAAGAAAATACCGGCAAAACCGAGTTTGCCCGCTTTGTCGCGCAGGCATTGCTGTGCGAATCGCCCAAGTCCGGCCATGAACCCTGCGGCGAGTGTGCTTCGTGCCATTTGTTCAGCCAAAACACCCATCCCGACTTTTACGAACTCACGCCGGAAATGCCCGAAGGCGAGGCAACAGGACGCAAACTCCTGCAAATCAAAATCGATGCCGTGCGCGATATTGTGGAAAACATTTACCTGACCGCTGTCCGCGGCGGACTGCGCGTGGTATTGGTGCATCCGGCTGAAAGCATGAACACACAGGCGGCAAACGGTTTGTTGAAAGCTCTGGAAGAGCCGCCGCAACACGTCGTTTTCCTGCTCGTTACCCATGCGCGCGACAAACTCCTGCCTACCATCAAAAGCCGTTGCCGCCAGATGGTGCTGCCCTCGCCTACCCATGAGCAGGCTGCGGCATACCTGCGCCAACAGGGTGTGGGAAATGCTGAAGCCTTGTTGGCATTTCACAGCGGCGCACCTTTATTCACGCCGACTCCCGAATTGGACGCATTACGCGAAGAGTTGCTGACTCTGCTGGCCGCACCGCGCCTGTTAGCCATACTCGACTACGCCGCCGCGTTCGACAAACAAAAACAACCGCTGGCCGTTTTCATCGACTGGTTGCAAAAGTGGCTGATGGATGTCGGCTTGGCACAACAAAGCATGGCGCCGCTTTATTATCCGCACCATGCCCAAGCCCTGCTTCAGACGGCCTCTAAAACCGATTCACGCAAACTGTTTGCCCTATTGGGCCGTCTGAACGCGCTCAACCCTTACGGATACCATACCTTGAGTGTTAAAATGCAGCTTGAGTATCTGCTTATCGAATATTTAGATTTTTGGCAAAACAAACCCTAACAGGTAATCAATGATGAATAAAAAAGACATTCCGGCGAAGATGTTGGCCTTGCAACTCAAAGACCCCAATCTGTTGTACAACTGCTATATGCCGTTTTTAGAACACGGCGGCCTGTTCGTACCGACCGATGACGTATTCTCACTAGGCGAAGACATCCTCTTGGCCGTCGAAATCGCCGACTATCCCAAACGCTTCCTGCCAACTAAAGTCGTTTGGATCAATCCGGCGCGCACCTCGGCCCATCGCCCCAAAGGCGTAGGCCTTGCATTCTCCGAACACGAAAGCTGCCTGCAGGCAAAAAACCTGATCGAAGCCGAGCTTGGCCCGCGCCTGCGCAGCGACCGCACTACTTTTACCCTGTAATACCATGTATTTAATCGATTCACATTGCCATCTCAACTTTGACGGCTTAAAAGACCGCCTGCCCGAAGTCTTTGCCAATATGGAAGCGCAAAGCGTCAAACAGGCGCTTGCCATCAGCGTCAGCAAACAAAGTTTTGCCGAAGTCTTCGACATTGCTCAGGCAAATGACCACATCTACTGCACCATCGGCATACATCCCGACAGCCAAGAAGCAGAAGAATTTACCATTGCCGAAATGGTAGAGGCCGCCAAACATCCGAAAATCGTCGGTATCGGCGAAACCGGTTTGGACTATTACTGGTGCAAAGGCGATTTGTCATGGCAACATCAACGCTTTGCCGACCATATCCAAGCAGCCAACGAAAGCGGCCTGCCCGTTATCGTCCACACGCGCGATGCAGCCGAAGACACGTTGCGGATTTTGAAAGAATGCCACACTAATTCCGGCGTGATTCATTGCTTCTCTGAAGACGTCGCCTTTGCCAAAGCCACTTTGGATTTAGGGTTATACATCTCCTTCTCCGGCATTGTGACGTTTAAAAACGCACCGCTGATTCAGGAAGCCGCCAAATACGTCCCAGCCGATAGAATCTTGGTAGAAACCGATGCACCCTTCCTCGCGCCGGTTCCCAAACGCGGCAAACAAAACGAGCCGTCCTACGTCCGCTATACAGCCGAATTCGTAGCCAATCTGCGCGGCGAGAGCTTGGAAACATTGGCACAAAACACCAGCGACAATTTCTACCGCCTGTTTAAGAAAGTACCTGACAGCCGTCTGAACAACGGCTAGTTCTAAGGCTTTCTACCACCGGTTCTGCCTCAAACGCAGCGGCAAACTCAAAATGGCTCAAGACAGAAACGACAACAAAATCGGCTTGCGCTATCTTCCGAACGGCCGGACCTTTAAAGAATGGGAATATTTCCATCAACACAATAAATGAATTTAAATTCAAAATATTGCTTTCCTAAGCCCAGCAAAGCTCAAGGCCGTCTGAAAGTATTTTCAGACGGCCTCTTGCTTATTTTACCGATAGGATGTAAAACCTATCCTTCGAAATAAACGGTTCATCGAAACCGTACACCCATCGACACAATATGGACACGAACTCCGAAATGCACACCCACTCTAATTTTTACGCCATGTTGACAGCCGCCTGCCAAAAAAACGGTAAAGGCACGGTCATTTTCAACGACAAAGAAAAAATCAGCTATTCCTCCCTCAAACACGAAGTAGAAACCGTCGCCGCCTATCTGCAACACGAAGGCGTACAATATGGCGACAAGGTCGCCCTTGTCGTTTCCAACTCTCCCGAATTTATTGCCGCCTATTTCGCCATTACTTCCATCGGCGCAGTAGCCGTCCCACTCAACGTCTTTTTGAAAAGCGAAGAATTTTCCTACATCCTCAATGACTGCGACGCACACTTTATGTTCGCCTCCGCGCCGTTGGCCAAAGAACTCAAAAACATCAAAGCCAAAACCAAAGTCCGTAAAATCATCTGGATTGGCGAAACCCAAGCCGCCAGTGGCGAAGACAGCTATTTCGATGCCGCACGCACATTCCCCGGCAAGCCGAATCTGAGCCGTCAGCCGTCTGTCAACGATTTGGCGCACATTATCTACACCTCCGGTACAACCGGCCATCCCAAAGGCGCATTAATCAGTTACAGCAACCTGTTTTCCAACCTTTCGGGCATCGAACAAATTTTCCAAATTTCAAGCAAAGACCGCTTCGTCGTCTTCTTGCCGATGTTCCACAGCTTTACGCTGACTGCCATGGTTTTGCTGCCGATATATCAAGCCTGCTCGATTATTTTGGTCAAATCCGTCTTCCCGTTCTCCAACGTGTTGAAACAGGTTTTGCTCAAACGCGCTACCATTTTCCTCGGCGTACCGGCTATTTACACCGCCATGAGCAAGGCCAAAATTCCTTGGTATTTCAGATGGTTCAACCGCGTCCGCCTGTTTATCAGCGGCGGCGCGCCTTTGGCCGGACAAACCATTGACGACTTCAAAGCCAAATTCCCGCGTGCCAAATTGCTGGAAGGCTACGGCTTGAGCGAATGCTCGCCCGTCGTGGCCGTCAATACGCCCGAACGCCAAAAAACCGCCAGCGTCGGCGTCGCCCTGCCCGGCCTGACCGTGAAAGCCGTCGATGACGAATTGGTCGAAGTGCCGCGCGGCGAAGTGGGCGAACTGATCATCAAAGGCGGCTCGGTCATGCAAGGCTACCTCAATATGCCTGACGCCACAGATGAAACCATCGTCAACGGTTGGCTGAAAACCGGCGACTTTGTCACCATAGACGAAGACGGCTTCATCTTCATCGTCGACCGCAAAAAAGACCTAATTATCTCCAAAGGCCAAAACGTCTATCCGCGCGAAATCGAAGAAGCCATCTACAAACTCGAAGCCGTGGAAGCCGCCGCCGTCATTGGCGTGAAAGACCAATACGCCGATGAAGAAATCATTGCCTTTATCCAACTCAAAGAAGGCATGAAGCTGGAAGAAGCCGAAGTCCGCAGCCACCTGCGCGGCCTGTTGGCAAACTTTAAAATCCCCAAACAAATCATCTTCCAAGACGAGCTGCCGCGCAATGCCACCGGCAAAGTGTTAAAACGCAAACTCAAAGAACAGTTTCAAGACTAAACCGCTGTTTCAGACGGCCTCTTGATTCATGCAGGCCGTCTGAAAACAACCTGTATTCCACAAACCTTTTCAGACGGCCACAACCATGACGACACCTATACTCGAAATCGAAAACCTAAACGGCTCCTTTCCGAGCAAGCAAGTCCTGCACAATATCAACCTGACCTTGCAACCCGGCCGCAAGCTGGCATTGGTTGGTGAGAGCGGCAGCGGCAAAACCGTATTGTCGCAAGGCATTATGCGCCTCAACCCGATGGTTAGCTTTGAAGGCCGTCTGAAATATTGCGGAACCGACCTGCTGACCCAGTCCGAACGCGCCCTGCAAAAGCTGCGCGGCTGCGAAATCGGCATGGTGTTTCAAGAACCCATGACCGCCCTCAACCCCGTGATGCGCGTCGGCGAACAAATCGCCGAAGTCCTGACCCTGCATTTGGGTTTGGATAAAAAACAGGCATGGGCGCGCGCCATCGAACTCCTAGACGAAACCGGCATCCACCAGCCCGAGCAAAAAGCCCAGGCTTATCCGTTCCAACTTTCCGGCGGCCAACGCCAGCGCGCCATGATTGCCATGGCCGTATCCGCCCAACCCAAGCTCCTGATTGCCGACGAACCGACCACTGCTTTGGACGTTGCCGTTCAAGCCCAAATCCTCGACCTGCTCTCACGCCTGCAGGAAGAACACGGCATGACCATGCTCTACATTACGCACGACTTAAACCTCGTGCGCCGTTTTGCCGACGATGTCGCCGTTATGCGTAACGGCCGCATCCTTGAAACCGGCAAAGCAGCCGAAGTCTTCGCCAATCCGCAGCACGAATACACCAAAATGCTGCTCAACGCCGGCACAACGCGCCGAGTGGCCCCCTTGCCTGAAAACCCGGCCACCGTACTTAAGGCCGAGCACGTCGCCTTTTCCGTCAAAGAATCGGACGGTTGGTTTAAAAAACGCGACAAAACCATTCTCAACCCCATTTCTTTCGACCTCAAATCCGGCGAAACCTTAGGCATCATCGGCGAAAGCGGCAGCGGCAAAACCACACTGGCCAAAGCCGTTATGCACCTTATCGATTCCGAAGGCAGCCTGATTGTCAACGGCGAACCATGGAAACACGAATTGAGACGCGAAATCCAAATGGTGTTCCAAGACCCGTTCGGCGCATTCAATCCGCGCATGAACGTCTTCGATACCGTTTCCGAAGCCTTACGCGTGCACGAACCTGAAATGCCGCGCGAAGAAATGCGCCGCCGCGTCGAAGAAGTCCTCAAACAAGTCGGCCTGCCCGAAGACGCACTCGAACGCTATCCGCACGCATTTTCCGGCGGCCAACGCCAACGCCTCGCCATCGCCCGCGCCATCATTGTCCGCCCGAAAATCCTCGTATTGGACGAACCAACCAGTGCGCTCGATGTCCAATGGCAACAACAAATCCTTGAATTACTCAGCGGCCTGCAAAAAGAATACGGCCTCGCCTTCATCATCATCAGCCACGACCTCGCCGTCATCCGCGCCATTTCCCACCGCGTGATGGTGTTGAAAGACGGTCAAGTCGTTGAAGAAGGCGAATGCGAAAGCGTATTTGCCAATCCGGCCAGCGACTACACACGTCATTTGATTGCCCACTCCGGCCACATGGTCCAAGAGGCCGTCTGAATCTTTAAGGATTACGATAGACGCATTTCAAAAAAACTATTACCGAGTGGCGGCACTTGAAATTTTCCCAGTCTGCCACTATCCTGAACAACATATTTATCGATCCCCATTCAAAAGGAAACAAACATGAGCAGCGAATTGATTATCCACGCCAGCGATGCCAGCTTCGAACAAGACGTTTTGAAATCCGACGTACCTGTATTGCTGGACTTCTGGGCACCATGGTGCGGCCCTTGCAAAATGATCGCCCCAATCTTGGACGACATTGCCTCCGAATTCCAAGGCCGTCTGAAAGTCGTTAAAATCAACATCGACGACAATGAAGCCACTCCTGCCAAATTCGGCGTTCGCGGCATCCCTACCCTGATGGTGTTCAAAAACGGCGAAAACGTTGCCACTAAAGTTGGCGCATTGGCTAAAGGTCAACTGACTGCATTCGTTGAAGCCTCTATCGCTTGAGGCTTTAAGCATATAAAAAGGCCGTCTGAAAATTGTTTTCAGACGGCCTTTTTTGTATTCATTAAGCAGCCAATGGTTTCAAAGTCAGGCTGGCATTTTCAGCTTTCACTTTAAACAGCAAATCAATATTCGGATGTTTGCCCGGATTGGCTTCGGCATCGGCAACATGTTCGGCAAACCATGCCAGGCCGCGTTCTGCCGCCGCTGCGTCAAGTTTACCGCCAAACTCTTGCGCCAAAGCATGGTAAAGCTTGAGCGAGCCTTGTTTGCCGGGTGCATTGGGAATGTGATGAACCACATTGCCCTCTTTGTCGAGAATATCTAAGCCGCTCAAATGATCGATGGCAGGCATGGCGGCAAGATTATCTTGGAAGCTCATGATTGTCCTTTCTGATGTGGGTTTTAAAGCAAACCATATAACAAGGCCGTCTGAAAGTTTAGGTTTGACACTTTTCAGACGGCCTTAAACATTTCAATTAACGTGTACCGAAAATCTTATCGCCGGCATCGCCCAAACCGGGAATGATGTAGCCGTGTTCGTTCAAGTGGCTGTCGAGCGCGGCAGTGTAGATGGTTACATCAGGATGCGCGTCATTGACGGCTTTTACGCCTTCCGGAGCGGCAACCAATACCAATGCTTTGATGTTACGGCAACCTTTGGCTTTTAAAAGGTCGATGGTGGCAACCATAGAGCCGCCGGTCGCCAACATTGGGTCAATAATCAGTGCGGGACGTTCGTCCATGCTGTCGACAAATTTTTCAAAATAAGAAACCGGTTTCAAAGTTTCTTCATCGCGCTGCAAGCCGACAACGCTGATTTTGGCAGTCGGAATCAGGTCGAGTACGCCGTCAAGCATACCCAAACCGGCACGCAAAATCGGGACAACGGTCAGCGTTTTGCCTTTGATGCGGTCGCCTTCAATAGAGCCGCACCAGCCGTCAATAATATATTTTTCAATTTCAAAATCACGGCTGGCCTCATATGCCATCAGACGTGCCAACTCGGTGGTAAGCGTGCGGAATTTGTAAGTGCTGCAATCCGCTTCACGCATCAGCGTGAGTTTGTGGCAGACTAAAGGGTGGTTGATAACGGTAACGTTCATGTTGATTTTCCGAATTGCGTTGATGGAGGGGGATTATACTTTTTTTCGCATGGCGCGCAAAGTGCGTATTCATGCGAAAGGCCGTCTGAATCAGGGTTTCAGACGGCCTTTGTCAACAATTTTACATTACGGAATATTGTGGATAATTAAGCTTTCAGCAATTCTTGCAGTTCGCCTGCTTCATACATTTCCATCAAAATGTCGGAGCCGCCGACAAATTCGCCGTTAACGTACAGTTGAGGAATGGTCGGCCAGTCGCTGTATTCTTTAATGCCTTGGCGTACGGCATCGTTTTCCAATACGTTGACAGTCACATAGTCGGTGCAACCTGCCGCATTGAGGATTTGTACGGCACGGGAAGAGAAGCCGCATTGCGGAAATTGCTTCGTGCCTTTCATGAACAATACGACGCGGTGTGTGGTAACGACTTCTTTGATTTGATCGTGGATAGAGGACATGGTGTGTTCCTTTTTACTAAATCGGTTGTTCGGGAAAAATCAAATTTCCCGCCATTATACGCAAATTGATGAAGTTGAGGGGCGTTTATCAACGTCGGATCTGACCGTTGCCGTTGATGTAGAACTTGGTCGAAGTCAGCGCTTCCAAACCCATCGGGCCGCGGGCGTGCATTTTTTGGGTGGAAATACCAATTTCCGCGCCCAATCCGAAAACAAAGCCGTCGGTGAACCGAGTGGACGCATTGACATAAACCGCCGCCGCATCAATGCTTTCTTGGAAAAACTCGGCATGGGCAATGCTTTGGGTCACAATCGCTTCCGAGTGATGCGTCGTATGGCCGTTAATCCAATCGACGGCTTCTTCCACTGATTTTACCGTTTTGACCGACATAATATAGTCAAGAAACTCGGTACTGTAATCTTCCTCGGTTGCCAAAACAGCATTTTTAAAAATACGCAGCGCTTCCTGATCGGCTCTAAATTCGATCGGATGCACTTTGGCAACGGCTTCTTCCAGTTTTGGCAAAAACGCTTCCGCTATCTTTTCATGAACAACCAAAGACTCCGCGGCATTGCACACGCTCGGACGCTGCGTTTTCGCGTTCACGACGATATTGACCGCCATCTCCAAATCGGCACTGTCATCCACATAAATATGGCAATTACCGACTCCGGTTTCAATGACGGGAACTTTCGATTTCTCTTTCACCGTCTGAATCAAGCGCGCGCCGCCGCGCGGAATCAGTACATCAATATAATCAACCGCCTGCATCAATTCCTCAGCGGCAGCATGACTGGTATCTTCAACCAGCTGCACCACATCGGCATCCATCCCCGCTTTTACCAAAGTCTGCCTGATGACGGCAATCAATGCGGTATTGGAATGGATGGCATCGCGACCGCCGCGCAAAATAATGGCATTGCCGGTTTTAAAGGCCAGAGAAAACGCATCGACCGAAACATTCGGGCGGCTTTCAAAAATCATGGCAACCACGCCCAAAGGCACGCGTTTTTGAACTATTTTCAAACCGTCCAAATTGATATAGCCGCGGACAACCTGCCCAATTGGGTCCTGCAAATCGGCAACCTGCCCAACGCCTTCCGCAATGCCTTTGATGCGTTCGTGATTCAAACGCAGCCTGTCGAGCATAATGTCCGAAATGCCGTTTTCTTTTGCAGCGGCCAAATCGCGGGCATTTTCTGCCAAAATCATCTCAGCCTGTTCAACCAACGCCGTTGCAACCTGACGCAGCAGATTGTTTTTTTCCAAGCTTCCCAAGCTGATTAACGTTTTACTGGCTTTTTGGGCATTCTTGCCCAACTGTTCGATATAGCTCATCAAACCTCCCTATTTCTCTTGTGCAAACCACGTTCCAATAGGCGCGCCATCTAAAACCTGAAGAATATCGCGCGGATTGGCGCTGTTCATCAACACCATCTGGCCGTGATGTTCAAACATCATCTGCGCACTCTTAATCTTACTGAACATGCCGCCCGTACCAAACTTACTGCCCGATCCGCCGGCAGAAGCAATAATTTCTTCGGTAATATCGGCAACATGGCTGCGCAGCTTGGCATCGGCGTGAACAGCCGGATTTTTATCAAACAAACCGTCAATATCGGACAACATAATCAGCAAATCGGCTTTAACGATTTTCGCCACGACTGCCGACAAACGGTCGTTATCGCCAAACTTGGTGGCATGGTCCATCTCATCCACGCTGACCGCGTCGTTCTCATTGACAATAGGGATGACGCCGATGGAAAGCAGGGATTCAAAAGCATTGGTAACGTTTGCCAAACTTTCCGGATATTCGACCACATCACGCGTCAGCAGGATTTGCGATACCGTCATCCGATAATGGGAAAAAATCTGCGAGTAAAGGCTCATCATGGCCACTTGGCCGACGCTGGAAACAGCCTGCTGCTGCGCCATTTCCGCCGGACGTTTTTCCATGTTGAGGACATTCAGCCCAAAGCCCATCGCGCCGGAAGACACCAGCACAATTTCTTTGTCCTTACTGACCAAGCTGGAAATGACAAAGGCCAGTTGGTCGATTTTTGCCAAATTGATTTTGCCGTTTGGCAACACCAACGAACTGGTTCCAATCTTAATAACAATGCGTTTTACTGCTTCAAAATCTCGTTTCATTATTCTCCTCTGCTTTCTATTTTTATGATTGCATGCGGCATTATTTCAGCCAAACGTATCCATATCATAACTGCGAAGCAATAGAAAATACAGACAAAATTAAAAACGCTTCCTTTAAAAGCCGTATTTTCAGCTCTTATCCGAATCCGTTAATAACAAAATAAAAGGCCGTCTGAAACCCTATTTCAGGTTTCAGACGGCCTTTTACCGATTGTTTAAACTCTAGCCTGTCACGATAAATACAGACCGTTCCCTACAAAAGCTTATTGGTGTTCAGAAATAATTTTCAGCATTTGTGCCAATACTTTAGGATTGGCCGCAACGATGTCGCCGCTTTCCAACCAGCCTTCATCGCCGGACATATCGGTAACGATGCCGCCTGCTTCTTGGACAATCAATGCACCGGCGGCAATATCCCAAGGTTTGAGGTTGAACTCAAAGAAACCGTCCAAACGGCCGGCCGCAACGGCACACAAATCCAAAGAAGCCGCGCCTTCACGACGGCCGCCGGCGGTTTTTGACAAGAAATCTTTCAAAATCGCCAGATACTTGTCCATCATGCTTTGATCGACAACAGGGAAGCCGGTACCAATCAGGCAGCGGTTCAATTCGATGCGGTTGGAAACGCGGATACGGCGGTCGTTGAGCAACGCGCCTTTGCCGCGGGAAGCCATGTATACGTCGTTGCGCTCAGGTGCGTACACCAAAGCTTCTTGCAACACGCCTTTGTGCAGGAGTGCCATAGAGATGGCGTATTGGGGATGGCCGTGGAGGAAGTTGGTTGTGCCGTCGAGCGGGTCGATAATCCATTCGTACTCGGCGGTGGCTTTACCGTGGGAGCCGCCTTCTTCGCAAGTGATTTTATGATGCGGATAGGCTTCTTTGAGCGCTTCCACCAAAATCATCTCGGAGCTGCGGTCAACATCGGAAACGAAGTCGTTGAATGCTTTGCTGTCTACTTTGACGGCATCCAGATTGCCGGCGGCGCGAATCATCATTTGCCCTGCTTTACGGGCGGCTTTGAAAGCGGTATTTAAAAACGGATTCATGGTTTTCTTCCTAATTCAGGTAAAATACGCCCTAATGCGCCGAACAGGCACACAAGAGGCTGTTAATCGTTTCCGATGCTGTTAAAGAACATTTCAGACGGCATGGAAAAAGGCCGTCTGAAAACAAAAAGATGGCGCATTATACCTGATTCCCGTACAAACAGAAAACAAAACATGACTTCCGAAAAACCCGCCCTGCCCGCCTATCTGGACAATATCCGCATCATCCTCACGCGTACCAGCCATCCCGCCAATATCGGCTCCGCCGCCCGCGCCATGAAAACAATGGGCCTGCACAAACTGACCATCGTTGCCCCCAATCTGATGGCAACGCCGATGACGGAAAATCCGCCCGTATTCGATCCGGAGCATCCGCAATCGTTTAAATTACCGGAAGAAAGTTTCATCCTCGCTTCCGGTGCGGCAGACGTTTTGGAAAATGCCACCATTGCTGCCTCTTTGGACGAAGCCCTTGCCGACACCACCATCGCCTGCGCCCTGACCAGTCGCCGCCGCGAAATCACCGCGCCGCTGCAAACCCCGCGCGATTTGGTGCCCGAATTACTGCAGGCCGCCAACCGAGGCGAAAAAGTGGCACTGGTTTTCGGCAACGAGACTTTCGGCTTGAGCATCGAAGAAGTCCAAGCCTGCAACCGACTGATGACCATCAACGGCAATCCCGACTATTTCTCGCTCAACCTCGCCCAAGCCGTGCAGGTCGTGTGCTACGAAATCTTCAGCCAAACCGATTCGCCCATGACCCATCTTCAACAGGAAGACCACGCTGCGACCCATGAGCAAATCAAAGGCATGGTCGCCCACATGGAAAGCGTGATGAACGACATCGGCTTTTTCAACCGCCGCAACGGCGAGCGCCTGATGCGCCGTATGCAGAGCCTGTTCGGACGCGCCAACACGCAAACCGAAGACATCGACATCCTGCGCGGTTTTTTCAATACCGTCAGCCACCGTATCCATAAAAAAGACTGATTTAAGGCCGTCTGAAAACATTACAAGCTTTTTCAGACAGCATGACTGATATTCGGATAAGCATGAATTACGCCCTAGACGCATTATGGTGGAAACTCACCAGCCAACCCGTCCGCGACCTCGCCTCGCTGCTGACTGCGCCCCCTTTGTGGCAAAGCGGTTGCGAATTGAGCGTGCGCGAACTATTGGGGGAGCACGGTTTCCGCTACCTTTTGGCATTGGACGCCGATCCCGCGCCGCTGATGGATCACCTTGCCCAACGTTCCCCATTCGGCCACCGTCTCGGCATTTATGCCGAAGAGTTGTTGACGTTTTGGTTTGCCAACGCGCCGCACGCCAAACTGCACGCATACAACCTGCCCGTTTTTTCAGACGGCCAAACTTTAGGTGCCGCGGATTTTGTCGTTTCCCTCAACCAACAGCCCTACCATATCGAGCTGGCGTGTAAATACTACGGCGGAGACCAAGTGCAAAACCTGCACGGTCTCAACCCTAAAGACACGCTGACGGACAAGGCCGCCAAATTGGTGCAGCAATCCCAGCTGCTACATACACTGCAAGGCAAAGCAGCCTTAACCGCACAAGGCCTGCCGGAAAATCCGCTTCCTGCTTCCATCGTGCGCGGCATCGGATTTTTTCCACAAGGTTTCCATGCTTTTGAGCCGCCACTTAACTCATACGGCTGGCGCGGCATCTATATTCAAGATTGGGCGGAATACTGGTTTGAACACCAAGAAGTCCGCTACCACCTGCTCGACCGTATGGCCTATCTCGCGCCTGCTCGTGTCGCCGAAACCGAAACATTGAACGAAACCGAAATCCGCCGTATCGACCAAGGCTTGATTGCCGTTTTGGAATTACGGCCGGACGGCTTTTGGCACGAAATCGAACGCATCATGAAGGCCGTCTGAAACCCTTTACCAACTTTAAGAGAACCCATTACATTATGAACGCCGCACAACTCGACCATACCGCCAAAGTTTTGGCTGAAATGCTGACTTTCAAACAGCCTTCCGATGCCGTCCTCTCCGCCTATTTCCGCGAACACAAAAAGCTCGGCCGCCAAGACCGCCACGAAATCGCCGAAACAGCCTTTGCCGCATTGCGCCACTATCAAAAAATCAGTACCGCCCTGCGCCGTCCGCACGCGCAGCCGCGCAAAGCAGCACTCGCCGCACTGGTTCTCGGCAGAAGCACCAACATCAGCCAAATCAAAGACCTGCTTGATGAAGAAGAAACAGAGTTCCTCGGCAATTTGAAAGCCCGCAAAACCGAGTTTTCAGACGGCCTGAATACCGCCGCAGAATTGCCGCAATGGCTGGTAGAACAACTGCAACGGCATTGGAGCGAAGAAGAAATCCTCGCCTTCGGCCGCAGCATCAACCAACCTGCCCCGCTCGACATCCGCGTCAATACCTTGAAAGGCAAACGCGATAAAGTGCTGCCATTGTTGCAAGCCGAAAGTGCCGATGCAGAAGCCACGCCTTATTCGCCTTGGGGCATCCGCCTGAAAAACAAAATCGCGCTTAACAAACACGAGCTATTTTTAGACGGTACACTGGAAGTCCAAGACGAAGGCAGCCAGCTGCTTGCCTTATTGGTGGGCGCAAAACGCGGCGAAATCATTGTCGATTTCTGTGCCGGTGCCGGCGGTAAAACTTTGGCTGTCGGCGCGCAAATGGCCAACAAAGGCAGAATCTACGCATTCGACATCGCCGAAAAACGCCTTGCCAACCTCAAACCGCGCATGACCCGTGCCGGACTGACCAATATCCACCCCGAACGCATCAGCAGCGAACACGATACCCGTATCGCCCGACTGGCAGGCAAAGCCGACCGCGTGTTGGTGGACGCGCCCTGCTCCGGTTTGGGTACTTTACGCCGCAATCCCGACCTCAAATACCGCCAATCCGCCGAGACCGTGGCCAACCTTTTGGAACAGCAACACAGTATCCTCGATGCCGCCTCCAAACTGGTGAAACCGCAAGGCCGTTTGGTTTACGCCACCTGCAGCGTGTTGCCGGAAGAAAACGAGTTGCAAGTCGAACGTTTCCTGTCCGAACATCCCGAGTTTGAACTCGTCAACTGCGCCGAACTGCTGCAAAGCCTGAAGGTTGATTTGGATACCGGAAAATACCTGCGCCTCAACTCTGGAGAACACCAAACCGACGGTTTCTTTGCCGCTGTATTGCAACGTAAGGATTAAGGTTGAAAAAGGCCGTCTGAAATCCTTTCAGACGGCCTTTTTAATAGATTTTTTACATTAAAATCATTAGAAACGATAGTCGCGCTCTGCAATAATATACTTTAAGGCATGTATCTTGACCTTTCATCAGAATATTGTGAAAAGCTGGAAAAAATGCTTTATGCTTTGTAAATGTATGTGTTCTCGTTCAAAATTCGCCCGGTCATGCCTCAGGCGATACCCGATACGGACAACGATAATATATAAATCATTTGGTTAGAAATCATGCCGCATATTTATTCTTCCCCCACAAAGCTCCGTTTATTGTCATCGGCCGTTGCCGTCGCCTGCTGTCTGATGCCGTTTCAGACGGCCTCTGCATACAGCCTGCAAGACATCCTCAGGGATGCTTTAATCAGCGACCCGATTGTGCGTGAAGCAAAAGCCACTCAAGAAGCAGCGCAAAGCACGACCAAAGCTACGCGTGCGCGCCATTATCCTGTCGTTACCCTGACCGGCACGAAAGTGCTGGCGCAACACAATAAATATAACAGCAACGACATGGATGACGGTATCGGCGTGCGCGGCAGCGTGAACATCTACTCATGGGGTGCGATTGAAGCCGCCGTCCGCCGCGACCGCAGCCGCGAAGAATACTATCAACACAAATACACCGAAAGCCAAGAGCAGCTCGGCAGCGATATCGGCCGCCTCTACCTGAGCGCATTGCGTGCAAAAGAAACCCTGATCCTCAACGAGCAGACTTTAGCGCGCCACAACAACCTCTTAAAAGACTTGGACACCATCGTCAAATATGATGCCGGCCGTCGTTCCGAGCTGATTGAAGCGCGCGCGCGCCAACTACAAGTGGCAAACATCATTGCCCAACAACGCCGCACCATGGATTTGGCCCTGAGCCGCCTGTCCCGCTATACCTCGCGCCAGCTGACTGCCAACGACTTGGAAGATCCGTTTAAAAACGACACGGCGAAATCCATCACTGAACGCTTCAACAATCCCAACCGCAACAACAATCCGTCCTATCAGGCGCAATTGGCCGAGCGCGACAGCGTCCGTGCCGATTTGGACGCCTCCAAAGCCGAACGCCTGCCTGCCCTCAATTTGGAAGGCAGTGCAACGCGCAACACCAGACAGCTTTATTTAAACGTTGCATGGAATGTGTTGGATATTGCCGCACGACACAATGTGGAACGCAATGCCAAATCATTGATTGCCGCAGAAGCCAAGTCCGAACAAATCCTGCGCGACATGAACGAACGCGTTCAAACGTCGGCCATCGATATGCAGGAAAGCGAACAGCGTACCGTGCTGACGGCGCAACACATCGCCGCCCAAAAAGAAGTCATCAAAGTGTATGAATTGCAATTTAAAATCGCCCGACGTACGCTGACCGACGTTTTGAGCGCATACAGCGAGTTATCCTCCATCGAGCAGGATTATGTTGCCGCCCGCAACGATTTCCGCGATGCGGCGCTTGACTATTTAAATACCCAAGCCAAAATCTCCGCTTGGGTCGGTTTGGCACAAAAATAAAGCCATATCCGCCGGTTAAACCAAAAACATTACGCGAAAAAATATGAAAGCCATCATTGAACACATCGTTTTAGTGACCCGCCTTTTGGGTGCGCCCGTATCCGAAGCCGCTTTGTCCGCCGAAGTCGTGCGCGACAAAAAGCTCAAGGTCAACTATCACTCACTGGTCGAAGTCCTGCGCAGCCACGGCTTTGAAAACACCTTGTCCAAACGCAATCTGGAAGACATTCCCTCGCTCGCCGTGCCGGTCATGATTATCCTGCACAACGAAGAGGCCGCGGTCATCACTAAAATCGAAGGCTCAGGACAAGAGCGCAAATACCATATCCGCCAAGTCGATGGTTTGGAACAGGAACTCAGCCACGAGCAGCTCTCCGGCCTGTATTTGGGCTACTGCTGGTTTATCAAACCCAAAATGGCTACCGATATGCGCTCGGAGCTGCCTGAATACCATTTGCCCAAAGCATGGTTTTGGAAAGTCATTTGGCGTTTCCGCAGCTACTACTACCAAGTCATCTTGGCTACCATCATCATCAACTTCCTTGCGCTCGTCAGCTCCCTGTATGTGATGAACGTGTACGACCGCGTGATTCCCAACCAAGCCTATGAAACCTTGTGGGTATTGAGTATCGGCGTAGTCTTGGCGATTTTGTTTGAGTTTGCTGCCAAGATGATCCGCGGCCACTTGACCGATATTGCCGGTAAAAAAGCCGACTTGATCATCAGCTCCGCTTTATTCCGCCGCGTGATGGCATTGCGTCTGGCAGACCGTCCTGCTTCTTCCGGTTCATACGCCAGCAACCTGCGCGAATTTGAAGCCGTGCGCGAGTTCATGACCAGTGCCAGCTTGTTGACCATCGTCGACTTGCCTTTCCTGCTGCTGTTTATCTTCGTAATTTCCATGGTCGGCGGCAAACTCGCGCTTGTTCCCCTGACCATCATTCCGATTGTCGTGATTGTCGGTTTTGTCGTACAACGCCCGCTCTCGCGCCACATCAACGAATCGATGAAAGAAGGTTCGCAACGCTCAGGCCTTGCCGTTGAAGCCATCGAAGGCATCGAAACCCTGAAAACCAACAACGCCACATCTTGGGCGCAACAACGCTGGGACGAATACACCGCCAAAACTTCCGCTTCCTCTATCAAAGTCAAAGACACCAGCAACTTCATGGTCAACTTCGCCGTTGCCATGCAGCAGCTCAATACCGTCTTTTTGGTCGTCGTCGGTACCTATCTGATTCACGCCGACAACCATGCGGAACGCATCACCATGGGTGCATTGATTGCCTCTGTGATTCTGTCCGGCCGCGCTTTGGCGCCGTTGGCACAAATCGCCGGTTTGGCTACCCGCTTCCAACAAGCCAAACTTGCCCTCAAAGGCGTAAACGACATCGTTACCCGCCCTATCGAACGCAATCCGGAACGCAAATACATTACTTTGGACAACGTTCAAGGCAATATTACCTTTGAAAACGTATCGTTCAAATATCAAGCCGACAACAACAGCGCCGTCGAAGATTTGCGCCTGACCATCAAACCGGGGGAAAAAGTCGGTATTTTGGGCCGTATCGGCAGCGGTAAAAGCACCATGCTCAAACTGGCCAGCGGTCTGTACGATACCGAAAAAGGCAACGTTACCCTTGACGGCGTCGATATGCGCCAGCTTGACCCCAACTTCCTGCGCGACCAAGTCCTACTGTTGAGCCAATCGCCACGCCTGTTCCTCGGCACATTGCGCGAAAACATGGACTTAGCGCGTACCGGCAGTTATTCTACCGACCAAGACCTGCTGATTGCGCTCAACCGCTTCGGCCTTGACAAAATCATCCGTAACCATCCGCGCGGTTTGGATATGCCTTTGGGTGAAGACGGCTTGGGCTTGTCCGGCGGTCAAAAACAAATCATCGCCCTGGCGCGCATGACCTTGCGCAATCCGAAAGTTGTCCTGCTGGACGAGCCGACCACCAGCCTGGACCAAGCTACCGAACGCATGGCGCTCAATGCCATCGCCCAATGGGGTCGCAACCGCACCATGCTTTTGGTAACCCACCGTCCGCAAGTGCTGCAAATCGTCAACCGCATCATTGTCATGGACAATGGTAAAGTCGTAATGGACGGCCCGCGTGACCTGGTATTGCAAAAACTCATGCAAAACGAACAGGCCAAAGCAGCTAACGTCAAACAACAGCAACAAGCTGTCAACGCCAAACAGCAACAACAAGCCGCCGCCCCTCAATCGGCAGCACAATAAAGCAAAAGGCCGTCTGAAACCTGCTTACCCTTTCAGACGGCCTGCCCTAATGGTTAAAATCCACCAAACACAATAAAGACACACGATTATGAGCCGCGAAAACAACGTCAAATCCAAAGACCTACACCTCATCAACGACCTCAACGCCGCCCTTCAAAAAGAAAAACACAGCGGTCAATTTTGGGTCATCATCCTTTTCTTCATTTTCCTGGTTGTCTTCGTTATTTGGGCTTACAACAGCCCGGTCGAAGAAGTGACCCGCGGCAACGGCAATATCATTCCCAGTAGCCGTGAGCAAGTGATTCAAAGCCTCGACCCCGGCATCGTAACCGAAATTATGGTTAAAGAAGGCGATATGGTCGAGAAAGATCAGATTCTGATGAAACTCGACGACACGCGCAGCTCCGCCGTTTTGCGTGAAAGCGAAGCCAAAGTCGAAAACCTCGAAGCCACCGTTGCCCGCCTTAAAGCCGAGGCCTACGGCACCAAGCTCTCCTTCCCTGACAGCGTGGGTCCCGAGCTTCGCCGTCGCGAAATTGCCGCCTACAAAGCACGCCGTCAAGCCATGACTGACGCCGTCAGCGGCCTTTCCCAAAGCAAGGCCGCACTTGACCGCGAAATCGCCATTACCGCACCTATGGTTACCGAAGGCGTGGTTTCCGAAGTCGAACTTTTAAGAATGCGCCGAGATTCCGCAGACTTGGCTACTCAAATCTCCGAACGCCGCAACCGTTACAAAGCCGATGCCAACAACGAACTCTTGCAAGCCGAATCCGAGCTGGCGCAATCCAAAGAAAACGTTGCCATGCGTGCCGACCCGGTTGAACGCTCGCAAATCCGCGCACCTATGCGCGGCATCGTCAAAGGCATAAAAGTCACGACCATCGGCGGCGTTGTGAACGCAGGCGAAGACATCATGCAAATCGTCCCGGTTGACGACAAACTGCTGGTCGAAGCCTATATCCGTCCGCAAGACATCGCCTTTATCCGCGCAGGCCAACCTGCATTAGTTAAAGTCAGCGCATACGACTACTCCATCTACGGCGGTTTGGAAGGCAAAGTTACCCTTGTTGGTGCCGATACCGTCAGCAACTCCATGCAAAACCGTGCCAACGACTTAAAACTTGACCCGAACCAAGTCTATTACCGTGTTCTCGTCCAAACCGAAAACAACTCCCTGAAAGACAAAAACGGCAAACCTATGCCGATTATTCCGGGCATGGTCGCGACGGTGGACATCAAAACCGGCGAAAAAACCATCTTCCAATACCTGATCAAACCGATTACGCGCATGAAACAAGCGTTAAGCGAACGCTAATCGATAAACCGATAAAAGGCCGTCTGAAAGTTTTCAGACGGCCTTTGGTTTCTGTTTTCACTATGCCCGTTTATCCGGCAGGCAAATTACTTCTCCTTAAAAGCAGTACCGACAAACGTTCTTTTCGGATTGCCGCGCTCAACTTGATAGCGTTGCGCGTGTTGCTCCTGCGCAAAATTTCCAGCCTGTCCGGCATGATGCTCCGCCAGCTTTTGCGCCAATAACATTACCGCCAATTTTTTATTGGCGTGCTGGCTGCGTTCGCTCTCGACCCGCACGGAAATGCCGCTTTCTTTATGGGTGGCGCGGACGGCACTTTCGGTTTTATTGACATGTTGCCCACCCTTGCCACCTGAGCGGCAGGTTTGAAACTCGATTCCGTTTTCAGACGGCATTTCATACATCTGCGGCATATCGGGCAAGCGAAAAACGCCTATATACCAATTTTTACGCGGATGTTTCGGACGGACAGGGCTAGGACATATCCATTGGAGCGTCCCCTGCCAAGTTTGTGCCAAGCTTTCGGCTTTCTGCCCTTCCAATTTGAGCGTTGCCGACAAAATACCGTGCTTATCGGCGGTTTCGGTAACAAGTTCGGCGTCAATACCTTTTGCTTGAGCTTCGGCAAGCAGCTTGCTCAAGACGAAACGGGCAAATATTCGGCACTCTGCCGGCCCTTGCGCGGTGGAAATTTGCAGATAAACCGCTGGTGTATTCTGTTTCATCTTTACGCTCCACACTCGCCGCCGGTTTTATAAGTCAAAACAGGCTTGAACCGCGCGACCAATTCAATCAAACCTGCGTTTTTCATGGCGGCAATAACGCTGTCGATGCTTTTATAAGCCTGCGGCGCTTCTTCAAAAATCAGGGCCTTATCCTGACAAACGACTACGCTGCCAAATTCGGTCTGGCGCAGGCTGTCGGCAGTATATTTGTGCGACAGCCTGCCTTTGCATTCGCCGCGCTGCCATTTCCGACCTGCGCCGTGAGCCAAGGTATTCAACGAAATTTGGCAATCTTCGGCAGGTCGGACCAGATAGCTGTAATCGCCGCGCGAGCCGGGTATCATGACCAAGCCTTTATCGGTGGGCGTTGCGCCTTTTCGGTGCAGCCAACCGGTTGTGCCGTCAATCTCGGTTTGTTCCAAAAAATTATGATGGACATCGAGCAGGCATATTCCTTCTGCGCGCCAACGGTCGAGCATTCTGGCCGCAATCAAACGGCGGTTAAGGCTAGCAAATTCCAGGGCTGCTTGGTGTTCGGCAAGGTAGGCTGCCGCCGCTTCGCCCTCTTCCGCCAAACCTTGATGCCCAAAGGCGGCAATATGGCGTTGCAAAATCTGTTGGCCCAATCCGCGCGAACCGCTATGCACCAACAGTTGCAAATGGTTTTCATCAAAATCTGTCGGAAGCAGATCGGCGCGATAAACAGTATCAACGGTTTGCAACTCGGCAAAATGGTTGCCGCCGCCAATCGTACCTACGGCAAGGCCGTCTGAAAATTGGCGCATATCGACAGCGTCGCCTAACAAATCAACCTGTTCGTCTTTATCTAGCGGCGTATCGATATTGCCCAGCTGTTTGGCGAGTTTGGCCGGTTTGAGTTTGGCTGCGCGTAAATCAGTCTGCCAAAACGCCATACCGCAACCGATGTCGTTCCCAATCAGGGCAGGATAAAAATGACGGTCGCTGAAAAATGCCGCGCCAACCGGATAACCGCGTCCCGCGTGTAAATCCGGCATTCCGGCAACACGCAGCATATGCGGTAATTGAGCGGTGGTTTCGAGCTGAGCGACAGCGTTGCCTTCAATCCATGTATTTGAATCGGCAATAATTTGAATATGATGGGGATAATTGCCCATGTGTTTATACTTTCTTTAAAACGGATAGAAACCGTCAACAGATGACAATAGGTATCCACCGTCTGCGAAATGTTCAGACGGCCTGGTTTCTAGCCGATAATCGTAGGGAAAGCAGCCCGAAGCGGGCGACATGGAATGCGAAAAGCGTTATCCGAAAATCAGACCGACGCTTGGGCTGCAAAGAATGTGATTGAGCAGATTGAAGTATTGCATGTCATGGCTTGCTCCTTTCTTTGCATGAAAATATTAAAAACGTTCGGATTATAGAGGGTTCATTTCCAATCATGCAAACTTACTGACATCAATCTGCCAATGATGTTACATAAATGGCAACTATTGAGAACATGATTTAGGCCGTCTGAAAACTTTTCAGACGGCCTTTTATACCCAATAATCCTTACAAAACAACGGTCGGATAAGATCCGACAACTTTCACGAAGGAAGCGCGTTCGCCCAAAAGCTGCAAGGCTTTTTGGACATTTTCATCGCTTTGATGGCCTTCGATATCGATGAAGAACAGATATTCCCACAAAACCGATTTGCTTGGGCGGCTTTCAAATTTGGTCATGGAAATGCCCAACTTGGTGAAAGGTTGCAATAACGAAGTAACGGCACCGGCACGGTTCGGCGCGGAGACGACCAAAGAGGTTTTGTCATTGCCGCTGCGGCCGGTTTCTTGATGACCCATCACCAAGAAGCGCGTGGTGTTGTTCGGTTCGTCTTCGATACACTCGGCGGCAAAACTCAACTGATAAATTTCCGCGGCAATACGTCCGGCAATGGCGGCCACATTCGGGCTGTCAGATTCAGCAACCAGACGTGCTGCTTCTGCATTGCTGGCCACGGCGATACGCTCTGCATTGGGCAGGTTGCGGCCAAGCCAGTCGTTGCATTGCGCCAAGGCTTGGGCATGGGCGAAAACTTTGGTAATGCCGCCGATTTCGTGGCTGTCTTTACGCAGCAGGTTGTGATGAATGCGGACAACCACTTCGCCACAGGCTTTTAACGCGGTTACTGCTAACAAATCCAAAGTGCGCCCCACCGAGCCTTCGGTCGAGTTTTCTACCGGCGCCACCAAATAATCGGCTTGGCGCGTTTCAACTTGTTTGAAGCAATTGTCGATGGTGGTACACGCCATGGTGTGTGCGGCGTGGCCGAAATGTTTGATGGCGGCTTGCTGGGTAAATGTCCCCTTCGGGCCTAAATAGGCAATCGTCAGCGGACGCTCTACTGCCAAACATTCGCTCATAATCTCGCGAAACAGCCGGGTAACCGATTCATCCGGCAAAGGGCCGCGGTTCAAATCCTGAATCCGGCGCAAAACGGCCACTTCCCGTTCAGGACGGTACACCGCGCCTGTCCCTTTCAATTCACCGATAGCATGCGCATGACCGGCGCGCTCGTTGAGCAAACGGAGGATTTCCGCATCGATGCTGTCGATGGCATTGCGGTGCGGCAATAATTGTTCGTCTATGGATAAAGGCATAAGCTGTCTCGCAATTTTGTGAGGGATATTTTCATTTTAACATTAAAGACCGTCTGAATTCTGTTTTCAGACGGCCTCAACACTATCTTTATCTAACTTTATCGTCTATCAGGTTTGCAAACGCCGCCAATTCCATCATAATTAAGCCTTTTGAACGACAAGGCCTATTCCATGCACTCAAACGGACTTTACACCCGTTTTCTGCCCGATGAAGAAGCAACCCTGCAACTGGGTGAAGAATGGAGCAAGCAACTCTCCGCTCCGCTGACCATCTATCTTGAAGGCGGGCTGGGTGCAGGCAAAACCACGCTGACACGCGGAATTTTGCGCGGACTGGGACATACGGGCGCAGTCAAAAGCCCGACTTACACCATTGTCGAATCTTATCCGCTGGATACATTCACCCTCCACCATTTCGACCTCTACCGCTTTACCATGCCCGAGGAATGGGAAGATGCCGGTTTGGACGAATTGTTTGCGCCCGACAGCATCTGCCTCATCGAATGGCCGCAGCAAGGTGGAGAATTCACGCCTCTGGCAGACATTACCATTACATTGACGTACACCGATAAGGGCAGAACCTGCACCTTTTCCGCCCACACAAACCAAGGCCGAAAAAGTTTAGAATCATGGTCAAATTAACTAGAAGACACATTCTCCGTCAAGGCACAGGACTATTTCTCACCCTCACGCCCGTTGGTGCCGCATTGGCCAAACCGGCCTCTCCTGCGCAATTCCTTGCCGTCCGCATTTGGCCGGCGAACGCCTACACACGCGTTACCCTTGAGAGCAACCACTCGATGAAATACCAACATTTTATGTTGGACAACCCCAGCAGGTTGGTCGTGGATATTCAAGGTGCGGAAATCAACAGCGTCCTGCAAGGCATTTCCAGCAAAGTGCTGTCTAACGACCCTTTTATCCGCAGCATTCGTGCCGGTCAAAATACGCCCAATACCGTGCGTATCGTCATCGACCTCAAACAAAGCACCCATCCGCAAGTCTTTGCGCTCGCCCCCGTCGGCAACTTCAGAAACCGCTTGGTTATCGACCTCTATCCGCACGGCGCAGATGCCAACGACCCGATGATGGCCTTGCTCAACGGCAATGTTCCCAAACAACGTCAAAATACCAATATCGCATACGACACCCCTGCCCCTAAAAACAATCGCGGCAGCGGCGGCAACCGCCGTCCCGTGATTATGATCGACCCCGGTCACGGTGGCGAAGATCCTGGCGCAATCGGCCCGAGCGGCCTCAAAGAGAAAAACGTCGTACTCTCCATTGCACGCGAAACCAAAAAACGCCTCGAGGCCTTGGGTTACAACGTATTCATGACGCGCAACGAAGACATCTTTATCCCATTGGGCGTACGCGTTGCCAAAGGCCGTGCGCGCAATGCCGACGTATTCGTATCCATCCACGCCGATGCCTTTACCAGCCCGTCCGCTCGCGGTACCGGCGTATATATGCTCAATACCAAAGGCGCGACCAGCTCGGCGGCAAAATTCCTTGCCCAAACCCAAAACAACGCCGACGCCATCGGCGGTGTACAATCCAGCGGCAACCGCAACGTCGACAACACGATTTTGGACATGACCCAAACCGCAACCCTGCGCGACAGCCGCAAGCTCGGCCATTCCGTCTTGACCGAATTGGGCAAACTCAACCAACTGCACAAAGGCCGCGTTGACGAGGCCAACTTTGCCGTCCTCCGCGCGCCGGACGTTCCGTCCATTTTGGTGGAAACCGCCTTCCTCTCCAACCCTACCGAAGAGCGGCTGCTCGGCAGCGAATCCTTCCGCCAACAATGCGCCCAAGCCATTGCCACCGGTATTCAAAAATACATCAATACCGCCGTTTTACGACGCGGTTAATGGCTTGATGAAACAAAGGCCGTCTGAAAATTTTTCAGACGGCCTTATCTTTTCAAGCAATCTATTTAACCGCACTTCCCTACCGCAGCCGGATAGACGGATACCTTCGTCTGCGTCAATGCAAACAGGTTTTCCAACTGCATTTGCGCCTGACGGTTGGCATGTTCCAAAATCTCAGCCCTACATGCGCTTTGCAATACCTGCCGTTTCGCCTCTTCCTGCACCGTCTTAAATACCGACTTATCCATAGGCAGCAAATTAAACGAGCCGGTCTGAATATCGTACACTTCGATATTTTCCAAATCCACGCTCAAAATTTCCACCGCCGGCAGGCTGATTAAGACCTTGTCGTCCACAATATTGACATTGTCCGCGCCTAACTTGTCCAAATCCAAACCAGCCAACACCTTACCGCGCACAATAAAAATACCGCTTTGTGAATCCTGCCACAGCCTGCGCCAATCCCCTTTTTTCTCCGTACGGATAATCGTATCGATATAAAATGCCGTACTTTCCAAGCGGTTCATCTGCTTAATCTGCATCAAAACCCCCTCACGGGACAAAACCTGATGTTCTTCGTTCTGACCATGCAGGGCATAAAACCAGCCGCCCGCAGCCGTCAGCGCACACAACACCAGCACGACCAATCCGCGTCCAAGCATTTTCATTTCAAACATCCCCCATTAAAATAATCATCAAAACATTCCCCATATTCTCCCAAAACCGTCAATTTCAAGCCATACCCAGGCCGTCTGAAACAATAAATTTCATTACCAAAAAGTAATAAAAATCTCAACAAACAAAGTTTGCCTTTTGGTAAATACAAGACTACAATCCATTACACACAATTCAATTTCATCTCATCATGAATACCCCCGCCCTGCGCCGCCACAACCTGCGGCAATGGATAACACAACACCACAACGGCCAGCAGACCAAGTTTGCCCAAGCCATTTCTATCAACCAAGGCGAGCTGTCCGCCCTACTGAAAAACAAATCTTTCGGCGAGAAAAAAGCCCGAAAAATCGAGCAGGCAGCAAATATGCCTGACATGTGGTTGGATCAAGACCACCAAGACCGCCACGCCCCTACCATCAGCCAAGAAAGAAATACCATGTCCCACATCTCCACCATCCCTGAAATCCTAGCAGACATCAAAGCCGGCAAAATGGTCATCATCACTGATGCCGAAGACCGAGAAAACGAAGGCGACTTGCTGATGGCCGCCCAATTCGTTACCCCCGAAGCCATCAACTTCATGATCAAAAACGCACGTGGCCTGGTCTGCCTGCCGATGGACGGCGAAATGGTCGAAAAACTCGGCCTGCCCATGATGACCCAAAAAAATGGCGCACAATACGGCACCAACTTTACCGTCTCCATCGAAGCCGCCCACGGCATTACCACCGGCATTTCCGCCGCCGACCGCGCCCTGACCATTCAAACTGCCGTTTCCCCATCCGCCAAACCTGAAGACATCGTCCAACCCGGCCACATCTTCCCTCTCCGCGCCCAAAAAGGCGGCGTACTCGTCCGCGCCGGACACACAGAAGCCGGCGTCGATCTGGCACAAATGAACGGTCTGATTCCCGCCGCCGTCATCTGCGAAATCATCAACGACGACGGCACCATGGCACGTATGCCCGAACTGATGAAGTTTGCCGAAGAGCACAACCTCAAAATCGGCACCATTACCGACCTCATCGAATACCGCAGCCGTACCGAAAGCCTGCTCGAAGACATGGGCAACGCACCCGTACAAACCCCGTGGGGCGAGTTCCAACAACACGTTTACGTCGACAAACTCTCCGGCGAAACCCACCTCGCCCTTGTCAAAGGCACACCCTCCGCCGAAGAAGAAACCCTCGTCCGCGTCCATGAACCCTTCAGCGTCATGGACTTCATCCAAGCCAACCCGCGCCATTCATGGTCGCTGCCCAAAGCCCTTGAGCGCATCCAACAAGCCGAAAGCGGCGTAGTCATCCTCCTGCACCGTACCGAAGACGGCGCCACCCTGCTCGACCGCACCCTGCCCAAAGGCGCCAACCAAGCCTACAAATGGGACAGCAAAAGCTACGGCATAGGCGCACAAATCCTCGCCGGCCTCAACGTCAAAAAACTGCGCGTCCTCGGCCAGCCGTCATCCTTCACCGGCCTCACCGGCTTCGGCCTCGAAGTCGTCGGCTTTGAAGAAGCTGAAAAATAATCTTGCTTGATTGATGCTCAAAGCAAATGAAACAAAAGGCCGTCTGAAAGTTTTCAGACGGCCTTTTAAGTTTATTATCCAATTCAAAAACAGCGAATATAAAAAAAGCCGACACACCTTTCCGATGTATCGGCTTTCGTTATCTGCTTAACGCTTAATTTCTGCCGGGCAATTCTTTTTCGCTCAATGGTTTGATGTACCAAATATCGCGGCAGTAGTCGGCGATGGAGCGGTCGGATGAGAAGAAGCCCATGTTGGCGATATTGATCAAGGCTGATTTGCGCCATGCGGATACGTTGCGGTAGTGTTCGTCCGCTTTGTATTGCGTGTCGATGTAGCTGCGGAAATCGGCCATCAGTTGATAGAAGTCGCCGTATGGTTGCAACACGTCGTTGTAGCGGTTTGGCTCTTCCGGAGAGAAAGTGCCTTGGCTGATTTGGTTGACGACGCGGCGCAGGTCGCTGTCTCGCTCGATATAGCTCAACGGGTCGTAACCGTTGCGGCGGATTTCTTCGACTTGTTCTACGGTGTTACCGAAGATATAGCAGTTGTCCGCACCGACTTTTTCCAAAATCTCAACGTTCGCGCCGTCCAGTGTACCCATACAGATTGCGCCGTTGAGGGCAAATTTCATGTTGCTGGTACCGGATGCTTCTGTACCTGCCAGTGAGATTTGTTCGTGCAAATCGGCGGCAGGAATGATGATTTGGGCGAGGCTGACGCTGTAATTCGGGATGTAAACGACTTTAATCAGGTCACGGATACGGGTGTCGTTGTTGATGACTTTGGCAACGTCGTTAATCAGTCGGATGATTTTCTTCGCCATGTAATAGGCGGAAGCGGCTTTACCGGCAAAGATGAACACACGCGGCTGCCAATCGAAATCCGGGTTTTCCAGGATTTTGTTGTAACGGTCGACGATGTGCATCACGTTCAATGCTTGACGTTTGTACTCGTGGATACGTTTGATTTGGATGTCGAAAAGTGCATCGGTATTAACTTTGATACCCAGCTCGGTTTCGATGTATTTGGCAAGACGCTCTTTGGCGGCTTTTTTCACTTCGCCGAATTCTGCCTGTACGGAGGCATCGTCCACTTTGTCGTTGAGCTTGGTCAGGTTGTCCAAATGCAGACGCCAGTCTTCGTCGCCCAGATGTTTGTCCAAGAATTTGGTCAGGCCCGGGTTGGCGATGTTGATCCAGCGGCGCGGGGTGACGCCGTTGGTTACGTTGGTAAAGCGTTCTGGGAACACTTTGGCAAAGTCGGCAAAGATGGATGTGGTCATCAAATCGGAGTGGATTTTTGCCACGCCGTTGACTTTGTGCGAACCGATCACGGCAAGCCATGCCATGCGAACGCGACGGCCGTGGGTTTCGTCAATGATGGATACGCGGCGGACAAAGTCGTCGTCGAAGTTACCGATGGCACGCAAGGCATTGAGGAAGTAGGCGTTGATTTCAAAGATGATATCCAAGTGGCGCGGCAGCAGACGGCCCATCAGGTCAACCTGCCAAGTTTCCAAGGCTTCGCTCATCAATGTGTGGTTGGTGTAAGAGAAAATCTTACAGCACATATTCCATGCTTCAGTCCATGCAATGCCCTCTTCGTCAATCAGGATACGCATCAATTCTGGAATAGCGAGTACCGGATGGGTGTCGTTCAAGTGGATGGCGACTTCGTCCGCCAAAGTGCGGATACTTGGGAAACGGCATTTGTGGCGGGCAACGATGTCTTGAACGGAAGCGGAAACCAAGAAGTATTCTTGTTTCAAGCGCAATTCGCGGCCGGAATCGGTAGAGTCGTTCGGATACAGAACGCGTGAGATGTTTTCGTCGCTGTTTTGTGCGCGAACGGCAGAGGCATAGTCGCCTCGGTTGAAGTCGGCAAGGTCGAACAGGTTGCCTGCGTGTGCAGTCCACAAACGCAATGGGTTGGCACATTCGCCGCCATAGCCCGGAATGATTTCATCGTATGCCCAAGCAGAAATTTCTTCGCTTGGCTGCCATTCTTTTTTGTCGCCCAAGTTCAACACTTGACCACCGAAACGGACGGAATATTGTTTGTTCGGACGGGCAAACTGCCATGCCAAATCTTGGTCGAGCCACAAATCAGGTTTTTCAACTTGTTGGCCATCCACGATTTCTTGTTTGAACATACCGTATTGGTAACGGATGCCGTAGCCCATGGCCGGAATGCGCAGGGTTGCCAAAGAGTCGAGGAAGCAGGCGGCCAGACGGCCCAAACCGCCGTTACCCAAACCCGGATCTTCTTCTTGTTCGCAGACATCGGCAAATTCTTTGCCCAGTTGCTTAAAGGCTTCTTCAAATTCGGCGTAAACGCCTTCGTTAATCAGCGCGTTGACAAACGAACGGCCGAGCAGGAATTCCATAGACAGGTAATAAACCATGCGTTTACTGTTATCAATGTGGGCGCGGCGTGTTTTGAGGAAATCTTCCGCAATCAGGTCACGCGCGGCAAGCATGGCGGCGTTGAGCCATTGGTGTGAAGTTGCCTCCTTCGGATCTACGCCCAAGATGAAAATCAGCTTGTAAACGATGGATTTACGGATGGTTTCGGCGTCCGGTTTAGGCATTACATAATCGTAACCGGAGATGGGGAGTTTTTTCTTAGCCATGGAAGCCTTTCTCTAGCGTGAGGCACTGGACAACGCGCCTGATGGTTTTATTAAAAACAACGAAACTCGGTTTTCAGACGGCCTGACAACGGCAACAGGCCGTCTGAAAGGAATGGTGCGTAGATTTGTTACAAACCAAGGAGATTATAGCGGAAAGATTCAAAAAAAGGATATATTTTTCTTTATAAAACATTTAATTAACAATTAAACCATTCATCATCTTATTGGCATTTTCAATTTATACCACTAAGCTACAAATCAGAAAATACTGACAAAATATCAAAGAGTTAATCAACCAATAGTTTAATTCTCATTTAATTTGTTTTATGTAAAATCCAAATCCCCATATGCTCAACAACACATTTCCCAGCCTCTTCGTAATTAAATTTCTCAGATGGTACGCAAGAAATTTCCCAATTGCCTTGAGGCAGGTTAAATAACTGACGACTACGTTTGGCATTGACCAACAGCAGCCATTCATCGTCCAAAACAACCTGAATTGCCTTGCTGCCCCTGTTGTGCCAACAATATTCGGTCATCGGGCTGCCATCCGCATTGAGCCATTGCACACGCTCTTTTTCCCACCAGCAATCATCTGTCAGAAGCTTGATTTGGCTGCGTACGCGTATCAGCGCTTGAGTGTAATTTTGCAACTCATGAGGCTCATTTTGCCAATCCAACCATGTAATCGGATTATCTTGGCAGTAGCTGTTGTTGTTGCCTTGCTGACTGTTGCCGAACTCATCGCCTGCCAAAAGCATGGGCGTACCGTTGGATAAAAATAAGGAGGCAAGCAGCGCTTTGGAGGTGTATTCACGATTTTGCAAAACCTCTTCATCATCGGTTTCGCCTTCTACGCCGTGGTTGTAGCTGATGTTTTCATTATGCCCGTCGCGGTTGTTTTCGCCGTTAGCTTCGTTGTGTTTTTCGTTATAGCTGACCAAATCACGCAGAGTGAAGCCGTCGTGTGCAGTAATGAAGTTGATGCTGGCGGACGGGTGGCGGCCGCTGTGGTTGAAAATATCGGACGACCCGGCCAAGCGTTCGGCAAATGCGCCCAAATTGCCGCTTTCCCATGACCAAAACGCGCGCATGTCATCGCGGAAACGGCCGTTCCATTCGGCAAAAGGTTGCGGGAAATTACCCAAGTGATAGCCGCCCTCGCCGATGTCCCATGCTTCGACAATCAGCTTCAAACCGGCCAACACAGGATCTTGATACAGGACTTGGAAAAAACGGCCGTACGATTGGAAATCGGGTTCGCGTCCCAATACGGTTCCCAAATCGAAACGAAAGCCGTCGATATGAAACTCTTCCGCCCAATAGCGCAGGCTGTCTGCCGCCCAACGGGTAACGTCGCGCCGGACAATATTGAGCGTATTGCCGCAACCCGACCAGTTTTCATAATTGCCGTAAGGGGTGTGCCAATACCATAAGGTGTTGTCGATACCGCGCTGACACAGCATCGGGCCTTTGTCGTCCTGCTCGGCCGTGTGGTTGTACACAACATCTAAAATCACTTCCAAACCTGCCTGATGCAGGGCTTTGACCGCTTGTTTAAATTCTGCCGCCGCACGTTCGGGATTGTCGGCATAAGACGGCTCAACGGCAAAATGGGAATAAGTGTTGTAGCCCCAATAATTGCTCAAGCCCATCTGCTGAAGATGGTATTCATCCAGATGAAAATGAATCGGCAGCAGCTCGACCGTCGTTACCCCCAATTCTTGCAAATAGGCCAAAACCCGTTTATCGCACAAGGCTTTATAAGTGCCTGCATACTTCAAATCAGGGAATTGCTTGGTCACCCCTTTGACATGGGCTTCATAAATAACGGTTTTGCCCCACGGTATTTCCGGACGGCAATCTTTGGCCCAATTAAATCGGCTGCGTCCGACCACGACGCTTTTCGGCGCAACGGCGGCATTGTCGCGTTCATCTTCCGGCCTGAACCATGCCATTTCTTCGGCGTTACGGTAGCTTGGTTTGCCGTCAATTTTTTTGGAATACGGGTCAATCAGCAATTTATTGGGATTGAAACATGAGCCATATTCTGCGTTTTCACGTCCATACACGCGGAAACCGTATCGCTGCCCTGCCTTAACATCCGGCACAAATCCGTAAAATACCGAACCGCGCCGCGAAGGCATCTCCAAACGGGTTTCTTTATCCTTATCAAACAGACACAATTCGACCTTTTCGGCATTGATGGAAAACAAGGTAAAATTCGAGCCCTTGCTTGTCAGGGTCGCGCCCATGGGATAAGGCTTGCCTTCCTCGATATGCCATGATTTGGCAGACATAGAATGATTCCTTGGTATGTATTTGGTTTCGTGTCCAATATAAGGCCGTCTGAAAATCTTTCAGACGGCCTTGAGTCATATTGATACCACTATCTTTTAATTTTCAGCTGATTGGGCAGGCAGGATGCCCACCCTCAAAGTTGATTTACGCTTCTTCTTTGACTGCCGCCTGATACAGGTAAACAGTTGCCAACGGCGGTACGGTCACAGACAGGGAATTTGGTTTGCCATGCGACCAAACTTCTTCTGTCTCCACCGTTGCGCCGGCAGAAACGCCGCTGCCTTTGTAATGCAGGTCGTCTGAATTGAGGATTTCGCGGTATTCGCCGGCAGAATTCACACCGAAGCGGTAACCTTCACGCACTACAGGCGTGAAGTTGCTGATGACGATAACGCGGTTGCCTTCGCGGTCGCGGCGTTCGAAGACAAAAACGGAATTATTGCCGTCGTCAGCGACCAGCCATTCAAAGCCTTCCGGCCATTGGTCAAGCTGGTAAAGCGGCGCGGTGTCTTTATAGACATGGTTCAATTCGCGTACGAAGTCTTGTACGCCTTTGTGCCAGCCGCCCTCTTGCTCCAGCAGGAACCAATCCAGTCCTTCGTTGTAGTTCCATTCTCGGCCTTGTGCAAACTCGCTGCCCATAAACAAAAGTTTTTTGCCGGGGAAGCCGTACATAAAGCCGTAGTAGGCGCGCAGGTTGGCAAATTGTTGCCAACAGTCGCCGGGCATCCGTCCGAGCAGCGAGCGTTTGCCGTGTACGACTTCATCGTGTGAAAGTGGCAGGACGAAGTTTTCGCTGTACTGGTACATCATGCCGAAGGTCATTTTGTTGTGGTGATATTTGCGGTTGATGGGATCTTCCATCATGTAACGCAAAGTATCATTCATCCAGCCCATATTCCATTTGAAGCTGAAGTTCAAACCTTCTTGGCGGGTCACATTGGCGAATGAAGTAGATTCTTCGGCAATTTCGGTCGCAGCCGGAACTTCCTCTTTCAACATGGTGTTGGTATCGCGCAGGAAAGCGATGGCTTCAAGGTTTTCATGGCCGCCGTATTGGTTCGGAATCCACTCGCCGTCTTTGCGTGAGTAGTTGCGGTAAATCATCGAAGCAACCGCGTCAACGCGGATACCGTCGAAGCCGAAACGTTCTATCCAATACAGGGCGTTGCCTTGCAGGAAGTTTTTCACTTCGTTTCTGCCGAAGTTGTAAATCAGGGTGTTCCAGTCTTGATGGTAGCCTTCGCGCGGATCGGCGTGTTCGTACAGCGCGGTGCCGTCAAACTTGGCCAGGCCGTGGTCGTCGGTCGGGAAGTGTCCGACCACCCAGTCGAGGATAACGCTGATGCCTTCGTCGTGCGCGGCTTTAATCAATGCGCGCAATTCTTCCGGCGAACCGAAACGGCTGGTCGGCGCATACAAACCGGTTGCCTGATAGCCCCATGAGCCGTCAAACGGATATTCGGAAACAGGCAGGAACTCGATATGGGTGAAGCCCATGTCTTTGACGTATGCGACCAATTCTTTGGCGAGCTGTTCGTAAGTCAGCCAGAAATTGTTTTCCGGATTGCGCTTCCACGAACCCAAATGTACTTCATAAATGCTGATCGGCGCATCAATGGCGTTGGCGCGGGCGCGGAAGGCCGGTTCTTCCACTTCGTCAGGCAAGCCGCGCACGATAGATGCCGTGGTCGGGCGTAGTTCCGCACCAAAAGCATACGGGTCGGCTTTTTCGCGCACATTGCCGTTGGCATCGCGGATTTCAAATTTGTAGAGGGCATTGAGTTTGACGGCAGGAATGAAGATGTCCCAAATGCCGTTGTCGCGGTGGAAACGCATGACGTGGCGGCGGCCGTCCCAGTTGTTGAACTCGCCGATAACGGAAACGCGTTGCGCATTGGGCGCCCAGACGGCAAAACGTACACCCTTCACGCCGTCCAACTCGGCAAAATGCGCGCCTAAAGTCTCATAAGGACGCAGGTGTTTGCCTTCGGCCAACAGCCAGGAATCCATGTCTTGCAACGCAGAGCCGAAATGATAAGGGTCTTCTTCAATCACTGGCTCGGTATCTTCGGTGTAACGGATACGCAAAGCGTAATCGGGCGCATCATCGGGCAAGACGGCCACAAAGAAACCGCGTTCATCAATTTTTTCAGACGGCACGATGAGTTCGCCGCTGCGGCGGTTCACGATATCCACGCTTACTGCGCCGGGAATCAAAACGCGTACCACTTCATCGCCCTCTGCAAGGCGGTGTCGTCCCAGATAAGCGAACACATCGCTATGGGTGGCAAGAAACAGGCTTTCGACCGTATCGCGCTCGATTTGGTCAAGTTCATGATAAGTCTTGATTTGGCTGTTTGTTTTCATGCGTACCTCGTCAATAATGGCAAGTTGGCCGCCCATGAGGCGGTGTTGTAGGAAATCTTCCAAAGAAACCGGCATTTTTTGCGCCCAGTTCGGATAGCCTTCGGTCACACCCGGGACATTCAGATTGTCAATGACGCCCAGCAGGTTTTCCAGTTGTACGGCGTAAAGCTTGCTGCGGCTCAATGCGCCGTATTTATGCAAAGCCGCCAGCAAGGTTTCATCGGCTTTTGCCGGCATTTGTACGTCTGCACCCAGACAACCGGTTTCTTTCAATTTATCCAGCAAATCGGCTTTATCGTGTTCGCGCTCATCCAAGGCCGTCTGAAAAGCGGCTGCATCAGGCAGAGTACCAAGTTTGAACATCGTATCCAAATCTTTGCCTGTCCAATAGCCAGCCAAAGGCGCAACATCGTGGGTGCTGATGACCGTAATCGCCTGCTCGGGGTATTCTTCCGGCAATTGGAAACCGTTCCAGCCCTTGCTGAAATACATTACTTTGTATGAGAACACCTGATAGCGGTTGAGCAGATGGCGGGCTTCGTCAGGTACCGTCCCCAAATCCTCGCCGATGATGACGCAACGGTTGCGCCGGCTTTCCAACGCCAAAATAGCAAACATCACTTCGGCATCGTAATGCACATACGCGCCGAAATCCGCCGTTTTACCGTTTAACACCCACCACAAACGGCACAATGCCATCACATGGTCGATCCGCAATACGCCATACAGGCGCATGTTTTCGCGCAGCAGATGGGCAAATTTTTCATAGCCCGTATGCTTCAACATCGACGGATTAAGCGGCGGCAAATCCCAATTCTGCCCTGTCGGCCCCAAAGGATCGGGCGGTGCGCCGACTGACAAGTCCATACAATAATCTTGGCGGTTTAACCAAGTATCCGCGCTGCCGCGCGCCACGCCGACTGCCAAATCGCCGTAAATGCCGAGTTTGACACCGTATTCGGCAGCGGCTTGGTTGACTTCGCGCAACTGCTCCGCACAAAGCCATTGCAACCACATATAAAAACGGATTTCACGTTCATGGCTGCGTGCGAATTTTTCTACCGCTTCGCCATCAGGCTGATGAAATTCAGACGGCCATGACTGCCAACCCACTTGCCCTGGGCGGCTGTAATACTGGTCCAAAGCCTCAAACAAACCGAAGCCCCGTAAGGCTTTGCCTTTTTCTAATACAAAAGCTTCAAATGCAGCGCGTTCATTTTCCGCAGCTTCGCAAGTATCTTGTTCAAACGCGTTAAACGCCATGTGCAGCGCATCACGCTTGCACGCCCAAACCGCGGTATAAGTCACCGTTTCCGTGATACGCAAAGCAGCGATGCGCTGACGGATTTTCGGTTGCGCCAGCCAGTTTTTCAGTTGCTCGTTATAAGTGAACGCACCGACCTTCTCAACATCCAAATAAATCGGATTGAGCCATTCGCGCGAAGAAGGGCTATACGGGCTGGCAAAGGCGGGCTTGCTGGTAAACAAAGCGTGCAAAGGGTTAATACCGACAAAATCCAGCTTTTTCTCCGCCGCATATTTCATCAGGTTCAACAAATCGGTAAAGTCGCCTATACCCCAGTTGCGCTCAGAACGCAGGCTGTACAAATGCATGGTCAAACCATTCATCCGTCCGCCATTGGCAAGCAGTTTAGGCTGATAAACCGATTCAGGCGCAACAATCAGGCGCACAAAGCAACTTTTGCCGCCGGTCTCGGCCGACAAAGTGTAATAACCGCAAGCCAGTTGGGGCAGCTTAATCCAAAGCGTATCGTTGTCGCCCGGATACAAAGTCAAGGTCTGACATTTATCTGCTTCATCAATCAATACGACTGCTTCAGCACCATGAAATTCAGACGGCATCTGTAAAGATTCTTCGCCATTTTCATGCGCAACCATCGTATTCAAATAAAGGCCGTCTGAATCCGGTTTGCTTTTATCCAAAACAGCGACAATCGATTCCAAAACTTCCGTTTTGGTCACATGATAAGTGCCGTTGATGTCGTGGTAACCTAAATCAATACCGGCCTGCACCGCCTGCTGCTCCAATGTTTCACTCATTGCATTCTGCCTGTTTTACCAATATCTGAATCTTAATACAGATTCTGCCGCACCGTGATATGTAATTCATTGTAGTCTCAAACAAACCCCATATTTCCCCGCTTGATTTGACCTGAGCCAAAATTTCCTATTTATCTGTCTTGTAAAAACTTAAAGGCCGTCTGAAAAGGAGGATTTCATTCCTTTTCAGACGGCCTTTATCATGCTTTAAGCCTGATTAGTGATGGTGATGACCGTGCGGACCATGTACGTGACCGTGGGCAATTTCTTCCTCGGTCGCATCGCGCACGCCCTCAACAGTCGCTTTGAACAATACTTTCATACCGGCCAAAGGATGGTTGCCGTCCACCACGGCTTTGCCGTCGGCAACATCGGTTACACGATAAATCAATACATCACCGGTTTCCGGATCATCGGCTTCAAACATCATGCCGACTTCGACTTCAACAGGAAACACGCTGACATCTTCAATACGCACCAGATCAGGATCTTGTTCGCCGAAAGCATCATCGGGCGACAAAGCCACTTCGACGGTATCGCCTACATTTTTGCCGTGCAACGCTTCTTCCACCAAAGGGAAAATACCGTCATAACCGCCATGCAGGTAAGCAATCGGCTCTTCGGTTTTGTCCAACAGCTGGTTGTTGGCATCGTACATTTCATAATGCAGGGAAACTACGGAATTTTTAACAATAGACATCATGCCGTCCTTAATCAATATTTAAAAGTTACGCTACGGTTATTCTATCACAGCCGCAACCAAACAATCGGCTTGCTTTAATAAATACCCCATTCAAATGCGACAAAAAGATAAAAGCCTATATAAAAAAGCAAAATCAAATGATTTCAATAAGCAGAAGTTGCTTTTTCACAACACAAAGTGATTAAATTACAAAAAACTTCCCCAAAGCAAAAACATTCCAAACCCTTAAAACCAATAACAAATAAAACCACACAACCAATTGAATATAATATGTTTTTAAAATCTTCATCAATAATGAATATTTTCAGATGATTTTTCGCGCGCCAATATGATTTACATTATTTTCACTATTTTCGTATTGATTTTAGCCGGCAAACGGTTACGCAACGTTGCATTGACCTATCCCGTGGGGCATAATATCGAAAAATTCAGCAATGAATTTCTACTGTATAGGCCGTCTGACGGCTATTTTTAGTTTAAATCGATTTAAAAAAGGTTCTTAAAAATGAAAAAATCTCTGTTCGCTGCTGCTTTGTTGTCTTTAGCTTTGGCCGCTTGTGGCGGTGCTGATAAAGCTGCTGAAACTGCCGCTTCTGCTGCTTCTGAAGCCGCTGCTTCTGCTACTGAAGCTGCTGCTTCTACTGCTGATGCCGCTGCTTCTGCCGCTACCGAAGCTGCTGCTTCTGCTACTGAAGCTGCTGCGTCTGCTACTGATGCCGCTGCTTCTGCCGCTTCTGAAGCTGCTAAATAATATTCTTTTGAATATAAAAAAAGCAGGATACCATTGCGTATCCTGCTTTTTTACATTCCTCTCACTCCCCTTCCCGACTTTTCCGCCTGACTGCCATGCACCTTCACGACCGTTTTGCTGAGTTTCTTTCCGCCTCTGAAATCATCGAAGCCACTCCGGCCTTGTTAAACGACCAACGCCGCCGTTTTGTTTCTTCGCCGGATATTGTCTTACAGCCGAACTCTGTCGAAAGCGTGCAGAAAATCATGCGTTTCTGTTTTGAAAACCGCATCCGCGTCACCCCGCAAGGCGGCAATACCGGATTATGCGGCGCAACGGTAACCACCGAAGGCGTACTGCTCAACCTCTCCAAACTCAACCGCATCCGCGATATCAACCTTGCCGACAACAGCATGACGGTTGAGGCCGGCGTAATTTTGCAAAATGCCCAAAAGGCAGCAGACAAAGCAGGACGACTGTTTCCGCTCAGCCTTGCCAGCGAGGGCTCTTGCCAAATCGGCGGCAATATCGCCTGCAATGCAGGCGGTTTGAATGTCTTGCGTTACGGTAGCATGCGTGATTTGGTATTGGGTTTGGAAGTCGTTTTACCCAACGGCGAACTGGTTTCCCACCTTCAGCCCCTACACAAAAACACGACCGGCTACGACTTGCGCCATCTTTTTATCGGCAGCGAAGGAACATTAGGCATCATTACCGCCGCCACACTCAAACTCTTTGCCCAGCCCAAAACCAAAGCGACCGCATGGGTAGGCCTAGATGATATTGAATCTGCCGTCTCGCTTTTGACCGCTGTGCAAGGCCATTTTGCCGAACGCTTGACCAGTTTCGAGCTGATCAGCCGCTTTGCCCTCGATTTATCTTCGGAATTCAGCCAACTCAAAAAGCCTGCCGATGCGGAATGGCATATTTTGATTGAACTTGCCGACTCTGTTCCCGACGCAGGTTTGGATGAAAAGCTTGCCGAATTTCTCTATCAAAACGGATGGGAAAACAGTATCTTGGCGCAATCCGAGCAAGAACGCTCCGATTTGTGGACCCTGCGTGAAAATATTTCCGCCTCCCAACGCAAACTCGGCACCAGCATCAAACACGATATCGCCGTCCCTATCGCCCAAGTAGCCGCTTTTGTCCGCCAATGCGCGCCTGCCTTGGAAACCCGTTTCCCCGGCATACAAATTGTCTGCTTCGGACATTTAGGCGACGGTAGCCTGCATTACAATACATTCCTGCCCAACGTATTGAGCAACGAAGCCTACCAATACGAAGATGCCGTCAATACCATTGTTTATGAAAACATCCTTGCCTGCCACGGCACGATTGCCGCCGAACACGGCGTAGGCATCATCAAAAAACATTGGCTGCCCCGAGTGCGTACACAGGCCGAACTTGCTCTGATGCATGCCATCAAAAATCAGCTTGACCCTTACGGCATTATGAATCCGGGAAAACTCCTTCCTTCTTTGGATTAACCAATACAAAAAGGCCGTCTGAAACATTTCAGACGGCCTTTTATCTTATCCAAACTATTTTAATGCCGTTTTCCAGTCCAATCCGCCCAATGACGGTACCTGTATCACTTCGTTGGTATCCAAATTGACCGCTGTCAGCTCTCCGCCCCACAACGCACCGGTATCCAAAGCAATTACTTGGTCTGTGTTAACGTAGCCCAACGACGACCAATGCCCGAACACGGTAATATAATCCAAATTCTGCCTATCAGGCGCTTTAAACCAAGGGCGCAGGTAAAGCGGCATTTTCTTCAAAGTGGATTTATATTCGTAATCCAATTCGCCTTTGTACGTCAGCGCACGCATACGGGTAAAGACATTGACAATCATCCGCAGGCGCTCGTAGCCGGTCAAATCATCCGTCCACGCAGTCGGCTTGTTGCCGTACATTTTGCCAAAAAATTTTCTGTATTTTTTACCTTGCAATTCAGCCTCGGCTTCACGGGCAAGGCTTTCGGCCTTATCAACCGACCATTGCGGCAAAATACCGGCATGCACCATCACATGCCTGTTGCCGCGCACCAAAAGCGGTTGATGACGCAGCCAGTCCAATAGGGATTGACTCTCGGGATGGGTCAAAATCGGCTCAACCGTATCGCTGCGCTTGAGCGTGCCTTCACCGCAACCGACTGCCAAAAGATGCAAATCATGATTACCCAAAACCATTTGCACACTGCTGTCGTGTTCTTTGGCAAATTTCAAGGTTTCCAATGATTTCGGGCCGCGATTGACAATATCTCCGACCAGCCAAAGGGTGTCCGTACCATGATTAAAGCCGATTTTGGCAAGCAGCAAAGTCAGTTCGTCAAAGCAGCCTTGAATGTCTCCGATTGCGTAATGTGCCATTATTATTGTTTTCCGTTGTTATTCTTTTCAGACGGCCTCAAGCCCAGCTCAGGCCGTCTAAAACATCAATTATGCGTTTAAAACCAATACTGCTTCCGCTTCAACCTGAACGCCTTTAGGCAGGCTGGCCACACCAACTGCCGCACGCGCAGGGAAAGGTTGCTCGATAAATTCAGCCATCACTTCATTAAACACTGCAAAGTTGGCCAAATCAGTCAAATAAGCATTGAGTTTGACGATATCGTTCAAAGAACCGCCGGCCGCTTCGGCTACGGCTTGCAGGTTTTTAAATACTTGCACGGCTTCGGCACGGAAGTCACCATTACCGACCACAGTCATTGTGGCCGGATCCAAAGGAATCTGACCGCTCATATAAACCGTATCGCCTGCGCGGACTGCTTGGCTGTATGCACCAATTGCGGCAGGGGCTTTGTCAGTATGGATAATGGTTTTAGACATGATATTCTCCTCAAGTAGAAATGTCAGAAACAGGTGGAAGCTTCGAATTTTACTTTCAACAGAAATACGTTTCAATAAAAGCATTCAATTAATGCGTTTAGCCCGTCTTGTTCTTCCTCGATTTTAAACCTACAATCCCACACATTATTCATTTCAAAGCCGAAATTATTATGTTTTTTGTCTTATCCCCAGCCAAAAACCTCAACGAAAAAGACCCCTCCCCCGTCAGCAGCTTTACCCAGCCCGACCTTCTGCCCGAAGCAGAAATCCTGATGCAGGAGTTGCGTCAGCTTGCCCCTCAACAAATCGCCGAGCTGATGCACGTTTCCGACAAAATAGCCCTGCTCAACGCCGAACGCAATGCCGTATGGCACACGCCGTTTACACCTGAAAACGCCAAGCAGGCCGTATTTATGTTCAACGGCGACGTCTATGAAGGTATCGCCGCCGATACACTCAAGCCGGAGCAAATCGAATACCTGCAACAACACGTCCGCCTGCTCTCCGGCCTATACGGCGTACTGCGCCCGCTCGACTTGATGCAGCCCTACCGCTTGGAAATGGGCACGGTCTTTGCCAACTCGCGCGGTAAAAACCTCTACGAATTTTGGGGCGATAAAATTACCGACCTGCTCAACCAAACACTGAAGCAGGCCGGTAGCAACGTTTTAATCAACCTCGCCTCACAAGAATATTTCAAATCCGTCAACACCAAAAAACTCAACGCACGCCTGATTACGCCGATTTTTAAAGACGAGAAAAACGGCAAATACAAAATCATCAGCTTCTACGCCAAGCGTGCGCGCGGTTTGATGGTGCGCTACGCGGCAGAACACGGCATTACCGAGCCTGAAATGCTCAAAAACTTCGACTACGAAGGCTATTCATTCAATGAAGCAGCTTCAAACGAAGCCGAATGGGTATTCATGCGTAAAGAACAATCTAAATAAAAACAGAATCCTAGATATTTTTTCTAAAATACCTCTTGGCAAAGGCCGTAAGTTCCATTAGTATTACGGCTTCAAGAACGGAAGCGTGGCAGAGCGGTTTAATGCAACGGTCTTGAAAACCGTCGAGGGTTGATAGCCCTCCGTGAGTTCGAATCTCACCGCTTCCGCCATTCTTGATATTTTTTATCCAGTAAAAATGAAATGCGAGACTTGATGATTCAAGTCTTTTTTTATTTTCAAATCCAAAGAATACCCAAGGGCCGTCTGAAACTTTCTATAACGCAGTTTCAGACGGCCTAAAACCTTTAAAACTCCCCCAAATCCCTAAAGTCCTACCCAGACATTTAGGAATTTGAGGGATTTTTGCCAAGGTCTCCGCTTTTCTAATCTTTGCCGTCAATGGTATCTGCCTACCCATCACCAATGCGGAATTTTTGCTCAACCATGTGGGGCTTTTCCTATGCCGACGCGATCGTGCATTTTGCCTCAGAGCCGTGTGCTGCCGTATCATTTGCGGTAGGGTTTGCTGCATATTCTGAGCTGTTGCCAAAGAGTACTGCCGTTGCTTTTATCTTGGAGAAGGTCGCGGTAAACGGCATTATGATGGGGTGTCATTCGATGATGGTGTGGTGGTAGGACAGGTCTTGAATGTGATATCGTTCTTCTTGGGTCAGTTGAGTGTCGCTCAGGGTAATCTTTCTTATAGGAAAGGCTGTATGCTGCTACATACCGAACTTTTCCGTTATGGAAAGTTTGCCCTTCAAATCCGAATCTGCTGGCCTCTATTTATCATTATTTAATCGCTACAAGGATATTTAAATGAAACGGGAAACCATTGCCCTGCATGCAGGCTATCAATCCGAACCAACTACCAAATCCGCTGCTGTCCCCATTTACCAAACCACTTCCTACACTTTCGACAACACGCAACACGGCGCAGACTTGTTCAACCTTGATGTAGCGGGCAATATCTACACCCGTATGATGAATCCGACCACTGCCGTTTTGGAAGAACGCGTTGCCCGTTTGGAAGGCGGTATCGCCGCATTGGCTGTCGCCAGCGGTATGGCGGCAATTACCTATGCCGTTCAAACCTTGGCTGAAGCAGGCGACAACATCATTGCAACCAAAACCCTCTACGGCGGCACATACAATTTCTTTGCTCACAGCCTGCCGCGCCAAGGCATAGAAGTACGCTTTATCGATCCGGCCAAACCCGAAGAAATCGCCGCCAATACCGACAGCCGCACCAAACTGGTGTATTGCGAATCTATCGGCAATCCTGCCATCAATGTCGTTGATATTCCAGCATTCGCCCAAGCCGCGCACGCTCAAGGGCTACCACTAATGGTGGACAACACCGTTGCTACGCCTACATTGTTCCGCCCGATAGAACACGGAGCCGACATTGTTATCCAATCTCTGACAAAATACATCGGCGGCCACGGCACAACGATTGGCGGTGCCATTATCGACGGCGGCAAATTCCAATGGGCAGGCAATCCGCGTTTTGAAAAAACCTTCAATCAGCCTGATCCGTCTTACCACGGCGTAAACTACTGCGAACATTTTGGTGCGGCAGCCTATATCGCCCGTGCCCGTGTCGTCCCATTGCGTAATACCGGTGCCGCCCTGTCTCCGCACAGCGCATTTTTACTGCTTCAAGGTTTGGAAACCCTCGCCCTGCGTATGGAACGTCATTGCGAAAACGCCCTAAAAGTAGCCGAATTCTTAAAGAAACATCCGCGGGTCGAATGGGTGAACTATCCTGCACTGCCTGACAGTCCGTATAAAGCTTTGATTGACCGCGACTACGGCGGAAAAGCCTCAGGTTTGCTGAGTTTTGGTATTAAAGGCGGTCGTGAAGCCGGCGCGAAATTCATTGACGCACTGCAACTCTTCCTGCGTTTGGTGAATATCGGCGATGCCAAATCGCTGGCTACCCATCCTGCCACAACGACCCACCGTCAGCTTGACGATGCAGAACTCGCCGCAGCAGGCGTCAGCCCCGACATGGTACGCCTGAGCGTGGGTATCGAGCATATCGACGATTTGCTTGCCGACTTGGCGCAGGCATTGGATGCCGTACAGGCATAAGCAATCGCTCATTAGATGAAAAAAGCCTCCGCTTAAAAAGGCCGTCTGAAAATTTCTTTTCAGACGGCCTTTTCCTTTTCTACAAATCAAATGCGGCGTTAATCAAACGTTTGGTGTAATCGTTTTGCGGATGGTGGAAAATCTGATCCGCGCTGCCGTACTCAACCATTTCGCCCTGCTTCATCACGATCACATTATCGCTAACGGCGCGCACGACAGACAAATCATGACTGATGAACATATAAGTCAGGCCGTATTTCTTTTGCAAATCGCGCAAAAGCTCGACTACTTTGGATTGTACGGAACGGTCAAGTGCAGAAGTCGGCTCGTCCAAAAGAATGAATTTCGGGCGCAGGATAACGGCGCGTGCAATAGCTATACGCTGACGCTGGCCGCCGGAGAATTCATGCGGATAACGGTTGAGCGCGTCAAGCGGCAGGGACACTTCCTTCATGACTTCCAAAACGCGCTGGATACGTTCTTTTTTAGTCATCTCAGGATGATGAACCGTCAAACCTTCACCAATAATTTCACCAACTGTAAGGCGTGGGGAAAGCGAACCGAACGGATCTTGGAACACAATTTGCCGTTGCGATTTCAGACGGCATGCTTCCTCGGCTGTATAGTTTTTCAGGTCTTTGCCTTCAAAGAAGATATGGCCGGTATAAGGCAGCATCTGCATGACGGCTTTGCCCAGCGTGGATTTTCCGGAACCGGACTCGCCGACAACGCCCAATGTTTCCCCTTCTTTTATTTTGAGGCTGATGCCTTTGACGGCGTCGAAAGTTTTGAGCGGCTTGCCAAAAAAGCTTTGCTTCAATACGAAAGAAACATTGACATTATCGGCATCGATTAACACACCGGCGTTGTTTTCTTCCGGCTCTTTCATGCCTTTGGGAATGGCATTGATGAGTTCGGCGGTATATTCGTGCTTCGGATGGGCAAAAACTTCTTTGATTTTGCCGCGCTCGACAATTTCGCCGTTACGCATGACGCAGACGGTTTTGGAATAGTGTTCCGCCAAACCCAAATCGTGGGTAATGAAGATAATCGCCATGCCCATTTGCTGTTGCAAATCGTGGAGCAAATCGAGAATCTCGGCTTGAATGGTTACATCCAAAGCCGTGGTCGGTTCGTCGGCAATCAGCAGGTCAGGTTCATTAATGAGTGCCATGGCAATCATGATGCGTTGCAGCTGGCCGCCGGAAAACTCGTGTGGATATTGTTTCATGCGGCGTTCGGCTTCTTTGATGCCCACACGCTCCAACAATGCCAATGCCTTCAGCCCTGCTTCTTTGCGGCCGAGCTTTTTATTGTGCACACGCGCCGCTTCAATCAGTTGCGCACCGATACGCATAAACGGATTGAGCGAGGTCATCGGCTCTTGGAAAATCACGCTGATGCGGTTGCCGCGCAAATCACGCAGGGTTTTCTCATCGGCATCCAAAATGGAAATGCCGTCAAAAGTAATGCGCGAATCTTTGCCATAACGGGCAAACTTTTCAGGCAACAGGCGCATAACGGACATAGATGTTACAGACTTGCCCGAGCCGGACTCGCCGACCAAAGCCAATGTTTCGCCCTCTGCCACTTTAAAGCTGACATTACGCACGGCGTGCACGTTTTTTTCATGCAATTCAAAATTGATGTCCAGATTTTCTACAACCAGTAACTGTTTTGTCATTTTGATTATCCTTTTGGTTGTGGTTTAGCGGTCTTTCGGGTCGAGCGCATCGCGCAGGCCGTCGCCGATAAAGTTGAAACAGAACAAAGTGGTTACCAAGAAGAAACTCGGCACGAGCAGCTGCCATGGTGCGGCTTCCATCGAAATTGCGCCTTCTTGCAGCATCGAACCCCAACTGGTCATCGGCTCTTGCACACCCAAGCCCAAGAAGCTCAAGAAGGATTCAAACATAATCATGCCCGGTACCAGCAAAGAGGCATACACCATCACCACACCCAAAACATTCGGAATAATGTGGCGCGTTACGATTTTACGTTTTGCCACGCCGCTCACACGTGCCGCTTCGACAAACTCTTTATGCTTCAAGCTCAAGGTTTGGCCGCGCACGATACGCGCCACGTCCAGCCAAGACACCAAACCCACGGCGGCAAAAATCAAAAGCAAGTTGCGGCCGAAGAATGTGGTCAGCAGAATGACGAAAAACATAAACGGAAACGCGTTCAAAATTTCCAAAAAGCGCATCATCAGCGAATCGAGCTTACCGCCGATAAAGCCGGCAATCGCGCCATAAAGCGTACCGATGACAACAGCCACCAATGCGCCGGCCACACCGACCAGCAAGGAAATACGTCCGCCGGTTGCCGCACGCGACAGCAAATCACGGCCGAGCAAGTCCGTACCCAGATAGTGATGAGTAGAAAGGGACGGCGGAATCTGCATATTGTCCCAGTCGGTGAAGTCGTAGGTGTAGCGGACAATCCATGGTGCCACAATCACAAAAATACTGATCAGCAACAGGATAATAATGCTGTACACCGCCGCTTTGTTTTGTTTAAAACGCCGCCATGCGTCGCTCCACAGGCTTTTGCCGTGCACTTGGGCGTATTCTGCTGCCTCTGCGAGGGCCTGAGTCTGCTTCTTTTTGAATAACATAATGTTCTCTCTCGCTTTTTATTCTTTCTTCAGGCCGTCTGAACGTTTCAGACGGCCTTTGCGCAAATGGGATTAATAACGGATTTTCGGGTCAATAATGGCATACAGAATATCGAGGATGGCGTTGAACAAAATGGTCATAATGCCCACCAAAATCGTCAAACCCAAAATCATGCCGTAGTCGCGGTTGAGCGCGCCGTTGACAAATAATTGTCCGACGCCGGGAATACCGAACACGTTTTCAATCACAATGGAGCCGGTAATGATGCCAACGAATGCCGGGCCTAAGAAAGAAACAATCGGCAGCATGGCGGGACGCAGCGCATGGCGCAGGATGATGCGGCTCATGGGCAGGCCTTTGGCGCGTGCCGTACGGATAAAGGGGCTGTTCAATACTTCAATCATCGCACCCCGCGTAATCCGCGCGATACTGGACACATAACCGATGGACAAAGTAACGACAGGCAGAATCAAATTCATCAGTGCGCCATCGTTCCAGCCGCCTGCAGGCAGCCATTGCAGTCTGACAGCAAACACCAGCACCAATACCGGCGCCATCACAAAACTGGGAACAACGATACCGGTCATCGCGCCGCTCATTAGCGAATAATCCAGCCAGCTGTTTTGTTTTAAGGCGGCGATGATGCCGATAAACATGCCGAAGATGGCGGCAATCAAAAAGGCGTAGAAACCAAGTTCTGCCGATACTGGCAGGGATTGGGCAAGCAACTCATTAACGCTGAAATCTTTATATTTGAACGACGGCCCCAAATCCCCCTGCGCCAACTGCTTGAGGTAGTGGAAATATTGGAGGTACATCGGGTCATTGAGGTGGTATTTGGCTTCGATGTTGGCCATGACCGCAGGCGGCAAATTGCGTTCGCCTGTGAACGGGCTGCCCGGTGCAAGCCGCATCAGAAAAAACGATACGGTAATCAACACCAGCATGGTCGGGATGGAAGCACATATCCGTTTGATGATGAATTTCAACATAATCAGGCTGTCCTGTCTGAACATACCGGACTCGTGAAAACAAAGCTGACCTGAAGCGGAAATCGGATGAATGGCAGCAGGCGTCTGTAACGTCGCCGCGCCGGTTTCTCTCTCTATTCCGACCGGGTTATTGTTTTTATTCGGAGTCGGGTAAGGTTTTTTAGTTTTTAGATAATTGTTGTGATAAGGCCGTCTGAAACTTTGTATCCGCCGTTTCAGACGGCCTTTCACGTTAACGCGCCAAAGGTTTGGTGCGTTCAATCAGCCATGCTTTGGCCGCGCCTTCTGTCAAAGGCTCGAGACGGCGGCGCACTTCGGCGTGATATTGGTTCAGCCATTCGATTTCGCTGCCGGTCATCAGTTTGGTATCGATCAGGCGCGTATCGATTGGACAGAGGGTAACGGTCTCAAAATACAGGAATTTGCCGAACTCGGTTTCCTCTGGGTTTTCAACCGGACGGTTGATTACCAGGCTTTCGATACGGATACCCCATTTGCCCGGACGGTAAAGACCCGGCTCGTTGGAAGTCAGCATGCCTGACTTCATCGCGTGATGCGGTTGCGGCACGGCGGCAACGGCAATGCTTTGCGGACCTTCATGCACATTGAGGAAATAGCCCACGCCATGACCTGTACCGTGACCGTAATCACATTGCGCCTGCCAGAGTGATTTACGACAGATGGCATCAATCATCGGGCCTTTGATGTTTTCAGGGAAAATGGTTTCCGCCAGAGAAATATGCGCTTTCAACACCAAAGTGTAATCGCGCTTCATGGCCGCACTCGGATTGCCGACAGGCACCACACGCGTGATGTCGGTCGTACCGCCCCAGTATTGGCCGCCGGAGTCAATCAGCAGCATACCGTCGCCTTTGATTTTGCTGTTGTTTTCCGGTGTCGCGCTGTAATGAGGCAAGGCGGCATTGGCATTGTAGCCGGCGATGGTGTCGAAACTTGGCGAAATAAAGCCGGGACGTTGGCTGCGGTGTTTATAGAGCATGCCGTCGATGTCCAGCTCGCTCAATTCGCCGCCGTCTGCCAAGATTTGTTCAAACTCGGCAAAGAAGCCGCACAATGCCGCGCCGTCTTCCGCCATGGTATTGCGGATATGGGTAATGTCGGCATCGGATTTGACTGATTTGAAGAATGTACTTGGGTGGATGGCTTCAATCAAACGGACGTCTTCAGGCAGGCGGCGCAAAGTACCGACAGCGGTTTTGTTCGGATCAATCAGCAATGCGCCCTTAACGCCTGCCAAATAGTCCGCCGCTTGCGCATAAGGCAATACTTCAAAACCTGCCGCTTTCAAAGCTTCGGCAGATTCGGCTTTCAGACGGCCTGCATCGGTAAACAATACGGCTTTGTCTTGACTGATAAACAGATGGGACAAGAACACAGGGTTGAACGGCACATCATCACCGCGCAGATTGGTAATCCAAGCAATGTCATCCAAAGAAGAAACCAAATGTGCATCTGCGCCCTGCTCTTTCATGGCCGTACGGATACGGGCCAGTTTTTCGGCCGCAGTTTCGGAAACGTAGTCGGGATGGTGAACGTAGATTTCCGGAGTCGGCAATGCAGGACGGTCGTCCCATACTTCGTCCAACAAAGTTTCAGGATATTCGAGGCGGATGTTTTTGGCGGCAAGTGCCTGTTTCAAACCGCGCTCGCCGCTGAGTGCGAACATATCGGCAGGCGCGCCGACGACGGCGCCCTCGGGCAGATTTTGTGCCAACCATTCGGTATAAGGCGCATCAACGCCCATTTTTTGCAGCTCGATGCCGTTTGGCGCAAGCTGTTGGCCAGCCTGTTCCCAATAGCGGCTGTCGGTCCACACGCCTGCTTTATCGGCGGTTACCACCAAAGTGCCGGCCGAACCGGTAAAGCCGGAAAAATCGCGGCGTGCCTGCCAATGCTCGGGCAGGTATTCGGAAAGGTGTGGATCGGCGGAAGGAATGACAAACGCGTCCACGCCATGTTTTTTCATGGCTTCGTGTAAAGCGGACAAACGTTGTTGTACAGATTTCATGTGTTATGTCTCCTGTTGTTTCAGACGGCCTCTGTCATTAAGGCCGTCTGAAAACTTGTACTGTCTATAATCAATCTATTTTTTCGGTGCGAACGACCAGCTCTTGACCGTGTAGTTCCGCAAAGGGTCTTTGTCGGAATAGCCGATAATATCGGGTTTGACCATACGCACTTCAACCTGATGATACAGCGGAATCAGTGCAGCGTCTTCTTGAAGCTGCTTCTCCGCATCGGCATAGAGCTGGCTGCGCGCTTCCTTGCTGACACCATCTTTCAGCGTATTGTTCATAAATGTATCAAACGCCGCGCTTTTGTAGCGGAATGCATTGTTTGAGTTGTTGGATTTCAAGATATTGAGCATGCCCGCCGGATCGTTGAAATCGGAACACCAGCCGCTGAACGAAACCTTGAAATTGCCTTGCGCGCGCGTATCCAAATAAGTTTTCCATTCCTCGTTGGACAAAGTCGGACGGATAAACGGAATGGCGGCTTTCCACACCGACTGCACGGCAGTAATTTGTTTTTTGGACGCTTCGCTGGTGCTGTACAAAATATCGAACTCAAGCGGATGGTCATCGTTGTAGCCTGCTTCGTTCAACAGTTTGCGCGCGGTTTCGATGCGTTTTTCAGGCGTCCACTCTTTCCACTCAGGATAAACGGGAATCACGCCCTGCATTTGCGGCGGCGTCAATTGGAACGCAGGCGTATCGCCGCGGCCGCCCACTTTAACGACAATGTCGCGGCGCGTCAGCATATTGAGCGCCTTGCGGACGCGCGGATCATTAAACGGCGCCGCTTCGTGGTTCGGCTCCAAATACCAGCTGCACAAAGAAGTCGTGCGTCTTACTTGGCCTGGAAACTCAATATCCGCCACTTTGACCTGATCGCTGGGAATGCCGTAAGTCACATCAATTTCATTGGCGCGATAACGGTTGTACTCGCCGCTGCCTGACAGAAAAACCGCCTTTGGAATGGCCACTTTGTCTTTATCGTAATAATTGGGATTACGTTCCATATTGATGTGGCTGTTGACTTTCCAATCCGTTAACAGATAAGCGCCACTGGAAACATAATGACCGGGCTGCGTCCACTTATTGCCGTATTTTTCGACAGTGGCGCGATGAACTGGGAAAGTGAATTGCTGAATCAGCATATCGGGGAAATAAGGTACCGGCGCAATCAGCGTAAATTGCAGGGTTTTTGCGTCCAACGCCTTGACACCCAATGTCTCAGGCTTGGCTTTGCCGTTTAATATATCTTCCGCATTTTCCACTTGGGCATCGACCAAATAGCTGCCGAAAGGTGCGCCGGTGGCTGGATCGGCAAGACGGCGAAAGCTGTACACGAAATCTTCGGCGGTAATCGGATCGCCATTGCTCCATTTGGCATCACGCAGATGGAAGGTCCAAATACGCTCGCCCTCGCTCTCCCATTTTTCCGCCAAAGCAGGAATGGTTTTACCTTCGGCATCCGTACCGACCAAACCATCCATCAACTGACGGATAATCGCACCGGCCGCCATATCGCCACTCATTTGAGGATCCAGCGTACCCGGCTCAACACCGTTGCTGACCACCACGCGCTCATAATCGGTACGTTTAAACTCAGGAGCAGGCTTAACATCGCGGCTGCACGCCGACAATGCGAATACGGCAGCCAATGATGCAGCCAACAGCGGATAGGTTTTTCCGGCCATATTTCATTCCTTCTTTTGGGTATTCTTCTTTTTCAGACGGCCTAATTATTCAAACTACACTCAACTACATTTATTTAGAAGTTCTCCAGCATAGTTAAATCATCTATTTCAAACCATGAAAATAGTGTTTTAAACCACATATTCCATCGAAATAATAATAGCCGTCTAAGATTGTCGGCAAATTAACACAAAAATACGTAACTGAAAACTATTTTTCAATTTATCCTACGATAAGTTACAAATGTATTGATTTTTTATGATTTGTCAAATAAGATTATCCGAACTCTTTCGCCATAAGCAAGAAAAAGACATAAAAAGGAGAATCAAATGAAGAAGTTATCTTACTTTATTGCCACTGCCCTCATAGGCTCTTCCATAAGCGCCGCCCACGCCGAACCTAAAATGAGCGGCACCATCTACATCATGACCGAGGTCGAACACAACAATAAAACCAGTGTAACCTCTACAACCATTTCCGATAAAAGTTCCAGTCTTTATCTCTCCGATGAAGTACGACTCAACAACGACTTATGGCTGAAATGGCAACTTGGCTCCTTTATTTACTTCGATTCCGACCGCTGGGGCGGCTGGGGTACTGCCGACTCATACGTCGCGCTCAACAGCTACAAAAACCTCGGCACCGTCAAAATGGGCTACATCAGTACGCCCATGAACAGCATTTATCTGAACCCGTTCGACACCAACAGCCCGATTTTGGAGTTCGGCAAAATTTCCCGCTTCGGCCAACGCCGTGTTTCCATGGCTTATGAGTCGCCTTGGAAAAACGGCTTCCAATTCAAATTCAACGTTTCCCCCGGTTCCAATGCCGCGCGCAATAACAACAACTGGAATCCGGACAAAAAACGTGACGGTGACTGGGTCTTCGGCTGGGGTGTGGACTACTACCACCCCAACAACGGCTTTAACGCGCACTACGCTGCCGAATACGCACCCAACGACTCTCCGACCGAAACCAAAGACTTCCAAGCCCACGCATTCATGGCCGGATACAGCAAAGACAAAATCTCCGTCGATGCCGCGTTCCAATACGCCAAAAATACTTGCGACGGCTTTAGCTGCTGGGGGCCATGGGAGGAGGAGAAGAATGGTATAAAAATAAAACACGAAGACAAAGAAATCAACAACACCAAAGAATTTATGGTGTCGGGTTCATATAAAATCGGCAATTTCAAACCTCAAATCGGCTTTGCCTACGGTAAAAGCTCTATCGGCGAAGACTACAAACACGTCGCCGTCAGCACCGATTACAGCTTCTCCAAACGGACAACTGCCACACTCGGCGCCGGCTGGTTGAAAGAAAACGTCAATCCGAAATACGAAGAAGATTTGCCGAAAAAATCTTCTTACGCCGTGGGCATGGTATTCAAACACCGCTATTAATGCCTGACAGATTAAAGGCCGTCTGAAACAATTTGTTCAGACGGCCTTTTCTACATCCTATAATTAAACTTGCAGCCCACCTTAAAAATCATTACATTGCCCACACTCAAGCAACAAAAACGTCATCATGAACGCCCACCGCACCCTCATCATCTCCGTTTTTATCGTCGCCAGCTGCGGCCTCGCTTATGAGCTCATCATCGCCGCGCTCGCAAGCTATCTTTTGGGCGACAGTATTTTGCAGTTTTCCTCCGTCATCGGGCTTTATCTGTTTTCAATGGGTATCGGTGCCCACCTGACCCAATACATCAAAGATAAAGACGTGTTGCACCGCTTTATCGAAATCGAACTTCTGGTCGGCATCATCGGCGGTATTTCCGCACTGGCATTATTTGTGGCCTTCGGTTTATCCGCCGCCCCGTTCCGCACCCTGCTCTACGCTTTTGTACTGATTGTCGGCATGGTTGTCGGCATGGAAATTCCTTTGGTCATGCGCGTGTTAAACCAAAAAGGTGCGGAATTTAAAGAACTCGTTTCCAAAGTATTGACCTTCGACTACTTGGGCGCACTCGCCGTTTCCCTGCTCTTCCCGCTCCTCCTCGCACCCAAACTCGGCATGGCGCGTTCCGCCCTTTTGTTCGGCATCCTCAACGCCGCCGTTGCCTACCTGACCGCGCGCGTATTCAAAGCCGAGCTACCCCGCTACCGCGCCATCCGCCTGCGCGCGCTGATTGTCTTGTCCGTCCTCGCCGCCGCCTTCGCCTACGCCGACCGCATCTCATTCAAAGCCGAACAAAGCTATTTCGGCGATCCCGTTGTCTATCAAAGCCATTCGCCCTACCAACGGCTGGTCGTGACCCGCTGGAAAGACGACACCCGCCTCTATATCAACGGCAACCTGCAATTCTCCTCACGCGACGAAGCCCGTTACCATGAAGCACTCGTCCTGCCTGCCATGCAGATGGTTCCCAATGCCGAACGCGTCCTGATTCTCGGCGGCGGTGACGGATTGGCGGCACGCGAAGTCTTGAAATATCCGCAGGTCAAAAATGTTACTTTGGTCGATCTCGACCCCGACATGACCGCCACTTTTAGAACCTCCGCCACCTTGAGCGCACTCAACCAAGGCTCGCTGTCCCATCCCAAAATGCACGTCGTCAACGACGATGCCGCCAAATGGCTGGAAGGGTCGTCTGAAAAATTCGACGTTATCATCATCGACCTACCCGACCCATCCAATTTCTCGCTGGGCAAACTCTACTCCGTCCCCATGTACCGCCTCGTTGCCCGCCATCTTGAGCCGCAAGGCAAGATTGTTGTGCAATCGACTTCGCCTTATTTCGCCCCTAACGCCTACTGGTCGGTCGTTGCCACCCTCGAAGCGGCCAAATTGAATACCGCGCCCTATCATGTTTACGTCCCTTCCTTTGGCGAATGGGGATTTGTGTTGGCAGGGTTTGACCAAAACTTCCCCATTCCGCAAAAATTCGACGTACCCACCCGCTATCTCAATGCCCAGACCGTCGCTGAAATGTTCCGTTTTCCGCCCGATATGGCAAGGCGCAAGGTGGAAGCAAATTATTTGAACAACCAAATTCTCGTCAGTTATTTTGAAAGTGATTGGAACAATGTGATGCGATAAAATATCTAAAGGCCGTCTGGAACATCTACCTTCTTTTTATCTCCGTTCAGACGGCCTCATCGCCCGTTTACCCTTTTTCACACAGCATTTGCTTGAAAAAATAAGGTTTATCTTTATCTAGATAGAACACAATCGACACTATCCGTTGAATGAAGGAACAAACACTTATGCAGTATTTTGGAATCGGTTTTTTGGTTTTAATCTTTTTGGAAATCATGTCCATCGTCTGGGTTGCCGACTGGCTTGGCGGTGGTTGGACGCTGTTTGTGATGGCTCTCAGCTTTATCAGCGGTATCTTTATGCTGCGCCATACCGGCATCTCTGGCCTTTTACTCGCTGGCGCAGCCGTCCGCAGCGGCCAAAACATTTCCCTCTATCAGATGCTGTGGCCGATTCGCTATACTGCTGCCGCGGTTTTCCTGCTCAGCCCCGGTTTTATTTCAACCGCCGTTGCCCTACTCTTGCTGATTCCGTTTAAAGGCAACGCGGCCGTTTCTTCTACGCAGTCTTTCCAAAGCCGCCAGACTTACAGCTCTGCCAAAGATGATGAAGACATTATCGAAGGCGAATATACGGTTACACGCACCAGCAAAGCCGACAAACCGCAAGAATATATCGAACACAAACCCGATTGACGACTTCCTTCATAACAGGCCGTCTGAATTAGGAATACCTCAAAAGTGTTTCATATTTCAGACGGCTTTAGTCATTTCCTGGCTTTGAAAATGTAAATATCGGTTTGTAATTCGGTTATTCCGCATAAATCATTTAAAATAAGCAACTATTTTGATTCTAAAAACGACACGGTATCTAATGAACGTTCAACGTCTTTTCCCTCTCTCCCTCAGCTTGATTACCGCCGCTGTTTTATCGGCGTGCGCCACCCAAAACACACCGACTGCTTCGAAAACCGAAACCGTCGTTCAGCCTAAATCCACTTCTATTCCTTCACGCCGCACCGACAGCGAATCCAAAGTCCTGTCCGATTACAGCCAATACCAAAGCGCCATCGATGCCGCCAAACGCGGTGACGATGCTTGGGTACAACAATTTTTATCCCAAGCCAGCGACAGCGCAATGGCTGAAAACGTCCGCAACGAATGGCTGAAAACCTTGGGCGCGCGCGGCCAATGGGATTTGTTCCGTCAAGAATTCAGTAAATTGAACGCCGCTGGCGTCGCCCAAGAAGTGCAATGTTATGCCGATTTGAGCAGCGGCAATTACAGTAAAGCCGCCGAGCTGGTTCGCGTTACCGGCAAACTGCCTGCCGGTTGTACCCGCTTGGTTGAAAGCGCGGCAGCTTCAGGCCGTCTGAACACCAACGACGCATGGCGTCGCGTGCGTGGCTTGTTGAGCAACAGTCAAACCACAGATGCACGCAACCTCGCCGCCGCATTGGGCAGCCCCTTTGAAGGTAGCGCGCAAGGTGCGACCGAATACAGCCTGTTGAGCGTAATCGGCAAAGATGCACGCAAGTCTGCTTCTGCCGCTGCCACCCTGTCCGACATGGAATCCGGCCTCAGCCGCGAACAACGCAGCTTCGCATGGGGCGTATTGGGCCACTACCATGCTCAAAGCCAAAACATGCCGACTGCTTTAAGCTACTACGGCCGCGTTTCCGACCGCAAGCAATTGACCGACGAACAATTGGAATGGTACGCACGCGCCGCCTTGCGCCTGCAACGTTGGGACGAATTGGCAAGCGTGATTCAGCATATGCCTGAAAAACTGCAAAAAGACCCGACATGGCAATATTGGCTGGGCCGCAGCTTTGCCGCACAAGGCAAAAGCAGCCAAGCCAAAGAAATGTACGAAAAAGCCGCCGCTTCCGGCCGCAATTTCTACGCCGTAATGGCAGGTGAAGAACTGGGCCACCGCATCAATACGCGCAACAATGTTTCCGATGCCGATTCCAGAGACGTCCGCCGCATGAGTGAAGACGGGGCCATCAAACGCGCATTGGTTCTGTTTAAAAACAGCCAAAGCAACGGCGATTCCAAAATGCGCCGTCAGGCGCAGGCGGAATGGCGTTTTGCCACCCGCGACTTCAACGAAGACAATCTGCTGACTGCCGCACAAGTCGCTTTTGACAACCAGTTCTACGACATGGCAATCAACAGCGCAGACCGTACCGACCACAAACTCAACTACAAACTGCGCTATCTCTCTCCGTTTAAAGACCTGACCGTCCGCTATGCCGCACAGGCAGGCGTTGACCCGGCATGGGTTTACGGTTTGATTCGCCAAGAAAGCCGCTTTGTCATGGGCGCACAATCCAGCGTCGGCGCACAAGGCCTGATGCAGGTCATGCCTGCAACCGCCCGCGAAATCGCCGGCAAAATCGGTATGAGCAGCAGCGAACTCTACACCATGGACGGCAATATCCGCATGGGTACTTGGTACATGGCAGATGCCAAACGCCGCCTGCAAAATAACGAAGTGATGGCCACCGCAGGCTACAACGCCGGCCCCGGCCGCGCCCGCAACTGGCAGGCTTCTTCTCCTTTGGAAGGCGCCATCTACGCCGAGACCATCCCATTCACCGAAACCCGTGACTACGTGAAAAAAGTCATGACCAACGCGACTTATTACGCGTCATTGTTCAACGAACCGCAGACTTCGTTGAAACAACGTATGGGTACGGTTCCCGGCCGCTATTAATACCCGATAGGCCGTCTGAAAAGTGAGACAGAATCCAACATTCAGACGGCCTACAACCTTGACAGACTATCGGGTTTATAAGATAATCGCCCGATTGTTTCTGACCGAAAAGGTCACTTGCACGGCAAAAGCCGACTTGTTAGGAGGTGATGTTTACATCACGGCGCGTATCCCGCCCTGCCCTAGGCAAACCAGCGATACAACAACTACCCCATTATGACAAACCGTCCTCTATTTCTTAAAACGGTTTGATTGAACAAAATTTAAAGGAAATAAAATGCCTGCTATTCGTGTTAAAGAGAATGAACCATTTGAAGTTGCCATGCGTCGTTTCAAACGTGCCGTAGAAAAAACCGGTCTGTTGACCGAGTTGCGCGCCCGTGAAGCGTACGAAAAACCAACTACCGAACGCAAACGCAAAAAAGCTGCTGCAGCCAAACGTCTGCAAAAACGTCTGCGCAGCCAACAACTGCCTCCTAAAATGTACTAATTACAGGCCTGCCCTGTGATAAACGACACACCGCAAGGGCAGCTTTGCGGTGTGTTTTATTTTTCAGACGGCACTTTTTTATTGATATAAAGTGAGAACATTATGAGCCTAAAAACACAATTAACCGAAGACATGAAAACCGCCATGCGTGCCAAAGACCAAGTGTCTTTAAGCACCATCCGCCTGATTAATGCCGCCATCAAACAATTTGAAGTAGATGAGCGCACTGAAGCCGATGACGCAAAAGTCATCTCTATCCTGACCAAAATGGTAAAACAGCGCAAAGACAGCGCCAAAATCTACACCGAAGCCGGTCGTCAAGATTTGGCTGACAAAGAAAACGCGGAAATCGAAATCCTCAACTGCTACCTGCCGCAAATGATGTCTGCAGAAGAAATCAAGACTGTTGTTGAAGCAGTCATTGCAGAAACCGGTGCATCAGGCATGGCAGATATGGGCAAAGTCATGGGCGTATTGAAAACCCGCCTGGCCGGCAAAGCCGACATGGGTGAAGTCAACAAGATTTTAAAAGCCGCATTGACTGCTTAATCCTCAATAATCAAAAAGGCCGTCTGAAATATTATTTTCAGACGGCCTTTCTTATTGTGCCAATCAAGCAGCAGTTACTTTACCTTCATGACGCAACAAAGTAATCAAATCGCTGATACGTTTTTTCATGGAACGGCGATCGACGATTTGGTCGATTGCCCCCTTCTCCAACAAGAATTCTGCACGTTGGAAACCTTCCGGCAAGGTTTCGCGTACAGTCTGCTCGATAACGCGCGGACCGGCAAAACCAATCAGCGCATTCGGTTCTGCTAAAACCACATCACCCAAGAAGGCAAAGCTGGCAGACACGCCGCCCATGGTCGGGTCAGTCAATACGGAAATAAACGGCAGACGTTTTTCAGTCAGCAAATGCAAAGCCGCGCTGGTCTTCGTCATCTGCATCAAAGAGTTAATCCCTTCCTGCATACGCGCACCACCGGAAGCCGCCACGCAAATAAACGAACAATTATCTGCAACGGCACGACGTACACCCTGAACGAAACGCTCACCCACGACCGAACCCATAGAGCCGCCGATAAAACGGAATTCAAACGCAGCCACTACGACAGGCAGGCCGTTCATGGTGCCTTTCATAACAACCAATGCATCGTCTTCACCGGTTGCTTTACGCGCAGCCGCGAGGCGGTCGGGATATTTTTTGCTGTCTTTGAATTTCAGCGGGTCGGTCGGTTTAATATTGGCTGCAATCTCTTCACGGCCTTCTTCATCCAAAAGTAGATTCAAACGTTCGCGCGCAGAAAGCGGATTGTGGTGATTACATTTCGGGCAGACTTCGCTGTTTTGCTTCAACTCGGTTGAATAAACCGTTGCCGAACAAGACGGACATTTGTGCCACAGGCCTTCAGGGACGCTGGACGAACTGCTTCGGTTTTTAATTTTCGGAGGAAGAATTTTATCTAGCCAGCTCATGAATGACTCCTTGGAATTCAGAATTCAGACGGCCAGTTGAACGTAAGGCCGTCTGAAACAATGGAATGGAAAAATTTAGCGAATCGCGTCTTTCAACTCTTTAACCAACGCGCCTACTGCTTCGGCCTCGCTACCTGCGTGGCTTTCAATCTCTTTGACGATACGGCTGCCGACAATAACGGCATCCGCTACCGCACCAATCTTACGCGCACTCTCCGCATTATTGATGCCGAAGCCGACACCAATCGGAATATCGATGTATTTGCGCAAAAGCTCTATTTTACGCGAAACTTCTTCAGTATCCAAACTTGCCGCACCGGTCACGCCTTTGAGCGATACATAATACACAAAACCGCCGGCTACTTTGGCAATCGTTTGAATACGCTCCTCAGTCGTTGTTGGCGCAATAAGGAAAATACAATCAATACCTTGCGCTTTCAATGAGTCATGCAGCGGGGTAATGGTTTCTACCGGAGAATCCACAGTCAATACGCCATCCACGCCCGCGTCGGCAGCCGCTTGCGCAAACGCCTGATAGCCCATTTTATGTACAGGGTTCAAATAGCCCATCAAGACAACCGGCGTTTTATCATTGGTTTGACGGAACAAGCGTACTGTTTCCAATACGTCGTGCAAAGAAACATGATTTGCCAACGCCCTTTCAGCCGCACGTTGAATAGTCGGGCCATCCGCCATCGGGTCAGAAAACGGCACACCCAGTTCCAAAATATCAGCACCATTAGCCACCAGGCTATGCATCAATGCCAAGGTTGTCTCAAGGTTGGGATCACCCACTGTAATATAAGGAATCAGTGCTTTTGCGCCATTGAGCACTGAGAAAGTTTGTTGGATTCTGCTCATTTTCTGCTATCCATTTCATCGATTTGAATGTTGTCCGGCAGCCTGTTTATTCTGCCGTTACATTTGTTTTAAAAACCTCAGTCTGCCATGAAAAAGCGGCATTTATCCGCATTATCTAATGACTGTTTCTTCCCAATCGGCAAACAAGAGGCTAAGTATAACATTTACGGCTATTTCATAGAATCATTTGCAATCAAGATTCTGATATTTTGAAAGCAATATAAAACAATAAAGGCCGTCTGAAAATCATTCAAACAGCCTTTATTAGAATCAATTATGCAAATCTTTGTATGCTTTCGCACTTTTGATCAGAGTTTCCCTATCGATTACAGCTCAACATGATGGTTTTGTTGTTCAGAACCTAGATGACGCTCCAAATCAGACAAAATTTGCGTCAGACCATGACGGACTTCTTCCGCATTGGCGGCAGGATTGCCGTTTGCATCCAAAGCGCCACGGCTGAACGTATCGATATACGGTTCAAACGTATCTTTCAGTTTCAACAACTTAACAACATCTGAGCGCGTATATCGATCGCCACCGTATCCAATCACAACATTATTTTCATGTTGCCATTGGGCAAACTGAGCCGGACTGATTTGCACCAATTGGCACATTTCATCCAACGTAAAATAACGCTTGGCAGGAATAACCGGATTATTGTTGTTTGTCATAGTAATGCTCCACCATGCCTTTGAGTTTTTGGCTGGCATGGAAAGTTACCACACGGCGTGCGGTAATCGGCACTTCTTCGCCTGTTTTAGGGTTACGGCCAGGGCGTTGAGGTTTGTCGCGCAATTGGAAATTGCCGAAACCGGAAATTTTAATTTCTTCACCACGCGCCAAAGTGCTGCGGATTTCTTCAAAAAAGAGCTCGACGATTTCTTTGGCATCATTCTTGGTGACGTTGCTGACTTTGTCGACCAAAATATCAGCCAATTCTGCTTTAGTTAGTGTCATGTGTTTACCTTCATTCAAACTGGTGCAATTATTACCAAAATTCTTTTAAAAATCAAGTCCTCACCAAAAAATCAAATATTATTAGTGATTTTTAGCGACAACTTTTATCTTATTTTAAGCGCGAAGCTGTGCGTCTTTTTCGGCTGCCGCTTTAATCATTTTCGCAACCAAAGGCTCGATGACCTCATCTGTCAACGTGTTTTCCATATCTTGCAAAATGATTTTGACGGCAACGCTCTTCATGCCTTCAGGCACGCCCGTACCGCGGTAAACGTCAAACACACTGATTTCTTGAACCAGCTTGTTCGCCGCCGCTTTCAGGACATTTAACAAATCATCATGCGTCACAGCTTCAGGCATTACAAATGCCAAATCTCGGCGTGCAGGTTGGAACTTGGATACGGATTGATAACGGGTTTTCTCACGACCCAATACCGCATCCATATCGATTTCAAATACCAGCGGCGCTTGTGGCAAATCATATTTTTGCAGCCATTTCGGATGCAACTCGCCAACAAAACCAACTACTCGGCCGTCTGAAACAATATTAGCAGCACGTCCAGGATGCAATGCCGGATGTTCGGTCTTAACAAAGGATACTTCCTTGCTTTTCAAAAGGCTCTCAACATCAGCTTTCATATCGTAGAAATCCACGTTGCGTGTTTTCTCGCCCCATTGCTCAGGCAGCACGGAGCCATACCACAAACCGCCGATACGTTCGTTTTGAACAAATTGATCAGCCGAATCTTTGCTGAACACGCGGGCAATCTCAAACACGCGTACTCGGTTTTGCTTGCGGTTCAAATTGTTTTGCAAAACTTCCACCAAACCGCCGATAAGCGTAGAACGCATGACGGCATACTGCGCCGCCAACGGATTTTGCAGGCGGATAGGATTGGTATTGGCAGCAAAGTCTTGCTCCCATTGCTCATCCACAAACGCATAGCTGACCACTTCGCGGTAACCGCGAGCCGCCATTTCATTATAAACCGCAAAACGCGGACGTTTGGTTTCAGGCAAAGCCAACATTTTCAGACGGCCTGAAGTATAGTCGTCGGGAATATTTTCATAACCGTAAACGCGGCCGATTTCTTCAATCAAATCGGCTTCGATTTCGATGTCGAAACGGAAGCTAGGAGAAGTGACACGGAAGCCTTCTGCAGTTTTCTCAGGCTTCAAACCCAAGTGTTGCAAGATAATTTCGACTTGATCGGCAGGGACTTCAACGCCCAATACCGTTTTCAGACGGCCTAAACGCAATTCGACCTGTTTTGCCTCGGGCAATTTGCCTTGTGCTTCAACCATTTCACCGGCTGCGCCACCACAAATCTGCAACACCAATTCGGTAGCACGCTCAATGGCATCAGCTTGCAAGCGGCAATCCACACCACGCTCAAAACGGAAAGAAGAATCCGAACCAAAACCGTATTGACGGGATTTACCTGCAATAATCTCCGGGGCAAACCAAGCAGCTTCCAACACAATATTTTGCGTCTCATCAGAAACCGCGCTTGCCTCGCCGCCCATCAAGCCGGCCAAGCTCAACGCACCTTTTTCATCAGCGACCACCAGTGTATTGTCCGCCAAAGTAACCGTCTTCTCATTCAGACACGCCAAAGTCTCACCATTTTGAGCACGGCGGACAATCAAGCTGCCTGACAGCTTGTCAGCATCGAAAACATGCATAGGCTGACCGATTTCCAGCATCACATAGTTGCCAATGTCCACCAATGCGGAAATGCTGCGGATACCGCTGCGTTCCAAACGTTGTTTCATCCAATCGGGTGTAGCCGCTTTCGCATTGACATTTTCAATAATGCGGCTGATAAAACGACCGCAATCGGCCGGTGTATCAATACGGACAGCCTGTTTTTTCTCACTGTCGATAGAGGCCGTCTGAATTTCAACAGGCGTAAACGCACATTGAGTCAACGCAGAAACCTCACGCGCAATACCCTTAACACTCAAGCAATCAGCGCGGTTAGGCGTAATTTTCAATGTAAACAGCGTATCGTCCAAATCCAAGTATTCACGGATATTGGTACCGACAGGCGCATCTTCAGGCAGAATGTGCAGGCCGTCTACACCGTCATCAGGCAAACCCAGTTCATTGGTCGAACACAGCATACCGTTTGATGGCACACCACGCATTTTAGTCGGCTTAATTTTGAAATTGCCCGGCAAAACGGCACCTGGCAACGAACACGGCACTTTAATGCCCGGCTTGACATTCGGCGCACCACAAACAATCTGAACCAACTCGCCCGTACCGGCATCAACTTGGGTAACGTTCAAACGGTCTGCATCAGGGTGTTTTTCAACGGATTTTACTTCGGCAACAACCACGCCACTGAAAGCAGGGGCAGCAGTATCGATTTCTTCCACTTCCAAACCGGCCATGGTCAAAAGATGTTCCAGTTTATCGGCAGAAAGATCAGGATTGGCTTGGGTTCTCAGCCATGAATAAGGAAATTGCATATTATTTTCTCTACTATTAGGCCGTCTGAAACAAATTTTTATCAGACGAAATCAGTAATATCTATTCACTTTTCAGACGGACTATCAAAAGACCATCTGAAATTTATTTAAACTGCTTCAAAAAGTTCAAATCGTTATCGAAGAATAAACGCAAGTCATTGACGTTGTAGCGCAACATGGCAAAGCGGTCGAGACCGATACCGAAAGCGAAACCGGTATATTTTTCAGGGTCGATATCGACGTTTTTCAACACGTTAGGATGTACCATACCGCAACCGCCGACTTCCAACCATTTGCCGTTTTCGCCCATGATGTCGATTTCGGCAGAAGGCTCGGTGAACGGGAAGAAAGACGGACGGAAACGTACTTGCAGGTCATCGCGTTCAAAGAAGCGACGGATAAAGTCAGTGAACACTGCTTTCAAGTCGGCAAAAGTCACACCCTCTTCTACCCACAAACCTTCGGCCTGATGGAACATAGGCGAGTGAGTGGCATCACTGTCCACGCGGTAAACGCGGCCGGGAGCAATAATGCGGATAGGTGGCTCTTTTTTGTCGAGCATATAGCGGATTTGAATAGGCGAAGTGTGTGTGCGCAAAACGTCGCCATTTTCAACATAGAAAGTATCTTGCATCGCACGCGCTGGGTGATTTGCAGGAATATTCAAGGCTTGGAAATTATGGAAATCGTCTTCGATTTCAGGGCCGTCCGCCACTTCAAAACCCATACCGTGAAACAGCTCAACCACACGTTGCAAAGTCAAAGTAACTGGATGCAAACCGCCATGTTCTTGTGCACGGCCCGGCAAAGTAATATCCAAGGCCTCTGCAGCCAATTGAGCTTGCAGCTTGGCTTCATTCAGGGCATCGCGTTTGCTATTAAATGCCGTCTGAAACTGATTTTTACATTCGTTGATGTGCGCGCCTATGGTTTTACGCTCTTCAGGAGACATTTGACCCAAAGTTTTCAAAAGTCCGGTCAATTCGCCGGTTTTACCAAGATAGCGTGCTTTAATTTGTTCTAAGGCATTGAAGTCTTGCGCGGCTTCAATAGCGGCAATACCTTCTGCAACGATACGGTTTACATTTTCCATGGTGGTTTATCGTCTGTTTGTTGATGGCAGGCCGTCTGAAACAACAAAGCCGTCTGTTGGATTTGATTGCAAACCCGTTCAGACGGCCTTTTGTCTTACTGCGGCCAATCCGTTTGATAAGAGAGGCCTATTTTATCGCAAATTAGTATAAAAAAATAGAGTTTAAAGAAAGAAAATCAACTACATAGGATTTCTTTAAGAAAAGAAAAAAGGAAGCATACGCTTCCTTTTTAAATAATCTTATCGAATTAAGCAGCCAAAGCAGCTTTAGCTTTTTCAACCAATTGTGCAAATGCAGCTTTGTCGAATACAGCCAAATCAGCCAATACTTTGCGGTCGATTTCGATAGCAGCGCGTTTCAGGCCGTTCATGAATTTGCTGTAAGACAGACCATTTTCACGGGCACCTGCGTTGATACGAACGATCCACAGTTGACGGAATTGACGTTTGCGTTGGCGACGGTCACGGTATGCGTATTGACCGGCTTTCATTACCGCTTGTTTGGCAACACGGTAAACGTTTTTACGACGACCGCGGTAGCCTTTGGCTAACGCGAAGACTTTTTGGTGACGAGCACGAGCGGTAACACCGCGTTTTACGCGTGGCATATTCTAAACTCCTTAAGCGTAGGGCAACATTTTAGCAACAGAAGCCAAATCGCGTGAATCCACCATAGCGGTGCCGCGCAATTGACGTTTAGTTTTAGTGGTTTTTTTGGTCAGGATGTGACTTTTGAACGCATGACCGCGTTTTACACCACCGTTACCCAGTACTTTAAAGCGTTTTTTCGCGCTAGACTTGGTTTTCATTTTAGGCATTGGAAAACTCCATTCGTTATTAGATAAGGTATAAGGGGTTTTGAAATAAAATTTCAAACACTTGGAACCCAAAATACCACGGTTTTTGCCGCTAATTAAACCTTATTCCGAGCGGCAATCGAAATAAGCCTTGCATTATAGCTTTATTTCTTCTTAGGCGCAATCATCATCACCATTTGGCGGCCTTCCATTTTAGGGAAGGACTCGATTTGTGCCACTTCAGCCAACTCTTCTTTTACGCGTTCAAGCAGTTGGGCGCCCAATTGTTGGTGGGCCATCTCACGACCGCGGAAACGCAATGTCACTTTGACTTTGTCACCATCGGCAAGGAAGCGGTTGATGTTGCGCATCTTGATTTGATAGTCGCCTTCATCAGTACCCGGACGGAATTTAATTTCCTTGATTTGTACCTGCTTTTGGTTTTTCTTGGCTTCGTCGCGCTTCTTGGCTTGTTGGTATTTGTATTTACCGTAATCCATCAGTTTGCATACGGGCGGTTTGGCAGTCGGGGAAATTTCTACCAAATCGACATCTTGCTCTTCGGCCATAGCCAGAGCTTCACGAACTGAAACGACACCAAGCTGATCGCCTGACTCACTGATTAATCGCACTTCTTTGGCGGTAATTTCACCATTGATTCGTGCTTCGCGTTCTTGAGCGATGATGAATACTCCTATAAAAATTAATGATTGACGAGGGCGTCAGTGATTTCTTGCTGCAATTGCGCAATAAAATCATCGACATTCAAAGAACCCAAGTCTTCTGCTTTGCGGCGTACCGCAACTTTGTTTTCTTGTTTCTCTTTATCGCCGACAACGATTTGATAAGGGAAACGGTATTGGCTGTTGTCACGGATTTTGTAACCGATTTTTTCGTTACGCAAATCCAATTCGACACGGAAGCCTGCAGCCTGCAATTTGGCAGCCACTTCGCGACAATAATCTGTTTGGTTCTCGGTGATATTCATAATCACCATTTGAACCGGCGCAAGCCACAATGGGAATGAGCCTGCATGGTTTTCAATCAGAATACCGATGAAGCGCTCCAATGAACCCAAAATAGCACGGTGCAACATTACAGGACGCGCACGGTCGTTGTTTTCAGTTACATATTCGGCATTCAAACGCTCCGGCAATACGAAGTCCAACTGCAGGGTACCACACTGCCAAGAACGACCCAAAGCATCTTTAACATGATACTCAATCTTAGGACCGTAGAATGCGCCTTCGCCAGGCAGCTCTTCCCACTCTACGCCGCAAGCGGTCAATGCATCACGCAGACCTTGTTCGGCTTTATCCCAAACTTCGTCAGAACCTGCACGTTGTTCAGGGCGGAGTGACAGCTTCACGGCAACATCATGGAAGCCGAATTGTTTGTAAATGCGAACCAGCAATTCATTGAATGCGCGTGCTTCATCAACGATTTGATCTTCGGTACAGAAGATATGCGCATCATCTTGCACAAAACCGCGAACACGCATCAGACCATGTAACGCACCGCTTGGTTCATTACGATGGCAAGAACCAAACTCAGCCAAACGCATTGGTAAATCGCGATATGAGCGCAGGCCGTTATTAAAAATTTGTACATGACCCGGACAGTTCATCGGCTTAACCGCGTATTCGCGTTTTTCCGAACTGGTCACAAACATATTGTCTTTATAGTTTTCCCAGTGGCCAGATTTTCCCCAGAAGGTTTTATCCATAATCTGAGGCGTTTTCACCTCTTTATAACCGGCAGCATTCAACTCTTTGCGCATATGCTGCTCAATCACCTGCCACAAAGCCCAGCCTTTAGGATGCCAGAACACCATACCCGGCGCTTCATCTTGCAGGTGGAACAAATCCAATTGTTTACCCAGCTTACGGTGGTCGCGTTTTTCTGCTTCCTCGATGCGTTGGATATAGGCTTTCAATTCGTCTTTACTTGCCCAAGCCGTACCGTAAATACGTTGCAACATTTCATTATTGCTGTCGCCGCGCCAGTATGCGCCTGCCAGTTTGGTCAGCTTGAAGTTTTTCAAGAAACGGGTATTGGGAACGTGAGGACCGCGGCACATATCGACGTATTCCTGATGATGATACATACCCATTGCTTCCACTTCAGGCATGTCTTCAATCAGACGCAATTTGTACTCTTCGCCGCGATCTTGGAAAATTTTGATGGTTTCTGCACGGGGCGTCATCACTTTAATGACGTCATAGTCTTGTGCAATCAACTCTTTCATGCGCGCTTCGATGGCGGCCACATCATCAGGCGTAAATGGTTTTTCAGTTGCGATATCGTAATAGAATCCGTCTTCAATGACCGGGCCGATAACCATTTTGGCATCAGGGTAGAGCTGCTTGACCGCATGACCGACCAAGTGCGCGCAGGAGTGGCGGATAATTTCCACACCTTCTTTGTCTTTAGGCGTAATGATTTGAACGTGGGCATCTTCGGTAATCGGATCGCAAGCATCCACCAATTTACCGTTAACCTTGCCCGCTACCGTTGCCTTTGCCAGACCTGCACCGATAGACGCTGCAATTTGCGCCACGGTAACGGGTGATTCATATTGGCGGACCGAACCGTCCGGCAAGGTAATGTTCAACATCAGAAAGCTCCAAAACATTAAAAAATAACGGCATAAAGCCGTTATGGAAATTTGGTAGGCACAATTGGACTCGAACCAACGACCCCCACCATGTCAAGGTGGTGCTCTAACCAACTGAGCTATGTGCCTTCATCTAAGGCGCTTATTGTAACGAAGCGTGTTCCCTTTTGCAAGCATCTGTAAATACTTTTCAGACGGCCTAGATAATTTTGTTTGATTTATGCCTCATTGTTTTATTTCTTCTATTATTCAGACCGTCTGAAGCATTGTTTTAGAGAAGATAAAATCCAGCCGTCAACCAGCGAAAAATCCTTTATAATCTGCCCTTTCATTTCGCACACACGCGAACATCCAATCTCTTATTATTATGCTCAAATTTACCTTACACAAAAAAGACGGTCATGCCCGACGCGGTACTTTGGAACTGAACCACGGCAAAATCGAAACGCCTGTATTTATGCCGGTCGGCACATATGGTTCGGTCAAAGCGATGAACCCGCAAAACCTGCATGACATCAAAGCACAAATCATCTTAGGCAACACTTACCATCTGTGGCTGCGCCCCGGTTTGGAAGTCATCGAACAATTCGGCGGCCTGCACGAATTTATCGGTTGGGATAAGCCGATTTTGACCGACTCAGGCGGCTTCCAAGTATTCTCGTTGTCCGACATGCGCAAGCTGACCGAAGAAGGCTGTACCTTCCAAAGCCCGATCAACGGCGACAAACTGTTCCTCTCGCCCGAAGTGTCGATGAAAATCCAAACTGTGTTGAATTCCGACATTGTGATGCAGTTAGACGAATGTACCCCTGGAGAAGCAACGCACAGCCAAGCGCAAAAATCGCTGCAAATGAGCCTGCGCTGGGCGGAACGAAGCAAAAAGGCTTTTGAAGACCTGAAAAACCCAAATGCGCTGTTTGGCATTGTACAAGGCGCGATGTATGAAGATTTGCGTGAAGAATCGCTGAAAGGTTTGGAAGAGCTCGACTTCCCCGGCTTGGCCATCGGCGGCTTGTCCGTTGGCGAACCTAAGCCCGAAATGTACCGCATGTTGCGCGCCGTCGGCCCTATCCTGCCGGAACACAAGCCACATTATTTGATGGGCGTCGGCACGCCTGAAGACTTGGTGTACGGCGTGGCACACGGCGTGGATATGTTCGACTGCGTCATGCCTACCCGCAATGCGCGTAACGGCTGGCTGTTTACCCGTTTTGGCGATTTGAAAATCAAAAACGCCAAACACAAACTCGACAAGCGTCCGATTGATGAAAGCTGCACCTGCTACGCCTGTCAGAATTTCAGCCGCTCCTACCTGCACCATCTGCACCGTGTCGGCGAAATCTTGGGCGCACAGCTCAACACCATCCACAATCTGCACTTCTACCAAGTCATCATGGCAGAAATGCGCGAAGCCATCGAACAAGGCAAATTTGCCGATTGGCAGGCGCAATTCCATGAAAACCGCGCCCGCGGTGTGGATTAATCCTTTAAAAGGTCGTCTGAAATCAGGTTTTAATTCAAACTGCTTTTCAGACGGCCTCAATATTCTTAATTAATAAAGCACAATCATGTCCCGTTTCCATACCGAACCTCCCTTAGCCTACACCGCACAAAACCGCACCGCCGTCCTGCTGCTCAACCTCGGCACGCCTGACGCGCCGACGGCTGCCGCAGTCAAGCCTTACTTGAAAGAATTTCTGTCCGATCAACGCGTTGTCGAACTGCCTAAACTTTTATGGCAACCGATATTGCGCGGCTTGGTATTGACTTTTCGCCCGAAAAAAAGCGCGCATGCCTATGAAAAAGTTTGGTTTAAAGAAGGTTCGCCGCTTGAGGTTTACACACACCGCCAAGCAGAAGCCCTAGCCAAACATTTGCCCGATGTCATCGTCCGTCATGCCATGACTTACGGCAATCCAAGCGTTGCCGATGTTTTGGCGGAACTCAAAGCCCAAGGCGTGGGCAAATTGCTGGTCATCCCGCTCTATCCGCAATATGCCGGCTCTTCTACTGGCGCGGCTTTGGATAAAGTGTTTCAAGAGTTATTGCTGCAACGCAACCAAATGAGCGTCCGCACTGTCTCCCGTTATTACGACGATGCCGCCTATATTCAAGCCATGAAGCAGCATATTGAAGCCTATTGGGCCCAAAACGGACGCGGCGAAAAACTGATGTTGAGTTTCCACGGCATTCCGCAAAAGCATCACGACGACGGCGACCCCTATCCTGACGAGTGCCACCATACTGCCAAACTGTTGGCGCAAGCATTGGGCTTGTCCGAACAAGAATATATCGTTTCTTTCCAAAGCCAGTTTGGCAAATCCCAATGGATCAAGCCCAGCACGCAAGCCCTGTTTGATCAGCTGCCGAAACAAGGCACGACCAAACTCGACGTATTCTGCCCCGGCTTCCTGGCCGACTGCCTCGAAACCATGGAAGAAATCGCCATTATGGGACGCGAACAATTCCACGCCGCAGGCGGCAAAGAATACCGTTACATCCCCTGCCTCAACGATTCCGCCGACTGGATTGCCGCACTTGCACAATTAAGCCGGGCTAATCTGCAAGGCTGGATTTGACCTAAACCAAAGGCCGTCTGAAAAATCCACTTTCAGACGGCCTTTAGCGTTATCATCAAGCTATTAAAACGCAAACCAAGCGTGTAGCCATCAAAAATACTACTCAAAAAGGAACACATCATGACTGCACTCCGCACTATCCTGCTCCTTCTGACCGCACTCAGCATCCCAACCGCTTTTGCCGCCGATGCCACACTGATGAGCAAAGGACAAAAGATTTACGAAACCAACTGCGCCGCCTGCCACGGCAAAAAAGGTGAAGGCCGGGGTGCCATGTTCCCGCCTTTATTCCAGTCCGACTATATCAATAAAAAACCGCAAGTGCTGTTGCAAAGCATGACCAAAGGCATCAACGGCCCGATTAAAGTAAACGGCAAATCCTACAACGGCTTTATGCCTTCTACTGCCATCAATGATGCCGATGTTGCCGCCGTTGCCACTTACATCATGAACGCCTTCAATAATGGCGGCGGTACAATTACTGAAGCAGATGTCAAAAAATCTCACGGGAAAAAATAAAACGTCTCTCCCCTAAGGGCCGTCTGAACATTTCAGACGGCCTTTTCGATATGGAACACATTCTTATTTCCATATTTATGGTTACGCAACATCAACAAACATACGCAAAAAACCGTCAAATCAAAAAAAGCATATGCGTTTTGTGTTAAAGTAAACATTATTTAGCGGCTGTTTTGCGTCCAGGCCGTCTGAAAGGTTTTATGTCATGAACTTTTTCCGCAAGACTGTTTTATTTCTAGTCGTCCTCTCCATATTTGCCGCCTGCGGCTCATTTATTTCCCAATACGTTTTGGGCATGAACCCGTGCGTATTGTGTATCCTGCAACGCTTGTGCGTATTGGCAGTCGGGCTGTTGGCCATTGTTACGGCATTCAGCTCGCAATCTTCCAAATTTGCCCGCTCACTCTCGGCATTGTTGATTGCCGCCCCGGCCGTTTACGGCGCCGGTGTCGCCGCCTATCAAATTTGGCTGCAAAGCCTGCCGCCCGGCACCGCCCCTTCTTGCGGCGCACCTTGGACCTTCCGCCTGCGCGACTGGCCTTTGTTCGATTGGTTTGAACCTATCGTCCGCGGCTTTGGCAACTGCGCCGAGCCGGACTATCTATTCGGCGTCGCCCTACCGGTGTGGAGTATTTTGTATTTCAGCTTCGTGGTATTGCTGCTGCTTTGGGCTTGGTTGAAAACCAGAAAAATCTGATTGGTTTCGATATAAAAAGGCCGTCTGAAATTTCAGACGGCCTTTTGTTCTTTAAACTGTTTAGTCCAGATTCAACACGGCAGAAGTGTAAACGTCTTGTACGTCGTCCAAATCTTCCAATGCGTCAATCAGTTTTTGCATCTTAACCGCATCTTCGCCGCTCAATTCAGTTTCGTTTTGGGCGCGCATGGTAACGTCGCCGTCAACAGATTTGTAGCCTGCGGCTTCCAAAGCCGATTTCACACCGGCCCAGTCGTTCGGCGCGGTAATCACTTCGATGGAACCGTCGTCGTTGGTGATGACGTCTTCCGCACCGGCTTCCAAAGCTGCTTCCATCAGCGCATCTTCGTCAACGCCCGGTTCAAACACCAAATAGCCTTGATGAACGAAGTTGAACGCTACGCAGCCGTCGGTACCCAAGTTACCGCCGTTTTTAGTGAACGCATGGCGCACATCGGCAACGGTACGGGTTTTGTTGTCGGTCAGACAGTCCACCATCAAAGCCGCGCCGCCGATGCCGTAGCCTTCGTAACGCAACTCGATGTATTCCACGCCTTCCAGATTGCCCGTACCTTTGTCGATGGCACGTTGCACGTTGTCTTTAGGCATATTGTTTTCAGCGGCTTTTTCCAAAGCCAGGCGCAGGCGCGGGTTCGCGCCGGGATCGCCGCCGCCCATGCGGGCAGCAACGGTAATTTCTTTAATCAGACGGGTGAAGATTTTGCCGCGTTTGGCATCTTGTCGGGCTTTTTTGTGTTGGATATTTGCCCACTTACTATGGCCTGCCATGTTGATTCCTTTCGTTTTTTCACGCGCTGAGGCGGAATTTGCTTCATTTGTAAGGCGTGCATTTTATCATAAGTTGCCTTTAGCCAAAATATTCAGACGGCCCGAATATTTGCAAAAACAGGCCGTCTGAAAACAAAGAAACTTTTTTAAATAAAGAAGCACATTTGCGGCAAACCTTTGTCAGTTTTTCGTTTTAATTCACGAAGGTTTACGGTATGATGACAAAATCGGTCAAAATTGTTAACAACTTAACCGGTATCGAATGGCAAAACGGCCTGCTCGCCGATATTGCCAAACGCGAAAAATGAGTGGGAGTAGTTACCCGTATCATTTTATTTTTATTGTTTTTATTAAAGGTTTTATTATGGAAGAAATATTGTCTGCTCTGGTGGGTGCAGTCAATCTGGTTCTTTGGGACTACCTGCTGATTTATGCCTTAATCGGTATTGGCCTGTTTTTTACCCTGTACTTGGGCGCGCCGCAAATTACCAAATTGGGGGCGGGTTTTAAAGCCGTTTTCGGCGGCTTGTTCAGCAAAAAAGACAAAGACCACGAAAGCAAATCCCTGTCTCAATTTCAAGCGCTTGCCGTAGCGATTTCTGCGCAAATCGGTACCGGTAACGTTGCCGGTGTCGCCACTGCGATTACTGCCGGCGGCCCGGGGGCCATTTTTTGGATGTGGTTGTCTGCCATTCTGGGCATGTCTACCATTTTTGCAGAAGCCGTTTTGGCGCAAAAATACCGCGTGGTCAGCCACGGCAAATACATCGGCGGCCCTGCGTTTTACATCACGCACGGCCTGACCCCGAAAATCGGCCGTGGCGCGGCGCGTTTCCTGTCCGGCTTTTTCTCCATCGCCTTGATTATCGCGCTGGGTTTCATCGGCAACGCAACCCAATCCAATTCCATCGCCTCGGCCATGAATTTGGCTTTCGATATTCCTCCGATGGCTGTCGGCATTGCTTTGGCGGTATTCGCCGGCCTGATCATCATCGGCGGTATCAACCGCATTGCCGGTATCGCGCAATTTGTCGTGCCGTTTATGGCGGTAATTTACATCTTGTGTGCCGTGATTATTTTGTTCAAATTCTCCGACCACATTATCCCGATGTTCCACAGTATCTTTGTTGCCGCCTTCAATCCCGAAGCGGTATTGGGCGGTGCGGCCGGTATCGGTATGCGCGAGGCAGTCCGCTTCGGCGTGGCACGCGGCCTGTTTTCCAATGAGGCCGGTATGGGTTCGACCCCGCACGCTCACGCGACCGCCAACGTCAAACACCCTGTGCAACAAGGTATGGCCGCGTTTATCGGTATTTTTATCGATACGCTGATGGTCTGCACGGCAACCGCGCTGATTATCCTGCTGACCGATGCCAACCTGTCCGGCGAAACCGGCGCAGCAGTTACCCAACTGGCGTTTAACAAAGCCTTCCCGGGTTTTGGTTCACAATTGCTCGCCGTCTGCCTGACCTTCTTCGCCTTCACCACCATCATCGGCTGGTACTACTTCGGCGAATCCAATATCCGCTTCCTGTTCCGCGGCAAACACTTGGGCATCTACCGCGCACTGGTTTTGGTGGCCATCGTATTGGGTACATTGGGCAAAGTGGATTTGGTTTGGAGTATGTCCGATATGTTCAACGGCTTTATGGTTTTGCCGAACTTAATCGCCCTCTTCCTGCTGCGTAAGGAAATCCGTGCGGTTTATGACGATTATCTGGCGCAAACCAAAGCCGGCAAAGAGTTGACCTACAACTACGAATTCCACGAATTCCACGACAAAAACCCAGATTAACGACAAACAAAAACCTCTCAGTCAAACTGAGAGGTTTTTTATTTCAGGCCGTCTGAAACTACAACACATAAAAATAAATACTGATAAATTGCGTCAAACTGCCTGCTAAGACAAACAAGTGCCAGATACCGTGGCCGTGGCGGATTTTCGTATCGTTGATAAACCAATAAATCCCCGCGCTATACAATACGCCGCCCAACACCAGCCAAAATAATCCACCAGCCGAAAGCGACTGTATCAGCGGCCATACCGCCACCACAATCAGCCAGCCCATCAACACATAAATCACCATCGACAGCAGCCGCTTCTCGCTTTTGCGCCCAATTGTCAGTTCCTGAACAATGCCTAGCAAAGCCAATCCCCAAGACACGCCGAAAAGCGACCAGCCCCAGCCGCCGTGAAGGGTAATCAGCGTAAACGGCGTATAACTGCCTGCAATCAAAAGATAAATCATACAATGATCAACCTTTTGCAAAATCGCCTTGGCCTTAGGCTGCGGAATACTGTGATATAAGGTTGAACCCAAATACAGAAGCAGCAGGCAGATTCCGTAAGTCAGTGCACCGGCAATCCGATAGCCGTCCGCCGATTCCACCGCTTTCACCAGCATCAGCACCAACGCCGCCACTGCCAATAAGAAACCGGCCAAATGGCTGTACGCATTAAATCTCTCGCCGTGATACATAAACCATTCTCATTTCTAAAAGACCAAAGTGTACGCGAAGACAGAGGCTTCGTCAGAGAAATCGGTTTAAAAATAAGTTAAAGCGCAAAGGCCGTCTGAAAAACACGGCCTTGCAATATAACAAAAACATCTTTGCAACAAACAAACCATTCTTTCCCTTTTTCAGACGGCCTCACTAAAGTATCGACTATCGCCAAGGTTGCAAAGAGAGAAAAAATGTCCATCCAAAACCACCACCTCGACTGGCTCGAAGCCGAGTCTATCTACATCATCCGCGAAGTCATTGCCAACGCCCAAAATCCGGCCTTGCTGTTTTCCGGCGGCAAAGACTCAGTCGTATTGCTGGCGCTTGCCGTCAAAGCCTTCCAAATCGAAGGCCGTCCGCTGAAGCTGCCGTTCAAACTCCTGCACGTCGATACCGGCCACAATTACCCCGAAGTCATCCAATTCCGCGACGACACAGTCGCGCGTACCGGCGTACAACTTGTGATCGGTAGCGTAGAAGAATCCATCCGCAAAGGCAGTGTCGTCTTGCGCCGCGAAACCGATTCTCGCAACGCCGCCCAAGCCGTTACGCTGGTTGAAACCATTGAAGAACAAGGCTTTGATGCGCTAATGGGCGGCGCTCGCCGCGATGAAGAAAAAGCGCGCGCCAAAGAACGCATCTTCTCTTTCCGCGACGAGTTCGGCCAATGGGATCCTAAAAACCAACGTCCTGAATTATGGTCGCTCTACAACACACGCCTGTTCCAAGGCGAAAACATGCGCGTATTCCCGATTTCCAACTGGACGGAATTGGACATCTGGCAATACATCGCACGCGAAAAACTCGCCCTGCCGCCGATTTATTACACCCACAAGCGCGAAGTTGTCGAACGCAACGGCCTGCTCGTTCCCGTTACCCCGTTGACCCCAAAACGCGAAGGCGAAATTGCCCAAATCCGTGATGTCCGTTTCCGCACCGTCGGCGATATTTCCTGCACCTGCCCTGTTGCCAGTACCTCCGCCACGCCCGAAGACATCATTGCTGAAACCGCCGCCGCAACCATTTCCGAACGCAGCGCCACGCGCATGGACGACCGCGTATCGGAAGCGGCAATGGAAGAACGCAAAAAACAAGGCTATTTCTAAACCGGTTTTTCAGACGGCCCATATATATTTCAAACCCGAACAACACGGCAAAACCATCTGCCCCTGCCGTGTTGTTTGCTTTATTATTCTTGCAAATATCATTTAACAACAAAAGCTTAATTAAAAATCCTTACCAAGCGACAAACAATAAAACATAAACAAACATGGTATAATAAACGCTTACAGGCAGAGATTTAGACAAAAGTCTCAGGCCGTCTGAAGGAGGAAAAACATGAATCGACGCGTTTATATCGTACATGGCTTTGAAGGCAATCCGCACGGCAACTGGTTTGACTGGCTTTGCGCCCAAATCAAAAGCACCGGCGCACAAGCAATCTCCCTCGCCATGCCCAATCCCGACAAACCAAGCACGACCGCGTGGCAGTTTACCCTTGACCAGCACATCGGCAAGCCCGATGCCCATACCTTCCTAGTCGGCCACAGTCTCGGCTGCATTACCCTCCTTCACTTTCTCAGCCGCCAACAGCCCCAAAAAATCGGCGGTCTGTTGCTTGCCGCCGGTTTTGCCGATACGCTGCCACCCCTGCCTGCGCTTGATGCCTACATTAAAGCAGCGTCGCCCGATTTCGACATCCTGCGCAAAATCGACATGCCCAAACACTGTCTGGTTTCCGACAACGACACCCATGTTCCGCCCGAACTGACTTTGGACATGGCGGCCAAACTCAAAAGTCCTGTTACCCATATTCCCGAAGGCGGCCATTTGATGGCTTCGGACGGCTTTACCCAACTGCCGCAGGCTTGGGAAGCACTGAAACCCATGTTGACCGAATAAACACGCAATATAATTTGGTTTTCAGACGGCCTTGTCTGTCTCCCCTCCCCACGACAGGCCGTCTGAACGACAATAAAAAAACAACCTGCCCTTTCAAGCAGGTTGTTTCTTTTTATGCCTTATTGACAGCAAATTTAATATTGCACCGTCCATTCAATCTCACCGCCGGCCCTCATCGGTACAAGCTCGCCATCGCCGTAAGGTACGCTGATAGGTACGGTTTGTGTTTGTTTGACCAATGTGATGGTATCGGTATTTTCAGGCAGACCGTAGAAGTGCGAACCGTTTCTAGAAGCAAAGGCTTCCAGTTTGTCCAACGCGCCTGCTTTCTCAAACACTTCAGCATAAAGCTCAATGGCAGTCATCGCGCTGAACATACCGGCACAACCGCAAGCATTTTCTTTGGCAGTTTTGGCATGTGGTGCAGAATCCGTGCCGAGGAAGAATTTGTGCGCCTTATCACCGGTAACGGCGGCAACCAAAGCCTGACGGTGGGTTTCGCGTTTGAGAACCGGCAGGCAGAAATGATGAGGGCGCACGCCGCCGACCAAAAGGTCGTTGCGGTTGAGCAGCAAGTGTTGCGGCGTCACGGACGCGGCCACATTATCGCCAGCTTCCAATACCAGTCGGGCTGCTTCGGCAGTGGTGATGTGTTCAAACACGACCTTGAGGTTGGGCACTTGCGCCAGAACCGGCTTCATCACGCGCTCGATAAAGGCGGCCTCGCGGTCGAAAATATCGATTTCGGGGTCGGTTACTTCGCCGTGAACCAAGAACAAAATACCCTGTTTCGCCATTTCTTCCAACACGGGAATTAGCTTAAACAAGTCGGTCACGCCGGAATCGGAATTGGTGGTCGCGCCTGCTGGATAGAGTTTGAAAGCCACGATACCGGCAGCCTTGGCTTCACGCACGAGTTCGGGAGTAGCGTTGTCGGTCAAATAAAGCGTCATCAACGGCTGAAAGGCACTGCCTTCTGGCAGGGCGGCCATAATGCGCTCTTTGTATGCTTGGGCATCGGCAATGCTGACAACGGGCGGCTTCAGGTTGGGCATGATAACCGCGCGACCCATTTGTCGGGCGGTGTAGGGGGCAACGGCTTTGAGCGCGTCACCGTCGCGCAGGTGTAAGTGCATATCGTCGGGGCGGATGATGGTCAGGGTTTGCATAGCTTACTTTCGAGTGGTTTGGTTTGATAATGTTTCAGACGGCCTTTATTCGGCGGTAACGGTTTCTATCGATTTGATGTTTCAATCGTCAACCGGCCTAAGGCAAAACGGCGGCCTTATTGTCGTAAGAATGATGGGTCAAATAAAAAACAGCCTGTACCGGAAAATGCTCGGACGACGTTGTTTTGACGGTCAGCAAGGTTTCTTTCGGACTGCCGGACGCGCGCCATGCGTAGGAAATCTGACGCATAGGCAACGGGGCTTCCGCCAAATTATCGGCACGCAACTCAGCGTTCAAACCTTGCGGCGGATTTTCTGCCAAAGCTAAAAATTGTTTGAAAATCAGATGGTCGTCGGCTTTAGCCGTGCGCACGCTGCAACTGTCTTCAGTCAGGCTCAAATAATAATCTACGCCGTTTTCCGTTTTCTTCCAAATGCTTAATGCCTCCAAATCCATCATTCCGGCAGGCAAATCGGCAATATCTTTTTTCGACAATAAAACCAGTTTGTTGGCATTGGCAAACTCGCCGACAAGGGCGGCATCGCCGTCTGAGGCCACGCAGCTTTGGCGGAACAAGTCGGTTACATTTTGGGCATAATCGGCAGCGTTCTGCGGCGAAACGCCTTCCTTGCCGCATGCACTCAGGCAGACGGCCAATACGGCGGCACACAACGCGACGGCTTTAGACATTTCAGACGGCCTTATTTGTGTTTCAACACCAGCTTGAACACGCCGTCGGCTTCGCTCGATTCCAACAAGACATGTCCGGTCTGACGGCAAAACGCTTCAAAATCGCCGGGCGCGCCGCCATCGGTAGCCAATACGGTCAGCACTTCGCCCTCCTGCATTTGCGCCAAAGCTTTTTTAGCACGCAAAATCGGCAGCGGGCATTTCAAACCGATGACATCCAGAGTTTGTGTATTCATGATGAAAACTCGTCATATTAATCAGAATTAACGTCAATTATACCGCACTTACTTGCACCCCACCCTGCAAGCCCATAAAATAAAGCCGTTTTTCACTTTGGAGCTGTCTATGCGCCGTTTTGCCCTTCTCGCTCTCAGCCTTGCCGCGACTCAAGCATTTGCTTTGGGTTTCAGCCAAAAGGATACGCTGACCAACACGCGTTATCAGGAAAGCCCTGAAGAAGTTGCCGCACGCGAATTTAAAGAACATAAAGCCGAGTTGCCGCCCTTGCCCGATACCCAATCGGGCGATTGGTTCGACCTCTATGTCAACGAAACCTACGGCAAGCAGCCCAAAATCCTGCTCAGCAGCCTGCAAATCATGCCTGCGCCGGACAACAGCATCCGCTATGTCTTGAACGTACGCTCCGACAAAGGCTACGACAACCTCTCCGTCGAAGGCCTCTATTGCGCCCGTACGTCCTTTACTTACAGTAACGACAAGCGTTCTTCTTACAAAGTATTCGCATACGGCGACACAGTAAACCACCGCTGGATCGAGCCGCGTAAAGGCGATTGGAAGCTGATCGGCAATGCGTTCAGCCGCAATGATGCCCTGCACACCGCCCTGTATCAGGCATTCTGTATCGACGGTATGCCGACAACGGTCGAAGGCTTGGTACAACGTTTGAAAGAACGCGGCGGCCGTCACGGCACAACACTGACCAAGCACGACAAATAAACCGCTTTAATCAACAAAAAGGCCGTCTGAAATTTTTCAGACGGCCTTGTCTTTCAAGACGGTTTAGAATTTGTGATACAGGCCCACAGAAGCGGCTTTTTGTTCAACGCCGCCTTTGTTGGCCGCAGTCAGACGGGTTTTGTTGCCGACTTTCAGATACGCCAGTTGAGCATTGATGCCGGTGCGTTTGCTGAAGGTGTATTGGCCGCCGATAACGACTTGGTCGAATTTATCCACCAATTTCTCGCCACTGTTCACGCCCTTGGCAGGCCAGCCGTGTGCGTAAGTAATGCGTGGGGTCACGTTGCCGAATTTGTAGCCGACAGTTACCGCTGCATCAACTACTTTCACGGCTTCCTCTTTGCCTGTGTCGGTAGTGATGTCACTACCCTTGTACTGATTAAAATCATCGGTGAAATAGCCTAAATATTTGTTGGCTGTCTCATGGCCTTTGGCATATTGTACGCCGCCGCCGACAAAGAGATTGTCTTTATCGTAATAAGTTTCGACTTTGGCGATTTGCGCCGCTTTGGCTTTGCTTGATTTGTCGGTGTACGCGCCGTTGTAGTGGCCGTAAGCCGCATTGGCGGTAAAGCCGTTTTTAGAGAAACTCACGCCGCCGGTGTATTGGTCTTTGGCCGCTTGGGTATGCGTGTATTTATCTGAAGGATTGCGGTTGTCGCGCGGTGCGTAAGACACGTTGAATTTGAATCCGCCGAAATCCGGGCTGTCGTAGCGTACAGCGGCGTTGCGGTTGCCGGTACGGGTAAAGATGCCCAAGCCTGCGGCATTGGTTTTGTACATCCATGGATCGATGGTGTCCATTTCATTCAGCATATTGCTGAGTTTACCGGCGCGAATCTTACCGAAGTTACCTTGCAGGCCGATGAAGGAGTCCCGAGTGGCAAAACCTTGGGAACCGCCGGTAATGGCCGTTTTTTGTTCTACCTGCCAAATGGCTTTCAAATCGCCGCCCAAGTTCTCGCTGCCTTTGAAACCGATGCGGGAGGTATTGTCATTGATGCTGGTTGCGGTAGAGCTGGTTTCAGAACCTGCATCACCTTTGATTTTTACTTGACCGACGGTCACGCTACTTTTGATTTGACCATACAGAATCACTTCTGCAGATGCAGCCAGCGGCAAACCGGCAATAACCAAAGCGATAATCGATTTTTTCATTATTCTCTCCAAAACAAAGTTAAAATCTCGTGAAAACACGTTTAGCAATATTAATGTTTTCCAACGCTACAAACAACTACTTTCATCTTGATAAGCACTTTTATTTATTAGAGTTTAGACTTTTTACAACATTTTCAAATAAAACAGGCCGTCTGAAAGAAATTTCAGACGGCCTCTCCCATTCAAAGTCACTGCAAGGACAATCATCCCTCTTATTGCAATCATTTAATCAAAAATGATTGCTTGATAAATGTTTGCCATATATCAACCCAACATTCCCAAATTGCCACTATCATTAACTTTCTTCTTATGAAGAAGTTTTTTTATATCAATAATTTATTTGGTATAAATTTTTTCTTTTACCTAATATAAATAAACAGGAGCCCTTATGTTGAACAAACATCTCTTTTTATCTTTGCTAATGGCTGTCTCTACTGCAACGGTATCCGCCGAAACCCATCATGCACATTGGTCTTACACAGGTGAAAACGATGCTGCACACTGGGGCGATTTAAGTGAAGACTTTGCTGTCTGCAAAACAGGCAAACAGCAATCTCCTGTGGACTTCTCCGCAACAAAAGCAGTAAAAGGCAAACAACTGGCATACCGTTACAACGTCGCCGACTACAAAGTAGAAAATAACGGCCATACCCTTCAAGCCACGCCGCAAGGCAAGGCACAAACCATCGTGATTAACGGTAAAACCTATACCTTAAAACAATTCCACTTCCATACGCCGAGCGAACATACTTTCAAAGGCAAACATTTCCCGATGGAAGCGCATTTCGTCCATCAAGCCGAAGACGGTACTTTGGCGGTCATCGGCTCTGTATTTAAACCGGGCAAAAACAACCCTGCCTTGTCCGCACTCATTGCCAAAAAACTGAAAGCAGGCGAATCCGTAGATTTGAAAAACTTGAATATCCAAGCCCTGCTGCCTAAAGATAGCAAGTCATTTCAGCTGAAAGGCTCGCTGACAACGCCGCCTTGCAGCGAAAACGTGACTTGGGTTGTCTTAAAAACTCCGGTTCAGGCAGATGCGGCGCAGTTTAAAGCCATGCGCGACATTATCGGTGGCGAAAACAACCGTCCCGTACAACCTTTGAACGACCGCGAAGTCAATGAAGACAAATAACTTCTAAGGCCGTCTGAAAAGAAAAAAGCACCCGGATAACGGGTGCTTTTTCAATCACATCAATCAGGCTTTTTTGTTACCCAACGCGGCTTTCACAAACGCGCTGAATAAAGGATGGCCTTTGCGCGGATTGGAAGTAAATTCCGGATGGAACTGACACGCGAAGAACCAAGGATGATTTGGCAATTCGATGGTTTCAACCAAACGCTCACGGCCTGCGGATACGCCGCCGATGACCAAACCAGCTTTTTCCAACTGAGGCACATAGTTGTTGTTGACCTCGTAGCGGTGGCGATGACGTTCGCGGATATGTTCGCTACCGTAGATTTTTGCGGCAAGGCTGCCCGGTTTGAGGTCAACTTCTTGCGCACCCAAACGCATGGTACCGCCCAAATCGGCAGATTCGTCACGGGTTTCTACGCTACCGTCTGCAGTTTGCCATTCGTCAATCAGGGCAACGACAGGCGCAGCGCATTTCAAGTCAAACTCGGTAGAGTTCGCACCTTTCAAGCCTGCAACATCGCGGGCGTATTCGATCAGGGCAATTTGCATGCCCAAGCAGATGCCCAAGTATGGTACGTTGTTTTCACGCGCATAGCGTACGGCGGCAATTTTGCCTTCCACGCCGCGTGAACCGAAGCCGCCCGGCACCAAAATCGCGTCCATGTCTTTGAGCATGGAAACGTCGCCATTGCCCTTCTCAATGCTTTCGCTGTCGACAAAGGTAATTTGTACGTCGGTTTCAGTGTGAATACCGGCGTGTTTCAGTGCTTCGATCAATGATTTGTAGGACTCGGTCAAATCAACGTATTTGCCGACCATCGCGATTTTGACGGTATGTTTCGGATTTTGAATCGCGTGAACGATTTTCTTCCATTCGGTCAAATCGGCTTGTTTGACATTCAGTTGAAGCTGCTCGGTAATGATGCTATCGATGCCTTGGTTGTGCAGCATTTCAGGGCATTCGTAAATGCTGTCCACATCGTAGCTGCCCACGATGGCGCGTTCTTCAACGTTACAGAACAAAGCAATCTTACGGCGCTCGTCCGCAGGCATTTCTCTGTCCATACGGCAGATCAGGATGTCCGGTTGTAAACCGATGCTCAACATTTCTTTAACGGTATGCTGGGTCGGTTTGGTTTTGATTTCGCCGGCGGCGGCAATGTAGGGAACATAGCTCAGGTGGGCAAACAATGTATTATTACGGCCGAGCTGGCTGCGCATTTGACGGATGGCTTCCAAGAAAGGCAACGATTCGATATCGCCGACTGTACCGCCGATTTCAACAATCGCCACATCATAACCAGCCGCGCCTTCATGGATACGGCGTTTAATTTCATCAGTAATGTGCGGAATCACTTGTACGGTACCGCCCAAATAGTCGCCGCGACGCTCTTTGGCAATCACGTTTTCATAGACTTGGCCGGTACTGAAGCTGTTGCGGCGGGTCATGGTGGCGTTGATGAAACGCTCATAGTGACCAAGGTCGAGGTCAGTTTCCGCGCCGTCATCGGTCACAAATACTTCGCCGTGTTGAAACGGGCTCATGGTACCCGGGTCAACGTTGATATACGGGTCAAGCTTAAGCATGGTCACGTTCAAGCCACGCGACTCGAGAATAGTAGCAATAGAAGCGGCGGCGATACCTTTACCCAAAGAAGATACAACGCCGCCGGTTACGAAAATGAATTTAGTCATGATGTGATACCCATGTTGGAATGTGTGATTTTAACTTGAAGCAGCATATTCTGGCAAACGGCAAAAGCTTCAGGCCGTCTGAAAACAGCGTTTTCAGACGGCCTTATCATACTGATTCTATATATCAGCGCAGCTCGCGGCGCAGGATTTTGCCAACGTTGGATTTTGGCAACTCGTCGCGGAATTCGATGTCTTTCGGCACTTTATACGCCGTCAGTTCTTTGCGGCAGAAATCGATCAGTTCTTCCTTGGTCAAAGACGGGTCTTTGCGTACGACGAAGACCTTAATCGCTTCACCGGTTTTCTCGCTTGCCACGCCGATACAGGCGACTTCCAAGACTTTGTCGTTGCTGGCCACCACTTCTTCGATTTCGTTCGGATATACATTGAAACCGGATACCACAATCAAATCTTTTTTGCGGTCCACCAGCTTCAGCCAGCCTTTTTCATCCATCACGGCAATGTCGCCGGTCTCTAAAAAGCCGCGTGCATCGATTGCTTTGGCGGTTTCTTCAGGACGGTTCCAATAGCCTTTCATCACTTGCGGACCGCGTACCCACAATTCGCCCGGCTGTCCGATAGGCACTTCTTTGCCGTCCGCATCGCGTAATTCGACTTCGGTCGAAGGAACCGGCAAACCGATACCGCCGCTGTAAGCCTCGATATTCAAAGGATTGCAACACACACCCGGGCTGGCTTCGGTCAAACCGTAAGCTTCCACAATCGGCGTACCGGTGATTTTTTTCCATTTTTCCGCAACGGCTTTTTGCGTTGCCATACCGCCGCCCAAAGTCAGCTTCAAACGGGAAAAATCGACTTCGGCGAAATCCGGACGGTTGACCATCGCATTAAACAAGGTATTCACACCGATGAACACGCTAATCGGCTCTTTTTTCAATTCGCCGATAAACCCCTTCATATCGCGAGGGTTGGTAATCAGGATGATTTTAGAACCGGTATTCGCAAAGATCATCAGGTTTACCGTCAAGGCAAAGATATGATAAAGCGGCAACGCGGCAATAACCGTTTCTTTGCCTTCGTGCAGGCTGTTTTTAATCCATTCTTTTGCCTGCAACATATTGGCGCAGATATTGCCATGACTGAGGACGGCACCTTTTGCCAAACCGGTCGTGCCGCCTGTATATTGCAGCAAGGCAGTATCGTCACGTGTCAACTCGACTGGTTTGAACGTATTTGCTGCACCTTGCTTCAAGGCCGTCTGAAAAGTGATGGTATTTGGAATGCGGTATTCCGGCACCATTTTTTTCACTTTGCGGATGACAAAGTTCAGCAACGCGCCCTTAATCATGCCGAACATCTCGCCGACCGACGCGACAATCACATGTTTGATTTGCGTACGCGGCAACACCAGCTCCAGCGTATTGGCAAAGTTCTCCAACACGACAATCGTGGTCGCACCGCTGTCTTTCAACTGATGCTCCAACTCGCGCGGCGTATAAAGCGGATTGGTATTCACTGCCACCAAACCTGCCTGCAAAATACCGAAAAGCGCAATCGGATATTGCAAAACGTTCGGCATCATAATTGCCACACGCTCACCGCGCGGTAGTTTCAATACGTTTTGCAGGTAAGACGCAAAATCGGTCGCCAACTTGCCCACTTCGGCATAAGTCAGTGTTTTGCCCATATTTTGAAAAGCAGGTTTATCTGCGAATTTCTCGACACTTTGACGGAATACATCGCTGATGGAGCTGTATTGAGAGATATCGATTTCAGGGTTTACGCCTTGTTCGTAGCTTTTGAGCCAGAGTTTTTCCATATTGATCAGTCTTTTATTTAGTCGTTTTTTGAAATCGAGGCCGTCTGAAAGGCTTTATTCAATCTGCCGCTTCGTTTTCAGACGGCCCTTTTATTAAGCTGTAATAATGACAGGCTTGTCGGTGGACATGATGATACCGCCGCCCAAGCACACATCGCCGTCATACAGTACCGCAGATTGGCCTGGGGTTACTGCCCACTGCGGCTCGTCAAAAACAAGCTCGATGGTTTCATCATCTAAATAACGCAACGTACAAGGCGCGTCGGCCATACGGTAGCGCGTTTTGCAGGTATAGCGGCCTTCTTTCGGGCGTTCTGGCAATGTGAAGCTCAAATCGTTCATAACCAGGCTTTGCGTATAAAGCAAAGGATGGTCATGGCCTTGGACGACAATCAGTTCGTTTTTGGTCAAATCCTTGGCCGCAACAAACCACGGCTCGCCTGCGCCGCCGATGCCCAAGCCTTTGCGTTGGCCCAGCGTGTAAAACATCAAGCCGACGTGTTCGCCGACTACTTTGCCTTCAGGGGTCACCATTTTGCCATTATTGGTCGGCAGGTATTTTTGCAAAAACTCGCGGAACGGGCGTTCGCCGATAAAGCAGATGCCGGTACTGTCTTTTTTGGTTGCAGTCGGTAATTTGAATTCTTCGGCAAGACGGCGGACTTCAGGCTTCTCCAACTCACCCAATGGGAAAATCGAGCGCTCGAGTTGGAAAGGCTTGAGACGATATAGGAAATAGCTTTGGTCTTTATTTTGATCCAAGCCTTTGAGCAGGTAATGCACGCCGTTTCGAACTTCTTTGCGGGCATAGTGTCCGGTGGCAATGGTATCGGCGCCCTGCTCTATGGCATAGTCCAAAAAGCATTTGAATTTAATTTCGGCATTGCACAAGATATCCGGGTTTGGCGTGCGGCCTGCGCTGTATTCTTTGAGAAAATAGGCAAATACGTTGTCTTTATATTGCGCGGCAAAATTGACGATGTCGATGTCGATGCCGATGATATCGGCAACGGCAATGGCATCAAAGGAATCTTGTTTGATGCTGCAATATTCGTCGTTGTCGTCATCTTCCCAGTTCTGCATGAACACGCCGCTGATTTGATGGCCTTGCTGTTTGAGCAGGGCCGCGGTAACGGATGAATCGACGCCGCCGGAGAGGCCGACGATGATGTTTGCTGGTGTGTTGTGAGTATTCATGAGCGGAATGTGGGTTTTAAATACATTTTTTAAAGCGTGATTTTAGCACATTTTGATTTGACGACAGAAAAGGCCGTCTGCAAGCCCAATGACTTTCAGACGGCCTTTATATGCAAATTCAAGCAATTAGTGCTGATGTGCGCCACCGTGTGCGCCGTGATCGTGCTGCATTTCGGCTTTAGGCGCGGTTTTCACTTCCAGCTCGACAGTTTGAGGTTTGGCGTTTTTGAATTTCAGGGTTACAGGCACTTTTTCGCCTTCTTTCAATTGTTTTTTCAGACCCATGAACATAACGTGGTAACTGCCCGGTTTCAGCTCGGTTACGCCTTTTGCAGCTAAAGGCACGCCGCCTTTAACTTCGCGCATACGCATAACGCCGTTGTCGTTAATATGGGTATGTACTTCAACGCGTTCTGCAACAGGGCTGCTGCCGCCTACCAAGAAGTCTTGTTTGGCTTCATCGTTTTGGATTTTCATGAATGCGCCACCCATTTTCATACCTTCGACAGTAGCACGCGCCCAACCGTCTTCGATATGGATACCGGCTGCAGATACGGAAGTTGCCAAGCCTGCCAGAATCAGGGTTGCCATTAATTTTTTCATGTTTTGCTCCTTGTGTTTGCCAAATGGCTGGGATATACAGCCTTCATCTTACAACCAAAGGCCGTCTGAAAACTTTGATATAGATTAATTAATACTATCTAATCCTAACGAATTACCATATTACCACATTTTTAAGCAGTTAATGCAATAATCCAAACAATAAATAACATGAACAAAGCCATCAATTGCGCGGCCGAGCCGGCATCTTTGGCACGCTTGGCCAGCTCGTGTTTTTCAGTAGAGGTATGGTCAACGGCTGCTTCGACGGCGGTATTAAACAATTCGGTAATCAATGAAATAAACGATGCGACAACAAGCACCATTTTGATGGCCGGCCCGAAATCAAGGAATAAGGCCAAGACAATTAAAATCAGGTTCAACCAAAAAACTTGGCGAAATGCGCTTTCATAACGGTACGCGGCAGCCAGTCCGTCTTTGGAATAGCCAAACGCATTGATAATGCGCTTAATGCCGTTTTTACCTTTTTTTTCAGATGCGTAGGAAGATGGTTCCATCATATTCTCAACATAAAAAGGCCGTCTGAAAAGAAACGGTCGGGTCAATTTTCAGACGGCCTTTGGGTTTATTGTTTTGCCCAAGATGCTACGGCATCTGCAAACATAGCGGCAACGTTGAAATCTTTTTGCTTCATGATTTCTTGGAAGCCGGTCGGGCTGGTTACATTGACTTCGGTCAGGTTGTTGCCGATGACATCCAAACCGGCAAGCAAAATACCGCGACGCTTCAATTCAGGCGCAAGGGTTTCTGCGATCTCACGGTCGCGCTCGCTCAATTCCTGTGCCACGCCGCGGCCGCCGGCAGCCAAGTTGCCGCGCGTTTCTCCGTTTTGCGGAATACGCGCCAAAGCATACGGAACAACCTCTCCACCAATAATCAGAATGCGCTTGTCGCCATGTACGATTTCAGGAATATAACGTTGCGCCATGATGGTACGTGAATCAAGCTGCATCAGGGTTTCCAAAATACTGCCGATATTGGGGTCGGATTCGGTTAGGCGGAAAATGCCCATACCGCCCATACCGTCCAAAGGTTTGATAATGATGTCGCCGTGTTCTTTCAAAAAGGCACGGACATCGGCGGAACGTGTGGTAACCAAAGTCGGCGCGGTAAACTGGCTGAAGTTCAAAATAGCCAATTTTTCATTGAAATCGCGCATTGCCTGCCCGCTGTTAAATACTTTTGTACCCTGCTGCTGTGCCAACGTCAAAAACTGGGTCGCGTACAGATATTGCATATCAAACGGCGGATCAGTGCGCATAATGACCGCATCGAAATCTTTCAAGGCCGTCTGAACTTTTGCCTCTGATTTAAACCATTCGTGATCGTCATCGTTTTTCGCGCCGACAAACTCAAATGCCGCCACCTGAGCCACTACCAAGCCTTCACGGACGGACAATTCTCCGCTCAAGGTATGAAAAAGCTGCCAACCGCGCTTTGCCATTTCACGCATCATGGCGTAAGTAGTGTCTTTATAGGTTTTAAAACTTGCCATCGGATCGGCGATAAACAGGACTTTCATCAAAATTTCCTTGTAAACAGACGATATAATCATACCTTGTATTCGGCCCGCCTGAAAGGGTGGCAAAATATAGAAAAGGCCGTCTGAATCCTATTTTCAGACGGCCTTGAGGCTTTTAGGCGGCTGCCAAATGCAAGAGTTCGGCAGCATGGCTGCGTGTGGTATCGGTAATGATTTCGCCACCCAGCATACGCGCGATTTCCTCAATGCGCTGATGATGGTTCAAAACACTGATTTCGCTGACGGTTTGCTCCCCTTCGCTATGCTTGCGGACCTGCCAATGGTTTTCACCGCAAGAGGCGACTTGAGGAAGATGGGTTACCGCTAAGACTTGATGTTTTTTACCTAAGGCACGCAAAGCTTTACCGACCATTTCAGCAACGCCGCCACCAATACCGGTATCCACTTCGTCAAAAATCAATGTCGGCACTTGCGTGTATTGGCTGGCAACCACTTGCAAAGCCAAGCTGATACGCGCCAATTCACCGCCGGAAGCCACTTTATTCAAAGGACGGGACGGATTGCCTTTATTTGCCGCCACTTGGAATTGCACCTGCTCTAGACCATGTGCAGTCGGTGAAGACGGCAACAAGACGATGTCAAAACGTGCGCCTTTCATGGCCAAATGTTGCATATGCTCGGTTGTTTCTTCGCCCAAACGGCTGGCTGCCTGATGGCGCATGGCGGAGAGGATATGTGCGGCTTCGTGGTATTCGGCAAGATTGCGTGCGACTGTATTTTCCAAGGCTTCCAAATCGGCAGCCGCGTGCAGGTTTTGCAGGCGCTCATCGATTTCTGCCAACTTTTGCGGCAACTCTTCCGGCTCAATACGGTATTTGCGCGCCATGCTCATCAATTCGCCCATGCGACTTTCTTGTGCGGCCAATTCATTAGGATCGATATCGCTGCGACCGGCCACATCGCGCATATTAGCACTGATTTCACCCAATTCTGCTTCAATACTTGCCAACATATTCAGGCTCTCGGCAAAGCGCGGCTCAATGTTTTGCAGATTGCCCAACAGTTTTTGACATTGGTAGATTTGACGTTGGATGCCGTTATCTCCGTCTATGCTGTCGCCCACCTGCTCGGCGGTTTGCAGCAACTCGGCCGAATGCGCTAGACTGTCGTGGCTTTGGCTTAAGGTTTCCCATTCGTTGGGTTTAAGCTCCAATTGGTTCAATTCATTAAACTGCCATTCCAAACGCTCGCGTTCGATAGCCATGGTTTCTGCCTGCTCTTGTGCTTCTTGCAGTGCCTTTTTCGCATTGACCCAATTTTGATAAAGCTGTTTGACCGTTTCAGCCTGCTCTTTGCTGCCGGCAAATGCGTCCAACAACTCGCGTTGCGCAGACTCTTGATTCAACGAATGATGGGCATTTTGTCCGTGAATATCGATTAACTGCTCGCCGATGGCTTTCAGTTGCGCCAATGTTGCTGCCTGATTATTGATATAACTGCGGCTTTTACCCTTAGCATCGATAATACGGCGGATGCTGAGCTCTTCAGCATCTTCTTCCAAAAGACCTTGCTCCTGTAGCTGCGCTTTCAATTCAGGCAAACCACTGATGTCGAACAAAGCCGACAACTGCGCTTCTTTGGCGCCGCTGCGCACTTGGCTGTAATCGGCTTTATCGCCCAACAACAGGCCAATCGCATCCAGAGTAATCGATTTGCCTGCGCCGGTCTCGCCCGTCAATACGGTAAAGCCGTTTTGAAAATCAAGATTCAGGTTTTCAACAATGACAAAATCACGCAAAGAAAGTGCCAACAGCATTGCAGTATTCCTTAGTAAATCACCCGCACTCATGCGGAATAGCTTTAGATAAGTTGATTATAACTAAGGTTTTTTATAGTTTAAATCAGATTTTTCTTATGATTTATCTAAGATATTTATTTTAAACAAATTATTTTTTAAGCGGGCAATAAAAAGGCCGTCTGAATATTGCTACATGTTCAGACGGCCTAAATTTATTTTACTCTGCCAGTTCTACTTGTTCATGCCCCATCAATTCCTGCCCTACTCCGGCAAGCAGGTTCAGATAACGCTCATACTGTTTGAGCATATCGGCAATCAATTCTTTTTGCGTCATATATTGCACATCGTATCCATCGCGCCCATCCGAAAAATACGTCAACGGTATAAACGTTGCTGCATATTTGAAATGAGGCAGGCTGTCTTCACGAATCAACTGGTCGGTAATTTCCCGCTTTACGGATTTAATCCCATAGACAAAATCCCTTACCGTCCCTTTATGCACCACCAGCTCCACCGACGGCTCATCCTGTTGCAACAGGCAACGGATTTCTACGTCCATATTGTATTTTTCGGTCAATTCGTTTTTCAATTCCTGCATTGCCGGAAGCGCCGTATTTTTCATAAATTTGATGATATCGACTTCCTGCGTCTGATTCATCATTTGACCAAGGCGTTCCCTCCAATGATCGCCCGACCAGAAAATACTGCTCGGATTGACGGCGGTTGCAAAATAGTTGGCATCGTTGTTCAGAGCTTTCCACAAAGAAACCATCATAAAAATCATCAACACCGCAAACGGCAGAGACGCAATCAGGGTCATGGTTTGCAAGATGGGCAAACCGCCGGCACCCAGTAACACAATGGCCACAGCAGAAATCAACACGCCCCACATAACCGATTGCCACTTAGGCGAAGCCAGCCCTTTATCGCGCGAAGCAATATTGTTCAGCACATAAATGCCCGAGTCGGCAGAAGTGATAAAAAACAGCGAAATCACCAGCAATGCTACCAAGCTGCTGACAACCGGCCACGGCAAATAATTCAAAAAGGCAAACAACAATTTTTCAGGCTCGTTGGTCAAGGCAGACAAGGCGCCGTTTGCCACATGCGTGTCCAGCCACAAGGCTGAATTGCCAAATACGGTAAACCACAAAATACTCATCAGGCTAGGCACTGCCAATACACCAAAAATAAATTCGCGGATGGTTCTGCCTCGCGAAATTCGGGCAATGAACAAACCGACAAAAGGCGACCACGAACACCACCAAGCCCAATACAACACCGTCCAGCCGGTAAACCATTTTGTATGCTCAGGCTCGTAGGTATATGACTTAAAGCTGAACGAAACGAAGTTACTCAAATAAGTGCCCAAATTGTCGCTGAATGCGAAAATCAAATACGTCGTCGGCATACTCAACAAGACAAACAACAGCAATGACAGTGCCAATACCAAGTTGGTTTCACTCAAAATTTTGACGCCTTTGCCCACGCCCGAAGTTGCGGAAAATATGGCAATCGCCATCACAACAACGATAATGCCGACCTGCAAGACATAGCTGTTGTCCTGCACCCAGCCCATCTTCAGCAAACCGGAACCCATTTGTGCCGCGCCAAATCCCAAGGTTGTGATAATACCGAACAAAGTCGCAATCAAAGCCATCACATCGATGGCATCGCCCATTTTGCCGTTGATTTTGTCTTTTAAAATCGGATAAAAGCAGGAACGCAACGCCAGCGGCAATTTATAGCGGAAACCGAAATACGCCAAGGCAAGCGCAATGATTCCGTAGATTGCCCAGGCATGAATCCCCCAGTGGAATACCGTATGCAGAATCGCCTCTTGCGCATTGCCTTTGGCAATCGGGGAAGAAAAATGCGATAAAGGCTCGGCCACACCAAAAAACATCAAGCCCACGCCCATGCCGGCCGCAAACAGCATGGCCAACCATGATAAAAACGAAAACTCAGGTTCGTCCTCGTTTGTACCCAGCCTGATACTGCCGAAGCTGCTGATGGGAAGCGCCAATAAGAAAATAAGGAATACAGAGAAAGTCAGAATGTAAAACCAACTGACATTTTGAAAGATAAACTGCTTCATTGCATTTAACAAAGCCTCAGTATTTTGAGGCCAAACCAAAGCAGCTGACAAAAGCAAAAGGACGAAGAAAAGCGTAATACCGACCACGCTTGGATTGAAAGAAGATTTGTTTTGAATAAATTGTTTGAATTTCATATCGGTTCCGTAGTTGATACAGCGCATATTTGAAGAACAAACGGGCTGCCGATTGATAAAGAAAGAAACGTTTCCGTATGCCTTCTCAAACTATTACAGAATGAGAGATATTTATTCTAATAATTCTTAAATTATATCACAAAATCAATAAGTTATTAAAATAGATGAAAATTATATTTAAAATCATGATGTTATACAATAATAAAGGCCGTCTGAAACACGATTGTTTCAGACGGCCTTTACATTCAAATCAGTTAATCAGTCTGCTTCCTGATTCAACTGCTTCTTCAGCCTCCTCATCGCCTGTCGGCGGCGTTTCCATCAAATCAGGCAACACCAGCTCACCCAATTCAGTCAGCGGCGGCAATTCTTCCAAACTTTCCAAACGCAAATCGCTTAAAAAAGTTGCCGTTGTCGCCCACAAAGCCGGACGGCCGACAGAATCACGGTGGCCGATGACTTCAATCCAGCCCCTATCCTGCAAGGTTTGCATGACATTTTGCGACACTGCCACGCCGCGTATGCCTTCAATATCGCCACGCGTTACCGGTTGCTGATAGGCAATAATCGCCAGCGTTTCCATCACGGCGCGGGAATAACGCGGCGCGCGCTGCTCTTGCAGGCTGCCCAGTCGTTCAAAGGCGGCTTGGGCGATTTGGAAACGCCAGCCCTCATGGGTATGCACCAGTTGCAAAGCCCTGCCCTGCCAACGGGCTTTCAATTGCGCCAACACATCAATCAGCTTATCTTGCGACAACGGCGGCACGCACAATTCGCGCATGGCTTTTTCGTTTAAGGGTTCGACTTGCGTCAACAGCGCCGCTTCAATCAGCGCATCGGGAGAAAGTTTTTCAGTCATAATAAAATCAATGTTCAGACGGCATAAACAGCCGAAGGCCGTCTGAAAGATAATATGGTCAGCGGTTTGTTACGCGCTCAAATGCGCTTTCAGTTTTTCTTCGTCCAAAAACCAATGGCAAATTTCGGTATCGCCATCCAGCAAGACAGGTACCAGCTCATTGTACTTTTCTTCTAAAACCGGATCGGCATCGACATCAACAATATCCAGCTCAAATCCAAACTGCTCCTGATAAGGCTTTAATTGTTCGCGCATTTTGTGGCACAGGCTGCAATATTCCCGAAACATCAAGGTCAGTTTCATCGCGGTTACTCTCGGAGGGACAAAAGCGGCCATTGTATAGCAAAATGCCGCCAAACCATACAGGCATGAGAAAGGCCGTCTGAACAGGCGCGAAACGAAATCAAGGATTTCTGTCACGCCTTCAGACGGCCTTTGTGTGTATTCTAAAATTAAGACTGAACGTTGATACCGGCAGTCACGGTATTTTGGGCACTGCTTGCAGTCAAAAACGATGCAGCCAATTCGCCGCAGCAACCGCAACAAGTCGCCACGCCCAATTGAGCCTGCAAATCGCTCATGGTGGTTGCACCGGCGGCGATGGTCTCTTTGATGTCGTGGTCAGTAATGGCGTTGCAGATGCAGACAAACATGATGTGCTCCAATAATTGTGTCACCCTCTGTAATTGAGAGTAGGATTTATTCTTGAACGTAAATATAAATAAAAACGGTTTGCATTGCAATATTGGCACTGTCCTTTTGTTTTGAAATTTTTCTATGTAAATTTGTATTTTGATTGTTATTTTATAAATAATAAACTTTATAACCGTTCAGACGGCCTCAATAACAAAAAGCGGCATCTTCGAGATGCCGCCTTTATTTATGAACGGGAATGGTGTTCATCGACCATGTTTTTCAAACGGATACTAGCCACATGGGTATAAATCTGCGTAGTATTGATATCGGAATGTCCCAACATCATCTGGACCGAACGCAAATCGACGCCGTGATTGACCAAATGCGTGGCAAAAGCATGGCGCAAGCCGTGCGGGCTGAGCGAAGCAATACCGGCCGCTTCGGCATATTCTTTGACTATCATCCATGCAAGCTGACGACTGATGCCGCTGCGTTTCTGGCTGACAAACACTTCGTCGCAAATTTTGTTTTTTAGCAACAACGGGCGCGATTCGTTGCAATAGCGTTCCACCCAATACGCCGCTTCCTGCCCCAGCGGAACCAAACGCAATTTGTCGCCCTTGCCTATAGTGCGGATACTGCCGCGATGTAAATCGATATCGCTGAGCGTCAATTTGACGGCTTCGGTCACGCGCAAACCTGTGGCATACATGACTTCGAGCAAGGCTTTGTCGCGCAGTCCGTGCGGCGTTTCCACATCCGGCGCAGCCAGCAGCGCGTCGATTTGGGCTTCGGTAATCAGCGTGGGCAGTTTGCGTTCCGATTTCGGTGCCTTGAGAAAACGGGTGGGATTGTCTACTCTTTGTCCCGTTTCCTCCAACCAGCCGTACATACGCTTGCAAGCCGACAATGCCCGTGCTTGGGACGTACTTTTTTCCCCCTCTGCATACACAGCATCAGACAGGGCAAATTCATCGGCACTCAACCAATCCTGCCCGCCCTCGGCCAACCGCGCGGCGACTTTGACCAAATCACGGCGGTAACTTTGCAGCGTATTGTGGCTGAGCCTGTCTTGCAGCCAAAGGGATTCAAGCAGCTTGTCTATTAAATCGTCCATATTCATCAAACTGTATTGAAAGGCCGTCTGAACGGCATGACTTTACATCCGTTCAGACGGCCTTAGGTTTTCAAAGCCCTATTTAAGAGGCTTGAGAAATTGTATCCAAAACTTCCTGCGCGTGTCCGGCCACTTTGACTTTGCGCCATTCATGGGCGATTTCGCCGTTTTCGTCCAGCACAAACGTGCTGCGCTCAATGCCAAGGGATTCTTTGCCGTAAAGCTTTTTCAGCTTGATCACATCAAACAGTTTGCAAACAGTTTCTTCTTTGTCGCTCAACAATTCAAACTGGAAGCCTTGTTTGGCGCAGAAATTTTGATGCGATTTGACGCCGTCACGCGAAATGCCGACAACGGTATAGCCCAATGCTTTGAATTGCTCCAATCGGGCATTAAAATCCAAGCCTTCGGTGGTACAGCCGGGCGTGCTGTCTTTAGGATAAAAATAGACAACCAACGGCAAATGTTCGGCGGAGTTAAAATCGCTGCCGGAAGAAGATGGGAGTGTGAATTGATATTTTGACATATTATTCCTTTCAGACGGCCTAAACCTAGCCTGCGTTTATTTTTCGCTTAAATTCAAATAACTGCGCGTACCTTGAAAATCTTCCAATGCGCGCAACAAAAGCTGGAAGTGGTCGTCATTGCCGGCCAGATCCAACTCATCGGCATTGACGGTCAGCAAAGGCGCGCTTTGATACAAATGGAAGAAACGGCTGTATTCGTCATGCACCCGTCCCAAATAGCCTTCGGGGAACAAGCTGATGATGCCTTCGTGACGTTTTTGCAGACGTTTGCGGTTGTTTTCGACGGCGGTTTGCAGATAAATCACCACATCGGGTTCCGCGTATTGCGGCAAAATACGTTGCTTCATATCGGCAAAAAGCTGCTGCTCGTCATCATTCAAAACGATAGGCGTAAAAATACGGTCTTTTTCCGGCAAAAAATCAGCCACAACCATTCCGCCTTGCGCGCATTGGTCTTCAATAATATTCACGCTTTCAGCGCGGCGCATCAGGAAGAAAAGTTCGGCAGCCAAGCCATTATTGGAAACATTGCTGTAAAACTTCATGAGAAACGGATTGTGATCCGGATTCTCCGACAACAGCAACGCACTGAAATGCTCTGCCAAGCGGCGGCTCAAAGCAGTCTTACCGCTACCGATGGCACCTTCGACAACAATATAACGAGGATTCATAGTAACTCTTTGTAATGTGTTTCCCAACAATATTTTATAGCAAAAAAGGCGTGTCCAACACGCCCTTTCTTGTTTTAGTCCGTTTTTCAGACGGCCCTTATTCTTTCAACATGCGAATACCCTGCCCGCCCAAAGCCTGAGCCAAATCAGCCGCACGGCCATGCTCGCCCAACTCGAAATTCGAAAGAATTTCAGCCAACGGCAACATAACGAAACTGCGCTCATGCGCGCGCGGATGCGGCAAGGTCAGATGCGGGTCATCACTGCGGATACCGTCAAAATCGATAATGTCCAAATCCAAAGTGCGCGGCGCATTACGGAAGGTACGTTCGCGCCCAAATTCGGCCTCGATGCGGTTTAACTCTGCCAACAGCGCCACGCCGTCCAATGAAGTTTTCACGGTACAAACGGCGTTCACAAAATCGGGCTGATCGTCATAGCCGACCGGCGCAGTCAAATACAAGGAAGAAGCCTTTTCGAGCCGGATATGCGGATGCGCGGCCAATTCGGCCAAAGCGGCGCGAACCTGTTTGGCAGGATTGGCAAGATTGCTGCCCAAAGCGATAACGGCAAAATGCGGATACATTTCAGACGGCCTCTTTTAAAACGGCAGCGTTTTGGTTTTGGCAAGGAAAACAATCGTGGCAACACACGACATGGCCAAAACGTAGACGATATAGAACTTCGGCGAACGCGGACGCGAACGCATCATAATCATGCCCAACACAATATAAACCAGCAACAGCAGGATTTTCATGCCGAGCCACGGTGCATTGAACGGCGAAAAATGGGTAATCTTCATCAGCCACAAGCCGGTAAACAGCAACATGGTGTCGTTCAAATGCGGCATGGCTTTCCAAATGCCTGACAACGGTTTCTCAGGATGACGCCAGAGCAGGAAAAAACGGATGTTGAACAACAGGATGGTAATGGCAACGAAAATCTGATGGCTGTATTTTACAAACAGATATTGCATGGCAGTTTCTTATGTTAAGGGTTGAAAAACAAAGCAGCTATTTTACCGCAAACATCTATTTCTGACGCAACTTTTCAATCGCCAGCAGATAGGGAGGCGCATTACGGCGGTTGACAAAGCCATAGCGTAACACGGCAAAGGCTTCCTGCGGCAAAGTTTCCGCCCATTGCACAATCGCTTCAGCCTCTATTCGGCCGGCTTCATGCCCCGGATACAATACCGCTACGGCAAGCCCGCCCTCTTTCAGCAAACCCAAAGTATCCGTCAGCGCACGGATACTGCTTGCCGCCTCAGTTGTACAATTTTTATCGCCACGCGGCAGCCAACCGAAATTAAATACTGCGGCATCTAAAGGCTCGTCGATATAAGACGAAAGGTTTTCATGGCCGTCATGTATCAGGGCTACCCGACCATCTACGCCGTTTTCTTTCAGACGGCCTTGAGTCTGCTCCAGTGCTTTGGATTGCACATCAAACGCCCACACCCTACCAGTCTCTCCAACCGACTGCGCCAACAGCAAAGTATCATGCCCGTTTCCGGCCGTCGCATCCAAAGCGCGGCCGCCTGCTTTTAAGGCTTGCTGTAACAGGGAGTGGGCAAAGGGAAGAATGTTCTCAAGCAGCATGATAAAGGTCGTCTGAAAATAAAAATACCCTACCGCAAAAGCGGTAAGGTATTGAAAAACAGGAATGCGTTACATCATTTATTCGGCAGGTTGTTGCACAGTCTCAACTTGAACCGGAGCAGCTGCGGCAGCGGCTTGAGGTTGTTTGTTTTCGTGTTGCAGGCTGACTGCGCGTGCAGGAACGATTGTTGAGATAGCGTGTTTGTAAACCATTTGAGTGACGGAAGTATTACGCAGCAGAACAACGTACTGGTCGAATGATTCCACTTGACCTTGCAGCTTGATGCCGTTTACCAAGTAGATCGAAACCGGAACGTGCTCTTTACGCAACGCATTCAAAAAAGGATCTTGTAACATTTGTCCTTTAGCTGTCATATTCTTGAGCTCCATTATTATGATTGTAAAGACGCCAAAATCGGCGTTTGATGGGATTGTAGCCCCGAATAGGATAAATTACCAACTATTTTTTTCTATCACACCGTTTAGAAATCCAGTAATAAGGGAACTTCCCGTCAAACCGACTGTTTCATTTCCATATTCACAACAATCCCAAATCCAAATTAGATGTTTTTTCTAAATTCGGCAAACCCTATCGAAAATATGCCATGAAGCTCTAATGAGCTGTTTTTCATTATAAAAAGGCCGTCTGAAATTATTCAGACAGCCTTTATGCTTATTTGCTGAATTGTTTTTTCACACTGACTTTGGTTTTCTTCTTGAAGCGGTTTTTCTCTTCCTTGCGGCCTTCGCGTTTCTCAATACGGTTGCTCAGGCTGACACGGCGCAGCGGTTTTTTCTTCGGTTTGTCTTCCGCATTTTCATACGGGTTTTCCGAAACATTGTATTGAATTCTGAGCGGCGTACCTTGCAGATTGAAGGCTTTACGGAACGTTTGTGTCAGATAGCGTGTGTAGCTGTCTGAAATCGCGTGCAGCGAATTGCCGTGAACCACAATCACCGGAGGATTCATGCCTCCTTGGTGGGCATAACGCATTTTCGGACGCACCAAGCCAGCACGTGGCGGCTGTTGACGCTCGATCGCGCTTTGCAATACGCGCGTGATTTTCGGCGTCGGCATCTTAATCATCGCCGCATTGTAGGCAGCCTGAATGCTTTCAAACAAACCGTCTATACCGCGTTCTTTCAGCGCGGAAATAAAGTGGAACTTAGCAAAATCAAGGAAATACAGTTTGCGGTTGATATCGCGTTTCACTTGCTCGCGACGCTCTTCGCTAATGCCGTCCCATTTATTAACCGCCACCACCAAAGCACGGCCTGCTTCCAAAGCAAAACCTGCAATCGTCGCATCTTGGTCGGCGATATCTTGTTGCGCATCCAATACCAAAACTGCAACGTTTGCCGCTTCAACCGCCTGCATGGCTTTGATAACGGAGAACTTTTCCACCGCTTCATCCACTTTGCCGCGACGGCGCACACCTGCGGTATCGATGATGGTAAACGGCTTGCCTTCACGTTCAAAATCGATATGAATACTGTCGCGCGTCGTACCTGCCATATCGAAAGCAATCACGCGTTCCTCGCCGAGAATAGCATTTACCAAGGTCGATTTACCGACATTTGGACGGCCGATTACAGCAAAAACAGGATGTTTCGCTTCTTCCTCTTCCTTTTCAGGCTCAGGGAAGGTTTCCAAAATATCTTCAATCAGATAATACACGCCATCGCCGTGCGCACCTGAAATAACATAAGGGTCGCCCAAAGCAAGTTCGTAGAACTCGGCTGCAAGTACAGCCCTATTGCCGCCCTCGCCTTTATTCACGGCCAAATAAACAGGACGCGGGCTTTGGCGCAAACGGTCGGCAATAATTTTATCTTGCGGCGTCAAACCGGTGCGGCCGTCCACCAAAAACACCACTGCATCGGCTTCATCGACAGCCTGCAAGGTTTGTTTTGCCATTTCGTGCAAAATGCCGCTGTCCACAACCGGCTCAAAACCGCCGGTATCGATGACCAAATAAGGTTTGCTGCCGACTTTGCCATGACCATAATGTCGGTCACGCGTCAGGCCGGGCAGGTCATGCACGAGCGCATCTTTGGTACGCGTCAAACGGTTGAATAAAGTAGATTTGCCGACATTGGGGCGGCCGACAAGCGCGATGGTTGGTTTCATGATTGAGTCTTTCTGTGTCAAGTGCCGCCTAAAAACGGGAGCGGAACACAAGCAGGTGTTTTAAAAACACGGTTGATAAGGATAAGTGTAGGCCGTCTGAAAAGTCATTGCAACTTCAGACGGCCTTGATTTCAAACAAACTTATTTCAAGCTGTCGATTTTCATTTGCAGCAATTCGCGGCCTACTGCGGTTTGCGGCATTTTGCTCAAAGCAGCTTCGTAACTTTGTACGGCTTCTTTAGTTTTATTTTGGGCAACGTAAACATCGCCTTTGGTTTCCAGCATCAAAGGCTCGAAATCAGCCTCAACCTGAGTATTCAGGGCATTGATGGCGGCATCGTACTTTTTCTGCTGCAAGAGGACAACGCCCAAACGCTGAGCTGCCAAAGCTTGAACCAGCGGTGCGTTTTGGTTTTTCAGCACCCAATTCAAATGACCTTCCGCCACATCATAACGGCCGGCATCAAACTCGGTTGCCGCCACCATCAAAGTGGCTTGGGCTGTCGAAATAGAATCAGGATAGTTTTTTTGCAATTCGGCCAAATCAGCGTTGATGGCTTTAGGGTCGGTTTTTTGCTGCGCCTTTTCCACCATTTGCGCCAATACCGCGGCGGCTTCCTGATCTTTTGAAGCTTTTTGGCCTTGGTAAATGGTGTAACCCAAATACCCCAAAGCCGCCACGATCAGCAAGGCAAAGATCCAACGGCCGGTTTTTTTCCAAAAATATTTAAAGTTGTCTAACTCTTGTTGTTCTTCCAAATGGGCTGCCATTTATGCGTTCTTCCATTGTTGTAAAGTGTCTGTCAAATCAGCGGCGGCAACGGTTTGTTGTTCGTGTTTGCCCTGCATATCTTTCAGGGTAACCGTACCGTTTGCCAGCTCATCCTGAGCCACAATCAGGGCAAAGCGTGCGCCACTGTTGTCTGCTTTTTTCATTTGCGCTTTCAGGCTCTGATAGCCGGAATGCTGCATCACATTGAAACCTTGGGCGCGCAAGGCTTGCGCGTATTTCATCACCTGCAAGTCCGCATCTTCGCCTTGGTGCATTGCATAGACATCAGGCGCAGCGTTCACTTCCAGCGAGCCGTATTCGCTCACCAAAAGCAGCAGGCGCTCAATACCCATCGCAAAGCCGATAGACGGCGCAGGTTTGCCGCCAAGCTCTTCAATCAAACCATCGTAACGGCCGCCACCGCACACAGTCGCCTGCGCGCCGAGTTTGTCGGTCGTCCACTCAAAAACCGTCTGATTGTAGTAATCCAAACCGCGTACCAAGCGCGGATTTTCAACATATTGAATACCCAAACCGTCCAACATCGCCTTTAAGCGTGCATAGTGGTTTTGCGAAGCCTCGCCCAAGTAATCCACCAAACGCGGCGCCGCGTTGCAGATTTCCTGCAAATCAGGGTTTTTCGTATCCAAAACGCGCAAAGGATTGGTTTTCAGACGGCGTTTGCTGTCTTCATCCAGTTGCGCTTCATAGCGGGTCAGATATTCGACCAATGCCGCACGGTGTGCCGCGCGTTCCTCACGGTTGCCCAAGCTGTTGATTTCCAAAGTCAGGTATTCGCGAATACCCAATTTTTCCCACAAGTCGGCAGACATCGCGATGATTTCCGCATCAATATCCGGCCCTTCAAAACCCAAAGCCTCGATACCGACCTGATGGAACTGACGATAACGCCCTTTTTGTGGACGCTCGCGGCGGAACATCGGCCCCATATACCACAGCTTTTGCGGGCTGTTGTAGAGAAGGTTGTGTTCGACCACAGCACGCAAACAAGAAGCCGTACCTTCAGGACGCAAGCTCAAACTCAAAGAATCGTTTGAATCGGAGAAGGTGTACATTTCCTTGCCGACCACATCGGTTTCCTCGCCGATGGAGCGGACAAACAAACCGGTTTGCTCGACAATCGGCGTACGGATTTGCTGATAGCCGTAAGCGCGTGTCCAACGGCCGACCGTATCTTCAAACGCCTGCCAAAACGCAGCCGTCAGTTTGAAATCTTTTTGTTCGACAGGTAAAAGGTCGTTCATACCTTTTACAGATTGAATTTTTTGTGCCATTTCAATATGGGATAAGCGAAAATCAAATAGTTGGGCATTATAGCTGATTTTTAAGGGTTTGTGAGGTTGGAAACAAATCAAAAGGCCGTCTGAAAATTGGTTTTCGCATTCAGACGGCCTGTAAAGCAGATTACAGAATCATATTCAATGATTCCAACACTTCCCCTGCTTTTCAACTTAAATTTCTTAGAGACATATTCAATATAGATTCAATGCCGTTATACTTGGATTCTTTTCATCCCGTCCATATGCACATCATAAAAACACTGCACTCTCTTTTTGTTATCGGCTTGTTAACTACTATCTTCCCCTCACAAGCGACGGCTGCAAATAACGCCACAAACAATCAAACGAAAATAGATTTAGTCAAAAAGGTTTATCTGTCTAAAGTGGATTTAGGCTCTGAACATAATCGTGTTACTACGCCTGAACTACAAAAAATCATCCGACAATTCAATAAATTCGACACAAATATCCGTAAGCAACCCGATATGGAGATGGGATGTGACATGCCGATACATTACTACTTAGGCTTTGGTCAAGATCATCCTGATAACTTCCATAAAACCTTGCAAGTCAAAGTCACTTCTCCCCATACCGTCCGGGCAACATTTAAACAATTTGACGGCCATAGGGTCGGTGCAGATTTCACGTTGAAATGTACAGAAAACCGTTGTTTGATAGATGATTTTAAGATGATTGGCGATCAAACCGGCATCAAAACCGATTACAAACTTGTTTTGCGCAAACAAAAATGTGAGTGAGCCGACAAAACAAAAGGGCTGCCCAAACAAATGGAGCAGCCCTTTGATTTTGAAATCAAGGTCGTGAAGGATGCGGATTTAAGCGGACAGGCGGCAAATTAGGTTTTCCGTATTGGGAAACAGCTTGTCTGCCTGAAGCCACTTTCCCTGACTGCATGACGCCGCTATCGTTGCGTATTGGATGTGCGACATACTCATCTTGATTTAATTGTGAACCTTCTTCATTGACTTCATGCTCTGCCACAAGTTCATACTCATTATCGTATGCCTTACTCTTGCCAAGCCGAACTTCCCCTCCCGCCATAGCGGATACGGAAAACGCGGATAACATGATGATTATGCCGATTTTTCTCTGCATAATATTCTCCTTTTCTCAAATATTGCTTCTTTATCATTTCTTTAATTTATGCCACAAAAGCAAGTTCAAACAAAACCAGTTTCTTTGGTCGGTTGAAGAATCTATTTAAGCACAAAACCGGCATCACTACATATCCGTTATTAGAAGTTTATTTTCCATATAAACAAGGCCGTCTGAAAAAATCCTAAAAAACGAGTACAATCCGCCGCATGAAAAAACGTACTAGTCCCCTACCCCTTTTAGACGGTGTCAAACCCAGCTACTTAGTTTTGCCACATAAAAAGCAATTTTACGGCTTGCCTCTGCTGCATTTTTTATGCGCTCATTTTCCCTTTGTCGGCGAAGAAAACTGGCGACGGCGGCTGAACAGCGGTTTTGTGGTGGGTGCGGATGGCGTACCGTTTGATGAAAATACTTTGTTTGAGCCCGGCAAGACGATGTTTTATTACCGTGAAACCAGCCGTGAGAGCGAGCCGCGTATTCCGTTTGAAGAAAAGATTTTGCATATTGACGAGCATTTGATTGTGGTGGACAAACCGCATTTTCTGCCCGTCATCCCCAGCGGCAGGTTTTTGCGAGAAACCTTGCTCACGCGCCTACGTCTGCGGCCTGAATTGCAGTATTTGAATGTTGAAGACATTACGCCGATTCATCGCTTGGATAAAGATACGGCTGGCGTTATGCTGCTTTCGCTCAACCCTGCCACGCGTCGCGACTATCAGACCATGTTCCAAGAAAAAAACGTCCGAAAAACCTATGAAGCGGTGGCGCCGACGAGGACGGATTTGGACTATCCGCTGGATATTTCGTCCCGAATGGAACGCGGCGAAAAATTCTTTCTCACGCGGGAAACGGAAGGCGAACCCAACGCCCACACAACCATCGAGCTTATCGAAAACCGCGGCGCATTCAGCCTCTACCGCCTCACGCCGCACACCGGAAAGAAACACCAGCTGCGCGTGCATATGATGAGTTTGAACATGCCGCTGATGAACGATGCGCTTTACCCTACCCCATTGGCGGCCGGTGATGAAGACTACGACAAACCTTTAAAACTTTTGGCCAAAAGAATAGAGTTCACCGATCCTGTCAGCGGAGAAATCCGCGTATTTGAAAGCGATTTTGCGCTGTAGTTATCCAGCCTAATAAAAAAGGCCGTCTGAAAAGTTTCAGACGGCCTTTTTGTCACAAAATCATTTGATTAGTGATGAATGCAGCTGCACTCTTTATTCATATCAATCACCATACGGCCGGTAATTTTACCTTCGCGCATTTCTTGGAAGATGGCAGGTGCTTCATCCAAAGCACGCAATTCGACTTTAGGCACAACCAAACCTTCTGCGCCGAATTGGAATGCTTCTTCCAAATCTTTACGGGTACCGACCAGAGAGCCGACCACTTCGATGCCGTCCAATACCAAACGTGGGATAGACAAGTCCATAGACTCAGGTGGCAAGCCAACTGCAACGACACGGCCGCCGGCGCGGACGCAGTTAACGCCTGAATTAAAGGCAGCAGCGGATACGGCTGTTACCACGGCTGCGTGTGCACCGCCGGTTTTCTCTTGGATGACTTGAGCCGCATCTTCTTTGGCGGCATTGATCACCAAATCAGCGCCGGTTTCTTTGGCAAAAGCCAGTTTTTCATCGTTGACGTCAACGGCAACAACGTGCGCGCCAAACACTTTTTTCGCGTATTGAACCGCCAAGTTGCCCAAACCGCCTGCGCCGTAAATCGCAATCCATTGACCCGGACGAACGCCGGAAACTTTAATCGCTTTATAAGTGGTCACACCGGCACAAGTAATGCTCGAAGCTTGCGCAGGATCCAAGCCTTCAGGAACTTTGACCGCATAATCGGCACTCACGATACAGTGGGTCGCCATACCGCCGTCAGCAGTATAACCTGCGTTCAATACGGAGCGGCACAAGGTTTCGCGGCCGGTATTACAGTATTCGCAAGAACCGCAGCTTTGGAACAGCCATGCGATGCTGACACGATCGCCGACTTTCAGATTTTTCACACCGTCAGCAACTTCTTTAACCAAACCGATGCCTTCGTGTCCCAACACGCGACCCGGTTTGTCGCCGTAATCGCCTGCTGCAACGTGCAAGTCGGTGTGGCACACGCCGCAATACTCGACTTCTACCAACGCCTCGCCGTATTCCAGCGGACGCAGTTCGCGTTCAACAACTTCTACATCACCTGCTACATCTTTATTTACTACCACAGCATGCATTTTCATGAGAGAGTCTCCTAGGGTGTTGAAAAACTGTTTAGCTATAAATGAGAATACTCCCCATGTTCGAAACCGTCAACCCATAATCTTTTTCAAAACAACGAGTTATGATGTTATACCATAACAAATCCTATTCAAACCATCTGAATCTTTAAATATATTAACAAATGCACTTTCATTTCAATCAAATCCTTTATTTTTCAGACGGCCTGCTACATGAAATAACATTACAAATGTAAATTTTGAGAACATTATCATTTTTAGTACTTGAACTTAAAAAGAAAAAAGCATAAGCTGTTTTTATGGCGCAGAAATACGCCTTCCCATTCATTAAGGAGACAGTATTATGGCAAAAGATTTAAATGTGTTTGATAAAGAATATGGTCTTTTAATCAACGGCGAATGGACGAAAGGTAGCGAAGGCAAACTTTTATCCTCTTACAACCCTGCCAATGGCGATGAATTGGCCAAGTTCACAGACGCAACCGACGCCGATGTCGATGCTGCCGTGGCCGCTGCCCAAGAAGCGTTCAAAACATGGCGCAAAACCACGACTGCCGAACGCGCGGCCATTTTGAACAAAATCGCCGACGTGATTGACGAAAACGCAGAATTGTTCGCCCTGCAAGAAACCTTGGACAACGGCAAACCGATCCGCGAAACCCGCGCCGCCGACGTACCATTGGCTTCCGACCATTTCCGCTATTTCGCCAGCGTGATCCGCGGCGAAGAAGGCACTGCGACCCAACTTGACGCCGAAGACTTATCCATCGTTCTGCGCGAACCGATCGGCGTTGTCGGCCAAATCATTCCTTGGAACTTCCCATTCTTGATGGCCGCATGGAAAATCGCTCCGGCATTGGCCGCAGGTTGTACCATCGTCATCCACCCTTCTTCCAGCACTTCATTGAGCCTATTGTCCCTCGCTCAAAAAATCAACCACTTGCTGCCTAAAGGCGTGTTGAACGTGATTACCGGCCGCGGTTCCAAATCCGGCGAATACATGCTGCACCACAAAGGCTTCAACAAACTGGCCTTTACCGGTTCAACCGAAGTCGGCCGCCGCGTCGGCATCGCCGCTGCCGAATTGCTGATTCCGTCCACTTTGGAATTGGGCGGCAAATCTGCCAACATCTTCTTCGACGATATGCCTTTCGACAAAGCCCTCGAAGGCGCGCAAAAAGGTATTTTGTTCAACCAAGGCCAAGTCTGCTGCGCCGGTTCGCGCATTTTTGTACAAGAAGGCATTTACGACAAATTCGTCAATGCTTTGGCTGAAGAATTCAAAAAAATCAAAGTCGGCCTGCCTTGGGAAGACGACACCCAAATGGGTTCGCAAGTCAACGCCGGTCAACTCGAGACCATTTTGAAATACGTCAAAATCGGCGAACAGGAAGGCTGCCGCATCATTACCGGCGGTAAAAAAATCGAAGGCGCATTGGGCAAAGGCGAATTTGTCGAGCCTACTTTGATTGAAGCCAGCAGCAACGAAGCCCGTGTTGCCCAAGAAGAAATCTTCGGCCCGGTTGCCACCGTGATTAAATTCAAAACCGAAGAAGAAGTCATCAAAATGGCCAACGACAGCGAATACGGCTTGGGCGGCGCAGTGTGGAGTACCGACATCAACCGCTGCCTGCGTGTTTCCAATGCATTGGAAACCGGCCGCGTTTGGGTGAACTGTTACAACCGCCTGCCTGCCGGCGCGCCGTTTGGCGGCTACAAAACTTCAGGTATCGGCCGAGAAACCCACAAAATGATGCTCGCCGCCTACACCCAAGTGAAAAACATCTACATCAGCACCCGTGAAGAACGCGAAGGCTTCTATTAATCCGCCGTTCCACATTAATCTGATTTAGAAAATATAAAGGCCGTCTGAAACCTGTTTCAGACGGCCTTGTTTTATTCTGTTTTGCAATAAATGCTTCATATCTTTCTCAAAAAAAGCCCCATTACTTTCTCTCCGGCCACCGCCAGCAAGGCTCCGGTCACAACTACCATGGCACCCACATAGCTGACGATATTCATATCTGAAGCGGCAAAATAATCGGGGGCGAGATGATGGCCGATGGTGGAAAATATCATGGTGAATACGGGAATCAGCGTGGTGACGATACTGACTTTTGAAGCGTCCCAATGGTTGAGCGCTTCGCCGAATGAACCGTAGCCGATCAGCGTGTTCAGGCAGCAATAGATAAAGCAACCCCATAAAAACGGATTGCCGATATGGGCGATTTGCGACGGTTCGGCAAACGGCAGGAAAACAAAGCTGCTGCAAAAATAGATCATGAGCAGGATTTGTTGCGAATTGAAATGTTTGGACAGAAGTTTTTGCGCCACGCCGTAGCACACCCAGATCATACTGCCCGAAGCCGCCATCATTACGCCGACCGCATAGCTGCCCAAGCTGAAAAGTTCGCCGAATTTGTCGTTGAAAAACATGACCAAACCCGTCAGCAAAAGCATCAAGCCGATTTTTTGCCAATGCGTAAAGGCTTCTTTAAACACGCCTACGCCGACCAAAATCATGGTAAAGGGAGAAAGCTGCCACAACACCTGCGTGGTTGTCGGAGAAATATAGTGCAAGCCCATGGCAACAAGCACAAAGTTGGCGGAAATACCGATAATGCCCAGCATCAATAAAAATAAGGTTTGCTTGGAAAATTCCGACGGCCTCGGCAGCTTGCCGGTCAGCCCCAACAGCACAAACAACACCAGCGAAGCCACTAAAAAACGTATCCACACCAGCGTGGGCGCATCGACGGCTTTTAATGCCTGTTGGGCGATGACCGGCAGCGAACCCCAAGTCATGGTGGCAAGCAACGCCAATGAAAAGCCGAGCCAAGGTTTTTGTTTCTTCATTTTTCAGACGGCCTTTGTTTACGCGGCTTCCCAGTAGTCGATATAAAGCTGCAATTCGAGATTGTTCCGCCATTCGTTGGCAACGGGGCGGTACACCGTGCGGATGTATTCTGGAATGTCTTCGCTGCAACGCCAGAACATGGCTTCAAATTCGTAGCCGTCTTTTTGCAGCCAGACTTTTTTGTGTTTGCCTTCCGCACCCAACGGCTGCTGGCGGACAACATGAAATTCGTCAGTAAAACTCGGTGGCGCGAAGCCCTGCCCCCAAACGTGTTTAGCAAGGTTTTGCGCCTGTTCCAGCGTAATGTCGCGTGCAGGCAGGCTGCCGTCGGTGATGAAGGTTTGCGACAAATCGTCTTCGCACACCATCTCGCGCACGGCTTCTTCAAAGGCCGTCTGAAACGCGGGGATATTGTGTTCGAGTATGCTCAAACCCGCCGCCATCGCGTGTCCGCCGAATTTCAAAATCAAATCGGGATAGCGTTTGGACACCAAGTCCAAAGCATCGCGCAAGTGCAGATTGGGAATGGAGCGTCCCGAACCGCGCACTTCGCCGTTGTCGGCAGGCGCAAACACGATAGTAGGACGATAAAAACGGTCTTTGAGGCGGCTGGCAACGATGCCGACCACGCCCTGATGGAAGTCGTCGCGATACGCCACCAAAGTCGTCTGACCTGAAGGCAGGGTTTCAGGAAAAGCATTCAGCGCGTCTTGCAGCATAGACTGCTCGATTTCGCGGCGCTCGATATTGAGGTTGTTTAACTGCGCCGCCAGTTCCTGCGCCTCGGCATTATCTCGCGCCAACAGACAGGCAATGCCGACCGACATATCGTCCAGCCGTCCGGCCGCGTTGATGCGCGGCCCCAACGCAAAGCCCATATCAAAAGGCTGAGCCTTGCGCCAATCGCGCCGTGCCACTTCAAACAAGGCACGGATACCGGGGCGCATTTTACCCAAACGCATCCGTTTCAGACCTTGCGATACGAGGATACGGTTGTTGTGGTCTAGAGTGACGACGTCAGCGACGGTACCGAGTGCAACCAAATCCAAGAGGTCGCCCAGATTCGGCTCTTTCAGGCCGTCTGAAAAATAATTGCGGCGGCGCAGTTCGGCACGCAAAGCCATTAATACATAAAAAATCACGCCCACGCCCGCCAAGCTTTTGCTTTGGAAACCGCAGCCTTTTTGGTTTGGATTGACGATGATGCAGTCGGGCACGGTCTCGGCAGGCAGATGGTGGTCGGTTACAATCACATCCAAACCCAATTCCTGCGCGCGCGCCACGCCTGCAATGCTGGCGATACCGTTATCCACCGTCACCAATAAATCCACACCTTGCTCTGCCGCGATTTCAGCCAGCTCGGGCGTTAAGCCGTAGCCGTGTTCAAAGCGGTTGGGCACGAGAAAATCCACTTTCGCCCCCATCGCCGCCAAACCGCTCATACCGACGGAACACGCCGTCGCACCGTCGGCATCGTAGTCGGCGACAATCAGGATTTTTTCCTGACGCTCAACCGCATCCGCCAAACGGCCGGCGGCGGCTTCGCAGTTTGTCAGCGTTTGATACGGCAAAAGAGCTGCAAGCTTGTCGTCCAACTCGGCCGGACTTTGTACATCACGCGCAGCACACAGCCGCGCAATCAAAGGATCGGTACCGGCAGTGAGCAAGTCGTTAAAAACAGTCGGATTAATGGAACGTGTTTGGATTTTGACGGACATGGTGTGTGGGATTAAATAGAGAGAAATTAATATTTTTGAAGCGTTTATTTTAAGGGCCAGGCCGTCTGAAACCTGCAATCCGTTTTCAGACGGCCTTGGATATTATTTGCGTGAATCATCGACAATTTCACCGATCACGGCATAGGAGCCTGCTATCACTACGCCGACTGCATCCAAAGCCAGCGCCAATGGCGTTTTCAGGATATTCCCCGTCAACTTCCAAACATCGGTGCTTGTTTTGGTTTCCGTATAATAAATTCTGACTGGAACGGCAGTGTCAAAATGGCGGTCTTCGGCAACATTTTTCGGCGTTGCGTAATAATGACCTTCGGCAGAAATACACCGTGTGTAGACAGTTTTACCATCGAGCTCAACCGGCTTGAACGCCAGTTGTTTCAACTTGACAATCTCGGCAACTTTTTGAGTATCGTAACGCAGGCAGAAATTCGAGCGGAAAGTTTGCGCTTCAGGGGATTTCAATTCAACCGGCAAAGCCTCATACACCTGTTTTGGGTTTTGCCGAACCATTTGAAACCGTTTGCTCAGCTTAGCATCCAAGATCGCCTTCAACTTGGCCGAATCTTTAGAATTAACGACAAACCAATATTTTCCGCCCATCATGACCAAGCTGCCTTTTTCCAACTGCGTATTGTCTTTGGCAACCACGCCAAATGCTTGAATATTGTCTTTGGCAACGGTTTTTTCGGTTGTGGTTTTATGGAACGGGCTATTTCTTTCCCAAAGATCGTTAGTACAACCATTGAGGGTTAGTGCACTAATTAACAAGGCAGGTACAAAGCGGCGAAATTTCATGGTCATCCTCCTTCGGCATTACGATACAGGCCGTCTGAAAACCGCAATCCGTTTTCAGACGGCCTTGAGGTTTATTCCTCCCAATCCTGCCCTTCTTCTGAAGCATCGAATTGACCGGCCTCCATCACTGCTTTAATTTCTTGGAACAGCGCGCGGAAGTTTTTCGGCGGTTTGTTTTGTTCCTGCTCTTTTTTAGTGTTGCGGATCAAGGTGCGTAATTTGCCGGCGTCGGCTTGCGGAAAATCGGCCATAAATTGGGTAATCGAGCCATCGTCTGCCAACAGTCGGGTACGCGCCTGCTCGACGCGTTGCAAAAAGGCATTGTGCACCGTATTGTCGCCGCGCAGTTTGGCCAAATAGGCTTCGATGGGCGCAGGGTCGGTATCGCGCATCAGGCGGCCGATAAATTGTGCTTGGCGTTTGAGTGCGCTGTTGGAGGTGATTTTTTTATAGGTAACGATGGCCTCGAACAGCTCTTCGTCCAAGCCGATTTTTTTCAACGTATCGCTGGAGAGTTTGGTCAATTCCATACCCAAAGCCTGCAAATCGTTCATCTGCTTTTTCATTTGGGTTTTGCTGACCCATTCGTCTTCTTGTTCAAACATTGTGTTTCCCTGATTTTCTGAATCTGCCTATTTTATCAGTTTTCAGACGGCCTTTCCGTGCGATTTTTGCAGAGGCCGTCTGAAACGGTTAAAATGCCGCAAAACCCTGTCAGGAAACCTTTTTATGCTGTTTAACCACACACCGGACGAGCTGTTGCGCTTGTGCGGACACACGCTGGATTTGGCCAAACAATCCGGCGCTACCTCGGCCGAAGCCGATTTCAGCGAGTCGCTCGGTCAAAGCGTCAGCGTGCGCTTGGGCGAAATCGAACAAATCGAGTTCCAACAAGACAAATCTTTAGACATTACAGTCTATGTCGGCCAACGCAAAGGCCGTGCCAGCACGGCCGACTTCTCCGAACGCGCCCTGCAAGATACGGTCAAAGCCGCCATTGATATTGCACGCTATACCGCCGAAGACGATTGCGCCGGCCTTGCCGATGCTGCCTTGATGGCAACCCATATCGGCGACCTCGACCGCTACCACGAATGGGATTTAAGTACCGAATCCGCCATCGATTTGGCCAAGCAATGCGAACAGGCTGCGCTGTCAACAGACAAACGCATTGAAAATTCCGAAGGCGCATCGGTTCATACCGGCCATTACCAATATGTTTACGGCAACGCCCACGGCTTTGCCGCACATCAGCAAAGCACGCACCACAGCATTTCTTGCAGCGTGGTCGCCAGCGACGAACACGGCATGCAGCGCGACTATTGGTATGATTCTTCCTGCCGTCACGAAGACATGGACGCGCCCGAACTCATCGGCCAAACTGCAGCCGAACGGACTTTACGCCGTCTGAACAGCCGCAGCGTTCCGACCGGCAGCTATCCCGTACTGTTCGACACCACCGTCGCAGTCGGTTTAATCGGCCACCTTATCGGCGCGCTCAGCGGCGGCACGCTCTACCGCCAAAGCAGCTTCCTGATTGACAGCATCGGCAAACAGGTGCTGCCCGAGTTTCTCAGCCTTCGCGAAGAACCGCATATCCTGCGCTCGTTCCGCAGCACTTATTTCGATGCCGAAGGCGTGGCCACGCAGCCGCGTTTTGTGGTGAAAGACGGCATAGTCGAAGGCTATTTCCTCAGCAGTTACAGCGCGAAAAAACTTGGCATGCAGACAACGGGCAACGCCGGCGGCGCGCACAATCTGTATCTGAACCACACCCACGCCACGCAGGCCGACCTGTTGAAAGAAATGGGAACAGGTTTGCTGGTTACCGAATTGATGGGGCAAGGCGTCAACGGTATTACCGGAGACTACTCGCGCGGCGCGGCCGGTTTTTGGGTGGAAAACGGCGTCATTGCCTATCCGGTTCAGGAAATCACCATTGCCGGACGTTTGCAGGATATGTACCGCGACATCACCGGCGTGGCAGACGACGCATTACGCCGTTCGTCCAACCAAATCGGCTCCATCTTGGTTTCTAAAATGACGGTTGCCGGCAACTGATTGAACTAAATAGACAAAAGGCCGTCTGAAAGATATCTTTTCTTTTCAGACGGCCTCGCCGTTATCTACTTCCATAAAAAACACATCATGCATATTGTCGTCATCCCCTCTTGGTACCCCTCTTCCGAAACCGACGTGGACGGAATCTTTTTCCGCCTCCAAGCCCAAGCCCTGCAACGCGAAGGCATGAAAATCGGCATGGTCGTTCCCATGTTCCGCTACTTGAGAAGCCAGCCGAAAACCATCTTCTCACGCTTCTACGGCCTGCGCCGCCATCAGCAAGGCGGACTCAACACTTACGCCTATGACAGCATGTACTTCTTCCCGCGCTGCCCGGTTGTCGATATCGACCGCATCCGCTGGGTTAATGCAGGCATGAAAGCGTTTGAAGCCTATATCGCCGACAACGGCAAACCCGACGTAATTCACGCCCATTGCGTCAACTACGCCGCCATTTTGGCCTGCGCCATCTTCAAAAAATACGGCATTCCCTATGTGATTACCGAACACAGCAGCGCCATTTCACGCGGCCTTGTCCGCAAAAACCAATGGCCGTCCATGCACGAAGCAGTGCGCCACAGCGCGGCCCGATTTGCCGTCAGCCGTGATTTCTGCCGCATTCTCGAAAAAACCTACGCTGGTACAGACTGGCAATATCTGCCCAATATGCTGGGCGGTAATTTTGAACAGGATTTCGAATTCCCCGAAAAAAACCATCAAGACTTCACCTTCTGCAGCGTCTCCCACCTGCGCCACCTCAAAGGCCACGACCTGCTCCTGCCTGCTTTTGCCGAAGCACTCAAAACCTATCCGCAGCTCAAACTCAAAATCGGCGGCGGCGGCGCAGAAGAAGGCCGTCTGAAACAACTAGCAAGCGACTTGGGCATCAATCACGCCGTTACCTTTACCGGCGCATTAACCACCGACCAAACCTTAGACCTCATGCGCCACAGCAACGCATTCGTCCTCGCCAGCCGTACCGAGACCTTCGGTGTAGTCTATATCGAAGCACTGTCGCAAGGTTTGCCCGTCATCGCCACACGTTGTGGCGGCCCCGAATCCATCGTCACATCCGACAACGGCCTGCTGGTACCAATCGAAAACATACCGGAACTAACCAAAGCATTGCTCACCCTCTACGAAAACCATGCACACTACGATCCCGTCCGCTTGCGCCAAGATTGCCTGCAACAATTCGGCAGCCGTGCCATTGCGCAACACCTGATTGACACCTTCCAAAAAGTGCTTAATAAGTAGGCATAAACCATACAGGCCGTCTGAAATCCTTCAGACGGACTGCCTGCTTCCAATAAGACAAATCTAGTGTAAAATTAAGACAATAACTAAACTTTTTGATTTAAAATCAGTCCAAGGAAAACTGTTACCTATAATAATATCCCTACATACATTATGCGCTATTACGGAACGATTACTCGCTGGAACAGCAAGCGCGGCTTCGGCGCCGCAACCATAGAAGACACAGGCCAAGAAATCTTTCTTGCCCTTGCCGCCTTTACCACCCTTACCCGCCTTCCGGCCGAAGGGCAGCACATCTCCTTCAACATCACAGAAGGCCGACGCGGCCGCAAAGAAGCCGAAAACGTCTGCTTCGCCCTCGATTGCGCCGACTGCTTCGATGTCCTCGTCCCTCCCCCCGAAAAACCCCTTGCCGGCAAACAAGCCATCATCGGCCTGATCGCTGTTATCTTCGTCTGCAGCATTTTCGCCGCCTTATGGTACGGCCTCCACTTTTCCGACAACACACCGGAAGAGCCGGCCGTCAAAAAACAAGAAACCATGGTTCACGAAGTAGCCGCCAAAATCGAAGCCGAACGCAAAGCATGGCGCGATGCCGTCAACGGCAGCAACCAACGCTCGGGACAACCTCAACGCGCCAAAGATGATGCGTCGAAAGAATAACGCTTTATCCAATACAAAAAGGCCGTCTGAAAAAATGGGAAGATGAAATTATAGATTTCTTCCTCATTCTTTCAGACGGCCTTTGTTCTTACCTCAATTCGGCTCTGCCATTTCCAACGCTTGTTTGATGTCCACAGCAACGACGCGCGATACGCCTTTTTCCTGCATGGTGACACCGACCAGCTGCTCCGCCATTTCCATGGTCAGGCGGTTGTGGGAGATGTAGAGGAACTGGGTTTGCACCGACATCTCTTTGACCAGGTTGCAGAAACGCGAGGTGTTGGCGTCGTCCAGCGGGGCGTCGACTTCGTCCAGAAGGCAGAAGGGGGCAGGGTTGAGGCTGAACAGGGCGAACACGAGGCTCATGGCGGTGAGGGCTTTTTCGCCGCCGGAGAGAAGGTGGATGGTGCTGTTTTTCTTGCCGGGCGGGCGCGCCATGATGGACACGCCGGCGGTCAGGAGGTCGTCGCCTATCATTTTGAGGGTGGCTTCGCCGCCGCCGAACAGGGTGGGGAAGAAGGTTTGGACTTTGCCGTTGACGGCATCGAAGGTTTCTTTGAAACGCTCTTTAGTTTTGTCGTCGATTTGGGCGATGGCTTCTTCCAAAAGAGTGATGGCGGCCTGCACGTCTTCGCTTTGGCTGCGGTAGTAGCCGTCGCGTTCGCGCGCTTCTTCGAGTTCTTGCAGGGCGGCGAGGTTGACGGCGCCGATGGCTTCGATTTGCTGGGTGAGGCTGCCGATGCTGCTGTTCAATACTTTCGGCGATTCTTTCGCCAATACTTCGAGCGCGTCCAAATCGGCGGCGCGTTCGGTCAGGTTTTGATGGTAGCGTTTGGCGTTAATCAGGGCTTCCTGCTGCTGCAACAGGGCGGTTTGGGTAGCGGCCTGAAGCTGTGGCAACTGGGTTTGCAGAGTTTGCACTTTAGCGTATTGCTCCCTGCCCTGCTCCTGAATCTGCGCGAGTCTCTCCTGTACGACAATATATTCTTCGTCCAAAGTCTGTACAGCTTCGCTCAATTCTTCGAGCTTGATGTGCTGCTCGTCGTTTTGGAACTCGGTTTCATAGGCGAGGGCAAGCTCTTGCTGGCGCTCCTGCCAATCGAATGTTTGCTGTTCAAGTTGGGCAATTTGCTGCTGGTAGTTTTGTTTTTGCTGGTTGAGCTTGTGAACGGCAACTTCGGCCAGCCCGTATTGGCGGTTAGCTTCCAAAAGGGCAAGCTGCGCTTGTTTCAGACGGCCTTGCTGCTCTTGGCGGCTGTGCGCGGCAGTTTGCTGTTGGTGTTCGAGTTCGGCGGCAGCCTCTTGCAAGGTAACAATATCGTCTGCAAGGCCGTCTGAAGTATGTTGCAACACGGTCTGCTCTTCCGCCAACTGCGCCAGTTCGCGCTCGATGTGTTCGCGGCGGATTTGCCCTTGGTTGGTGCGCGCCAGAAGTTCGGCGGCGCGTTGCTGCGCTTGACTGTATTGGCGCGTGTGCTGCTGTTGCTGCTGCATCAGGTTTTTATGTTGCACTTCGGACGAGCGCACGGCTGCTTCCGCCTGTTTGAACGCAGCTTCGGCGGCGGAGAGTTCGGGGGCGAGGTTTTCCAGTTCGGACGCGATGCCGTCGAGGCGCGCTTTTTGGGCAATCAGGCTTTCCTGCGCGGGTTTAGCATAGAGCAGGACGCTGACTTTATCGACCTGATGGCCTTCGGGCGTGAGCCAGATTTGGTGGGCGCCCAAATCGCTTTGATGCGCGAGGGCGTAGCTCAAATCGGGCGCGCACAATACGCCGTCGAGCCAGTGGTGCAATGCCGTCTGAAACGGCGGCTGCGCTTGGATTTGGTTCAGTAATGCCTGTACGGGCAAGGATTTTTTGATGCCGCCCGAGAGGTCGTCTGAAAGCCATGCCGCCTGCCCTTGCGGCAATGGCGCGGGCGGAAAAAAGCCAGACGGCACGGCGCGGGCGTGCAGGCGTTCGGCAAGGAGGACGGACAAGGCGTGCTGCCACTCGGCAGGCGCGGTAATGTGTTGCCACAGTTGCGGCGCGGCGGTGTGGTCGGTTGCCTGCCAGAAGTCGGCGGCTTCCTGCTGTTGCGACAGGATTTGCGACAACGCCTGCTGCTGCGCCTGCAAGGTAATGTGTTGCTGCTTCAGGCTTTGGAAGCGGTTTGAGGTCGTCTGAAACACCTCGCGGGCGGTGTGTAAGGCGTCTTCGGCGGCAATGATTTGTTCTTCGTAATGCTCTTGCTGGCTTTGCAACAAGGCGGCGGCTTCCTGCGCGGCGGCGGTTTCGGCCTCGTCGGGCAGGTTCAGAGCTTGGTTTTCCTGTTTCAGACGACCTTTGCGCTCTTCGTGCTTGGCAACGGTTTGTTCGGCATGGGCAAGCTGCTGCTGCTTCAACGCCAGTTCGCGGCGGATGCGATTTGCCTCGTCCTGCTGGGTTTGGAAGGCAGCGTTGAGCGTGGCTTGGGCTTCTTCCAATTCGGGCAGACGCTCTTCATGTTCGGCAACCTGCATCGCCCATTCCGCCAATTCGGTTTGCTTTTCTTCGGCCTGCAACTCGTTTTCTTCAAGCTGCACGCGGATTTGCTGCTGCTCCTGATGGATACGCTGCATCTGCGCCTGCGCTGCCTGTTTGTCGCGTTCGATGCGTTGGTGCAGGTTTTGCTGATGGCGGATTTGTTCTTCCAAACGGGCAATCTGCTCGCGCAACACGCCGCGTTTGTTGCTCAATTCGTGTACCGCCTGCTGCTGCGACTGTTCGGCGGTCTGCAAGGCGTGTACTTCGTCGTTTAACGCCTGAACCTGAGCGGCGGTTTCGTCCTGCTGCGCCTGCAAAGACTGATGCTGCGCGGTCGCTTTGTCGGCGGCGGCAAGCGATTGCTGCCATTGGGCGTAATCGAGCAAATCCTGTTGCTGGTTCAACTGCGCGGTCAGGGATTTGTAACGTTCGGCAGTTTCCGCCTGTTTTTCCAGCTTCTCCACCTGACGCGCCAACTCGTTCTGCAAATCGCCCAAACGCTGCAAATGCTCGCGCGTGTCTTTCAGACGACCTTCCGTCTCCTTGCGGCGTTCCTTATATTTGGACACGCCCGCCGCCTCCTCGATATAGGCGCGCAACTCCTCCGGCCGCGCTTCGATGATGCGTGAAATCATCCCCTGCTCGATGACGGCATAACCGCGCGCGCCCACGCCCGTACCCAGAAACAAATCAGTAATGTCGCGGCGGCGCACGGTCTGATTGTTGATGAAATAAGTCGATTCTCCCTGACGCGTTAGCTGTCGCTTGATGCTCACCTCGGCATACTGCCCCCACGCCCCCTGCAAACTGTGGTCGCTGTTGTCAAACACCAGCTCCACCGAAGCCCTCGGCGCAGGACGGCGCGTCGCCGCACCGTTAAAAATCACGTCCTGCATACTCTCGCCGCGAAGCTGCTTCGCCGAAGCCTCGCCCAACACCCAGCGCACCGCGTCAATCACATTCGACTTGCCGCAGCCGTTCGGCCCGATGACCGCAACAAGCTGCCCCGGCACATGAATCGTAGTCGGGTCGGTAAAAGATTTGAAGCCGGAGAGTTTGATGTGGGTAAGGCGCATGGCAATGTTTCGAATCGGAAAAGAAGGCGTATTTTAACGGAAATACGCTTATCCGTTGAGAGAAAAGCATCCATAAAGTCCGACTGCTTTTTTATCTTCAAAAGGCCGTCTGAAAAGTTTGTTAAAAAGAAACAGACTAGCTATAGAACTCACTAAAATATTCAAAATAAATTCATATAAAACAATTAACTAAGAAAATATCCACCCAACCATCTTCCCTTTGATTAATTTTTGTACAGAAATGCAAACAAACTGTTTATTTTTTTATGATTTATGGTTATTATCAGATATTAAAGGTTTAAAAATCAGATAAACGATCTCTCCGACCTTTTAATCAAGCGAATAACCATACAGGGAATCTCATGTCAAACATCCAAACCAAACTTAAAACCATCGTTTTTACAGCCATCAGCGCAGCCATCTTGTCCGCATGCGGTGGTGGCGGAGGCGGCGGTTCATCTGCTTTAAGCACCGGCGCAACTCCTACCAATAATACCGGCAACTCTGCTGGCAACAATGGCAATCCTGCCAACAACAGCAATGCCAACACTCCGAAAGCTCCGTCTACTACGCTTACTAACAGTGCCGACAACCTTGCCGAACTGACCGATGAAGCTCCAATCGATCCGGCCAACGTTACCCAGCCTTTGCACACACATTTCATCTCTTCCAAAGGTGCACAGCAATCCAACCCTAACGTACAAATCCGCAAAGATGCCGCAGGCAAAATGTTCCAAACGGACAATCAAGACCGCAACCAAAATGGTCTGATCAGTTCTATTGACTTTAACAGCAATGATGAAGTCAAAATGGACGGCGTTGTATTATTTAATAAGACCTCTAATGGCAACGCAACCCAACCTACATGGACAAGTTACGCTTCTGTTATTGCCAAAGTATATTCAAAAGGCAATACTCAAACTGATGTCAGCGAACAAACGGGCAAGGAGAAAAATACCGAATTTGCATACGGCAAATCAACTTTGGATGACAAAATTGCTGAAGATTATAAAAAATTAAAGGCTGAAGAAGAAAAGCTTGAAAAAGAAGAAAATCCAGAAGCAGGTCCAGTTAACAATAAAAAAGTAACGGAAATCAAAGCAAAGATTGAAGAATTAAAGACTTCACACGCTAAAAATCTTGAAAATCGAACTAAACTAGCAGAAATTAATGAGAATGTTAGCAATAATCTAGCCTATTTCCGTCCAGACCAAGATGGCTTGGTATTCGACAAACAATTCGACGGTGTCTATGTCATCAATTTTGGCGATGGCACAGAAATTGTGTTGCATGATCCTTCTGCGGCCGGCTGGACATATCAAACCTTCGCGCATTACACCGACCCTAAAGGACATGTATACCAAGGCTACCAAAGCCTGGGCGATGAAACTGTCTTCACGACCCTGCCTGCTAAAGGTACAGCCACCTACAAAGGTATTTCTACTGCCTATGTGGTTACCGATAATAACAATCGTCAGTTGACTTCCAATGTCATGGCTATCGTTGATTTCGGCCTCAAAGGTATCCGTTTTGAAACATCAAACTCACACTTCCATACTTTGGAAAATGGTAAGCGCGTATCCAAAGCAGATAAAAACTACGATTTCAAAGGTACGGCAAGCTGGAAAGACGGCAACCTCTTCTCCGGCAAAGTCAGCACGGCCGATGACAAGTTAAGTGGCAACCTGAACGGCAAATTTTACGGCCCCAATGCTGCAGAAATTGGCGGCACTTACGGCTTGAAAAACAAAGATGCAACCGAACACTTAATCGGTGGCTATGGCGCGAAACGTCAATAAATCTACCTAAATAAAAAGGCCGTCTGAAGTTTCAGACGGTCTTTTGTTTTTTAACTTGGATTACACCGATACGGCTGCTTTGATGTGCGGATGCGGATCGTAGCCTTCCAATTCGAAGTCTTCAAATTTGAAGGCAAACAAGTCTTTGACTTCAGGGTTGATTTTCATGGTCGGCAGTTTTCGGAAATCACGGCTTAATTGCAGCTGGGCCTGCTCGATATGGTTGCTGTACAAATGCGCATCGCCAAACGTATGGATAAACTCACCGGCTTCCAGGCCGCACACTTGCGCCATCATCATGGTCAACAATGCGTAGCTGGCGATGTTGAACGGTACACCAAGGAAAATATCGGCGCTGCGTTGGTAAAGTTGGCAGGACAGTTTGCCGTTGGCAACGTAAAACTGAAACAGCGCGTGGCAAGGTGGTAAGGCCATTTCGTCGACCAAAGCCGGATTCCATGCCGATACAATCAGACGGCGCGAGTCGGGATTTTTCTTGATTTGTTCCACCACGTTGGCAATTTGGTCGATATGGCGGCCGTCGGGTGCAGGCCAACTGCGCCATTGGTAGCCGTAAACCGGGCCTAAATCGCCGTTTTCATCCGCCCATTCGTCCCAAATAGACACATTGTTGTCTTTCAGGTATTTGATGTTGGTATCGCCTTTAAGAAACCAAAGCAGCTCATGAATAATCGAGCGCAGATGCAGTTTTTTGGTGGTCAATAGCGGAAAGCCTTCACTCAAATCAAAACGCATTTGGTAACCGAACACGGAACGCGTGCCGGTGCCGGTACGGTCGGATTTGTCGATACCATTGTCGAGAACATGGCGCATAAGGTCGTGATAGGCTTTCATGTGTTTCCTTAATGTATGTGTTGTGGGAATTTCTTGTGTATTGTACCGAATTTTCAGACGGCCTGCCTCTCTGTCTTCAATGGGGCAACCTTCCCCATATTCGCGTAGTACACTCATTAACAATGTTGACAATTCAGCGCTAATTTACACAAATTTATGAGCTGAATTAAATTTTTACAAAAAAATTTTCAACATTTTCTAGTTTAATTACTCGGTATTTTATTTTTATTTAAATCTATTTAATAAAATATTTTTATATATTTTTAATTGAATTTAAAATATAATTCCATTTTTACAAATTGGTAAAAAAATAATGTCAACAATCTAGGTAAAATTTTTCTTGGCAAGTAAAATTTTTACAGCTATATTTCAAAACATAAATATTGAAATATCTCACTCAATAGGAGTAGAAAAATGACTGACCTGAACACCCTGTTTACCAATCTTAAACAACGCAACCCCAACCAAGAACCCTTCCACCAAGCTGTTGAAGAAGTGTTCATGAGTTTGGATCCGTTTTTGGCGAAAAACCCGAAATACACCCAACAAAGCCTACTTGAGCGTATTGTTGAACCGGAGCGCGTGATTATGTTCCGCGTCACTTGGATGGACGACAAAGGCCAAGTCCAAGTCAACCGCGGCTACCGCATTCAAATGAGCTCCGCCATCGGCCCTTACAAAGGCGGCTTACGCTTCCACCCGACCGTCGATTTGGGCGTGTTGAAATTCCTCGCTTTTGAACAAGTCTTCAAAAACGCGCTGACCACCCTGCCTATGGGCGGCGGCAAAGGCGGTTCCGACTTTGATCCTAAAGGCAAATCCGATGCCGAAGTAATGCGCTTCTGCCAAGCCTTTATGACCGAACTCTACCGCCACATCGGCGCCGATACCGACGTTCCTGCCGGCGACATCGGCGTAGGCGGCCGCGAAATCGGCTATCTGTTCGGCCAATACAAAAAAATCCGCAACGAATTTGCTTCCGTCCTGACCGGCAAAGGCCTCGAATGGGGCGGCAGCCTGATTCGCCCTGAAGCCACCGGCTACGGCTGCGTGTATTTTGCCCAAGCCATGTTGGAAACCCGCAACGACAGCATTGAAGGCAAACGCGTGTTGATTTCCGGCTCCGGTAACGTGGCGCAATACGCTGCCGAAAAAGCCATCCAACTGGGTGCAAAAGTATTGACCGTTTCCGACTCCAACGGCTTTGTCCTCTTCCCTGATAGCGGTATGACCGAAGCGCAACTGGCCGCTTTGATCGAGCTGAAAGAAGTACGCCGCGAACGCGTGGCCACTTACGCCAAAGAACAAGGCCTGCAATACTTTGAAAACCAAAAACCGTGGAACATTGCGGCCGAAGTTGCCCTGCCTTGCGCCACCCAAAACGAATTGGATGTAGACGCTGCCAAAATCCTGCTGGCAAACGGTTGCTATGTGGTTGCCGAAGGTGCGAACATGCCGTCAACTTTAGGCGCAGTCGAACAATTTATCAAAGCCGGCATCCTCTACGCTCCGGGCAAAGCCTCCAACGCCGGCGGCGTAGCAACTTCAGGTTTGGAAATGAGCCAAAACGCCATCCGCCTGTCTTGGACCCGTGAAGAAGTCGACCAACGCCTGTTCGACATCATGCACAACATCCACGAATCCTGCCTGAAATACGGCAAAGTCGGCGATAAAGTAAACTATGTCAACGGTGCGAACATTGCCGGTTTTGTCAAAGTAGCCGATGCTATGTTGGCACAAGGTTTCTAAACCTCTATCCAGCCAAACCAAAGGCCGTCTGTTTTCAGACGGCCTTTTTCTTTTCATGCAAATTTTATACGCCCAAATAACCTTCCCTGCTGGAAAGCCATCTTGCCAAATGCGCTTCGACGATTTCAGGGTTTTGTTCGATTAACATGGGCGCGATTTCGCGCGCTTGTTCCAAGAGGTGCAGGTCTTCTTCAAGATTGGCAAAACGCAGCATGGGGACGCCACTTTGGCGCGCGCCGAGAAATTCGCCGGGGCCGCGAATGTTGAGGTCTTGGTGGGCGATTTCGAAGCCGTCGGTGTGTTCGTAGATGACTTTCAGCCGCGCTTTAGCGAGTTCGCTCAAGGGTTCGGCAAACAGGAGGACGCACACGCTTTCTGCCGCGCCGCGCCCTACCCGCCCGCGTAATTGGTGCAGCTGCGCCAAGCCCATGCGTTCGGCGTGTTCGATCACCATCAGGGCGGCGTTGGGTACATCTACGCCGACTTCGATGACGGTGGTGGCGACCAAGACGTTCAGATGGCCTGCGGCAAACTGAGCCATGACTTCGGCTTTTTCGGCGGCCTTCATGCGCCCGTGTACCAAGCCGATGTTGAGTTCGGGCAAGGCTGCCTGAAGCTGGGCTAGGGTTTCGGTGGCGGTTTGCAGTTGCAGGGTTTCGCTTTCTTCAATCAGCGGGCAGACCCAGTATGCCTGCTGTCCTTTGCGGCAGATGTTGAGGACGAAGCCTTCGACTTCGGCGCGGCGGATGTTGTTGACTAGGCGGGTTTTAATCGGGGTGCGCCCGGGCGGCAATTCGTCGATGACGGACACGTCCAAGTCGGCGAAGAAACTCATGGCGAGCGTGCGCGGGATGGGCGTGGCGGACATCATCAGCTGGTGGACGTCGCGCCCTTTGCTTTTGAGGGCGAGACGTTGGGCAACGCCGAACCGGTGTTGTTCGTCCACAATCACCAAGCCCAGATTTTGGAACTCGACGTCGTCTGAAAACAGGGCGTGCGTGCCGACGGCGATTTTGACGGTGCCATCGGCGAGTTTGGCTTTGGCTTCATCTTTGGCTTTTTTGCGCTGGCTGCCGGAAAGCCAAACGACTTCAAGGCCTAACGGCTCAAGCCATTGTTTGAACTTGATAAAATGCTGTTCTGCAAGGATTTCAGTTGGTGCCATTACAGCCACCTGCGCGCCAGATTCAATGGCGGTCAAAGCAGACAAGGCGGCAACGATGGTTTTGCCACTGCCGACATCGCCTTGCAGCAGGCGGTGCATGGGGTGGGTTTGCGCCATATCGCGGCAGATTTCGGACACGACTCTTTCTTGGGCATCGGTCAGGGCAAACGGTAAGGCGTGGCGCAAGGCTTGAGTCAATATGCCGTCGCCGCCCAATGCCGTGGCTGAGCCGCTGACACGCTTCTGCCGCGCCAAGCGCATGGAAAGCTGTTGCGCCAAAAGTTCGTCGAATTTAAGCCGCTGCCATGCGGGTAGCGCGCCGTCGGAAAGCTGGTGGATGGTGAAACTCGGCGGCGGCGAATGCAAAAGGCGCAGGCTTTCGGCAAGGTGCGGTAGTTTCAGACGACTCAATAAGGCATCGGGCAGCGTGTCGTGTAGCGGCGTAACGTCCAACGCCGTCTGAATGATGCGACGCAAAGTGGGCTGGTTCAAACCATTTACGGTCGGATAAATCGGCGTGAGGCTTTCCGCCAAACCGCTGCTCTCGGCATCGCGGATTTTGGGATGAATCATCTCGTCGCCGTGAAACCCGTGTTTGATTTCGCCCACGGCTCGGATGCGTTTGCCGACCGCCATCTGTTTCTGGTTGCTGGCGTAAAAGTGGATGAAACGCAAAAAAAGGACGCTGCCGGAACCGTCGGCGATTTGGACAATCAGCTGCTTGCGCGGTTTGAACGTGACTTCCTGATGGATGACCTCGCCCTCAACCTGACACGGCACGCCGATCGGCGCATCCTTAATCGGCATGATGTGCGTCTCGTCCTCGTAACGCAGCGGCAGGTGCAACACCAAATCCCATGCGGTATGGAGGTTGAGTTTTTCGAGCTTCTTAGCAGAGACATCGGTAATTTTGAGCTGTTTTTGGGTTTCGGGCGTCATCTTAAAAGGCAGCTGATTGAAAGTTTGCTGTATTTTATCCGAAAACAAAAAGGCCGTCTGAACGCAATGTTTCAGACGGCCTTCAAAGCTGAATACTTGAAACGAATTAATATTTGAAAATACGCCGGCTATCGAATCAACTTCAGCCATTGTTAGGAAACAGCTTTCAAAAAAGAAGGATATTCAACCCATACTTTTATGAATTTAGCCAATAATGTTTACATACCCAATCATTATCCATTCTCTCTAGAAATGCCAATCCAATTTCAGTTTAACTGTCCGCGGTTCGCCATAGAAATTGTTTTGACCTCGCGTACGGTTGTAGTTATTTTCAAAATACGTCCTGTCAGCCAGGTTAGTTCCTATCAGGCTGATTCTGCCGTGTTTGTGAAAGTCATATTGAACAAAGCCATCTATAAGTCCGTAGCCTCCTTGGCGAATATTGTAAAGGCTACTTGTACGACTTTGTGCAGATATTCCGCCACCCAAGGTTAACTTAGTTTGAGGCAAGCGGTAGCTTGTACCGAGGCGGAACATATGTACCGGCGTGAAGTTACTGAAGTTATACGGGTCGGCAGTCGTATTTTTCTCCAACCGCTCCGCATTGACTTCTGCCGCATTTTTATACTTACTTTTGTTATATGTGTAGCCAACAAAAATACGCCAGTTTTCCGACAATTCGCCAGCCAATTCAAGTTCTGCACCGCTGCTCTTAACCTTACCCACAGGTTTAGCGATGGTTTGGAATGAGCCTCCGTTACTACTAGTATCAGGAACAAATCCGAAATCGACAACGGTACGGTTTTTCTGCTGTAAAACAAACAAGGCAAGCGAAGCATTCAGACGGCCTTGCAAGAACGACCCTTTCCAACCTATTTCATAGTTAGTCCCGATGAGTGGTGGAAGAACGGATTTGCTGGTTACATCAACGTTATCCTGTTGTTTAAAAATCTTAGTATAGCTGGCATACAAGCTTTGTTGCGGTGTCAGGTCGTAGGTAATGCCAGCATATGGCGTAAACCTATGGCTTTGCATTTTTGAGGTGTAATGCTCTTTGTCGATTTTGTTACTGCTCTCAGTTTGGAATGCCGTAGCAGGCTGGCCGTAGCGTACAGGCATTTCTTTGGCTTGTGTGGTTTCATAGCGCGTATAGTGCATACCACCCAAGAGATGCAGACGGTTGGTCGCATTAAAGCGCGTGCTGACAGTCAAAGAATGTGTTTTATTCGTGTTAAGGTATTTCGAATAATTGTATAACGCCGGAACATGATCATCTGCAACCTGAACAGTTTTCCACAGCGGTATTTTCAGATATTGGTTTGCCCATTTCAAATTTCCCTCTTCATCCCGCTCCTGTATTTTGTTTCCATTTGCATCCAATTCATAAACAGGATCTTGCACCATTACGCGCTCACCATTGTCGTTGACTGTCCAGACAGGCTTGCCCTCCGCATCCAAACGGGGAGTATATTTGGTAACATGCGCGCCACTGCATTCCGGCACATAGATTTTGTTATTACCTTTTTCGTTATAAATATGCCAATCTGGTTCGACAATGCCTTTTTCTAAAGGATTACGCTCCGGACCATCGGGATGAATGCCGCAACTGCCTGCACCTGCATAACCTTGAGGACGGACAAAATAACGGTTTTGATATATTTCCGTATAGGCAGAACGGATTTTTTCATTGTTATACGCATAGCCGACAAAGAAATCATGTTCACGCCCAAGCAGGCGGTAGTTACCTGTCAGATCCAGCTTAAAGCCCCATTGCACATCATGTTTGGTATAGTGCAACGGCATGAAGTTGTAACGGCGGTTGTATGTGTGGCGAAGATTGTATGCTGAGTCGTATAGACGGTTGGGAAACAGGCCTTCTGCATTGTTAATAATGCCTTGCTTTGCAAGCTCCTTATCAACAAACTCTTTTTTATCTACTTCTACACCCGGATCCTGCCAGTCGTTGCACAGGAAATCCAAACCAATGTCCTGCATACATTGATCAAAACCTGCCCGACGTGCTGCCGCTCTTTGGGAGCGATATTGTTCAAAAGCAGATGCATCGAAACGATGGGCAACATAATCTGCTTTTTTCTCTTCATATGTTTTAGTGACACCATCACGATATTCTTTTAATTTTGCCAACGCCTTGTCTTTAGGCTCAAAAGGAATAACCTCCCCCTTCTCGGTTAAGAAACCCGTTGCCTCAGATGCTGAAATACCTGCCGCGTGTTCGTTTTTCAGAAAAAATTGTCCGACTTTGGCATCTGAATCATTATGCGTATAAGAAATTTCTGCATTGAGTTGCCATCCATTGTCAAAGACATGTTTGAAACCGGAAAAAATATTGTATTTATCAGCATTCAGGCGTGACCATGAGGTTTCACCCAAATAAGTTTTACGTGGCAATTTCAAAGGATTGTTACAGGCAGGACTGGAGCTGAAGGCCGCAGTTTTTTGATCCTCACAAGGTAAAATCACGCCGGCAAAATCGGGAATGTCTTTATTTTTCTGATAAGTGCCGCCCAATGTCAGCATACTGTTATCACTCAAATCCGTATCGATCACGCCATAAACCATGTCTTTCTTGTTCCATACACCCTCTTTAAAAGAACGGTGGTCCTCATGAACACCAACCAGCCTACCGCGTACCGTATGTTCATTATTCAAGCTTCCAGATACATCCAAAGCCAAACGCTTGCTGCCCCTATGGTCAGTGCTGATTTCACCTGTATGCTTAAACAGAGCTGTTGGCCGCTTACGGATTAAATTAATGGTTCCACCCGGTTCGGAATTGGATTGAGTAAGACCGGTTGCACCTCTAACAACCTCAATGTGATCATAAACAGCAAGGTCTGTGCTCGGTGAGACATCGATTTTTGCCGTATAGCCCGAACGTCCAGACACATTCGTGGTAATACCGTCTTCACCAATCTGATCAACATAGAAACCACGAGACAAAAAACGAGTTTGTAGACCCGAATCCCGAACCACGTTGATTCCCGTAGTGTTTTTCATTGCCTCTTCTAAAGAATATATTGCTTTATCATCTAGCTGCCGACGCGTCATTACGCTCACCGACTGCGGCGTATCCTTACCTGAAATACGCAAGCCAGTCGCCGTTGCCATCGTTCCGATTGTATAAGACTGACTGCGCTCGGTATTCCTTTGTGCCTGCCGTTTGCCACTGACCTTGACCGTATCCATGTCTACATGTTCCACTTCTTGATGTCCCGTATCTGCAAAAACAGTTTGGCAAGGCAGCACTAATAACAAACAAATTGTTTTCATTTGAAAATCAGGTTTCACAACTATTTCCTTAATTAATAGAATCTATTTATCTGCTAGATAAAAATTACAATTTATTGATTTTAAATGGTATATAACCTATAAAATTTAAAATTAGATCGTAATGATAAACGATATCATTATATACTTATTGCATTAATATATGAACTTTTTGTTATAGATTTTTTCTTATGTCCTGATTTTTAGATAAAAAAAGGCCGTCTGAACGCAATGTTTCAGACGGC
>NZ_KV814812.1:34058-184907 GCF_001814095.1 Neisseria sp. HMSC068C12 | reverse complement strand
AAAGGCCGTCTGAACGCAATGTTTCAGACGGCCTCAATTTAGGTATAACGCGATTAAGCGTTAGCTTCCTGTTGTTGTTGGTAGATTGCTTCGAAGTTGATCGGAGCGAGTAATACAGGTGGGAAGCCGGCGCGGGTTACGCTGTTGGAAATGGCTTCGCGTGCGTAAGGGAACAGGATGTTTGGACAAGCAACGCCCAGCAGCAGTTGTACGTCTTCTTCAGGAATGTTTTCCAGACGGAAGATGCCGCTTTGGGTAACTTCGTTCAAGAACATGGTGCGCTCTTCGTTCAGTTTGGCAGTCACGGTAACGGTAACGTCAACGCTGTAGAAGCCGTCTTCCAGTTTGGTGTTGCCGGTAGAAACGCGCATATCGACTTCAGGCTCGCCTTGTTCCAAGAAGATTTGTGGTGCATGAGGCACTTCCAAAGACAAGTCTTTTACATACAGACGCTCAACGCTGAATACGGGTTGCAATTCTTCGCTCATTTTATTTTCCTAAGTTAAGGGTTAAGGATTCAGTAATTCGTCCAACTTGCCTTCCTGCTGCAAGCGGTACAAATCGGTAAAGCCACCGACATGGGTATCGCCGATAAAAATCTGCGGCACGCTGCGCTGGCCGGAAAGCTGCTGCATTTCGGCAAAAACTTCCGGATTGCCGTCGATGCGGATTTCGTTGATTTCTTTCACACCCACCGCCTGCAACAGCCTTTTCGCCATGGTGCAGTACGGGCAATATGGACCGGTATAAACAGTAACGGTTTGCATGATTTCTTCCAAAATACCAATGTTCATGACTATATGGGCATAAGCGTTATTTTACAAGTGTTCCCGCCGTACGGTTGTAAAAAACATTCAGACGGCCTCTTGGCCATAAACATTTGTGCAGATGCGGAAAAACCATAATTAAAGTATGATAAGCGCTTTCGCAGAATGACTTTTGCCATTTGTTTTTTGGAGAAGGACACATCGCAAAAGTTTTTCTATTCAAAATCAGGTATCCCCATGCTTTCAGGAATTCCCATCCCCAAGGACGCCGTGCGTCCGTCCGAAACCGTCCTCGTCAACATCACGCCGCAAGAAACGCGTGTGGCCGTTTTGGAAGAGAACAATATCTGCGAGCTGCACATCGAGCGCAACAGCGGCCACAGCTTGGTCGGCAATATTTATTTGGGCGTCGTCAAACGTGTCCTCCCCGGCATGCAAAGCGCGTTCATCGATATCGGATTGGAACGCGCCGCATTTCTGCATATCGTCGACGTCCTCGAACAACGCCGCAATCCGGACGAAACCCAACGCATCGAACACATGCTCTTTGAAGGCCAGTCCGTCTTGGTTCAGGTCATCAAAGACCCCATCAACACCAAAGGCGCGCGGCTTTCCACCCAAATCTCACTGGCCGGCCGTTTCCTCGTTCATCTTCCGCAAGAAGACCACATCGGCATTTCCCAACGCATCGAGGACGATGCCGAACGCAGCAGCCTGAGGGAGCGCCTCAACAACCTACTGCCCGAAAACGCCTGCCACGGCTACATCATCCGTACCAACGCTGAAAACGCTTCCGATGCCCAGCTGCAATCAGACATCAACTATCTGACCAAAGTGTGGGAACACATTCAAAAACAGGCAAAAATCCAGCCGCCCGAAACCCTGCTCTATCAAGATTTGCCTTTGAGCCTGCGCGTTTTGCGCGATATGTTCAGCCTCGATACACATAAAATCCTGGTCGATTCCACCGAAAACCACCGCCGCATGACCCAGTTTGCCGAACAATACGTTCAAGGCGCATTAGGCAGAATCGAGCTGTTCAAAGGCGAACGCCCCCTATTTGAAACCCACAACATCGAGCAGGAAATCGCCCGCGCCCTGCAACCGCGCGTCAATCTCAACTTCGGCAGCTACCTCATCATCGAGTCCACCGAAGCCATGACCACCATCGATGTCAACACCGGCGGCTTTGTCGGCGCGCGCAATTTTGATGAAACCATCTTCCGCACCAACCTCGAAGCCTGCCACACCATCGCCCGCGAACTTCGCCTGCGCAATCTCGGCGGCATCATCATCATCGACTTCATCGATATGGCGCAGGAAATCCACCGCGAAGCCGTCCTGCAAGAGCTTGCCAAAGCCCTCAGTTTCGACCGCACCCGCGTCACCCTCAACGGCTTTACCAGTCTGGGCCTTGTCGAACTGACCCGCAAACGTTCGCGTGAAAACTTAAGCCAAATCCTCTGCGAACCCTGCCCTTCCTGCCAAGGCCGAGGCCGTCTGAAAACTCCGCAAACCGTGTGCTACGAAATCCAACGCGAAATCGTCCGCGAAGCGCGCCGCTACGATGTCCAAGCCTTCCGCATTTTGGCCGCTCCGAATGTCATCGACTTGTTCCTAGACGAAGAATCACAATCGCTGGCGATGTTGATAGACTTTATCGGCAAGCCGATTTCACTGGCAGTCGAAACCGCCTACACGCAGGAACAATACGATATTGTGTTGCTGTAAAAATAAAAGGCCGTCTGAAAACTTTTCAGACGGCCTTCTTGTTTGAGTAAATAAAGATTACGGTTTCACTACTTTACCGTTGATTTTAACGGAAGTCAGTTTCAGGTTGTAGGTTTTGCCGTCATCGGTATAACTGATTTGCGCAGGGATATTGTCGATATCGGAAGCAAACGAGTAAGTAACGGTATCGTCGCCGCGGCGGACGCGATATTTGCTCACCGGCGTTGTACCGCCGTTCAGTTTATAGCTTTCGCTGCCGATTTTGTTCATGCTGCCGACGGTGTACAGTTTTTTACCGTTGGTAATTTTCAAACCTGACGGCAGGCGCACGTCATTGGCGGCCAGTTGCCATGCCAAAGTGAACAAGTCCATGGCCGGACCGGATTTTTCAGTTTTCAAATCACCTGCTTTGCCGTAAGTGATGTTGCCGCCGGAGAATTTGGCCTCGGCATACAATTTACCGCCACGTACATCTTTGTAGTAAGACGGATGCAGGGTCGTGCCGTTGATGCTGCCGCCGGATTCAAAGCGGATATTGTAAAGCGGTACTTTGATGGTAGAAACGATTTTGTATTGGCTGCCGCTGCGTGTGAAGGTCATGGTCGCAGGAATACCGTAGCTGCCTGAGTATTGCAAAACGGCAGATTGCGGCAATTCGGCGGCTTGTGCGCCGATAGAGGTAGTGAGCAGGGAAAGTGTCAATAAGGTTGTTTTAATCGGTTTCATGATGTTTTCCTTGTGTGTATGGTGTTTTAATTAAGCCAACAGGCTTTGACCGGCGGCATTGCGTTGTGCATTCAAAACGCGATTGCCTTCGATTTTCAGACGGCCTGCAACAAAGTCAGCAACGGCTTGCGGGAAAAGCTGGTGTTCAACCGTCAGCACGCGTGCGGCAACATCGTCAGCGGTATCGCCGTCCAAAATAGGAACAATGCCTTGAGAAATAATCGGGCCGCAATCCAGCTCGGGCGTTACGAAATGGATGGTGCAGCCTGCCACTCGGCAACCTGCTTCCAATGCGCGTTCGTGGGTGTGCAGACCGGTGAAAGAAGGCAGGATGGACGGATGGATATTGATCAGGCGGTTTTCATAATGGGCGCAGAATTCTGGAGTCAAAATGCGCATAAAGCCCGCCAATACAACCAAATCTGGCTGATAGGCATCGATTTTCTCCATCATGGCCTGATCAAATGCCAGACGCGAGTCGAAGTTTTTATGGTTCAAACTGTCGGTGGCAATACCGCGCTCTGCCGCCCATGCCAATCCGGCTGCGGTCTCGCTGTTACTCAATACGGCTGCAATGTTGGCATCGGGAATATCAGCATTCACAATCGCCTGCATATTGCTACCGCGTCCGGAAATAAGGATGACGATATTTTTCATCATAATTCCTTGTTAGTTTGGAACGAAGGCCGTCTGAAACGGAATTTTTTCAGACGGCCTATTATCCGTTGTTTAAGGGCGTAAGCCTTGATTCGGATTATTGAACTTTTTGTACGTCAACTTGTACTGGTTGTTGTGCAGCGGCATCAGGCGCGCCGACTTTAACCAGTTTCACGTCGAATACCAAAGTGGCGTTCGGGCCGATTTTATCGCCGGCGCCCACTTCGCGGTAAGCCAATTTGGCCGGGATGTAGAATGTTGCTTCGCCGCCTTCTTTCAAGAGTTGGATACCTTCAGTCCAACCTGGAATCACTTGGCTTACAGGGAAGCTGACTGGGCCGCCGTTGGCTTTGCTGCTGTCAAATACGGTACCATCAATCAGACGGCCTTCGTATTCAACGGTAACCATGTCGTCTTTAGTTGGTTTTTTACCTTCGCCTTCTTTGGTAATTTTGTATTGTAGACCGGAAGCGCTGGTTTTCACGCCTTCTTTAGTCGCGTTTTCTTTCAAGAACGCTTCGCCTTTTTCCAAGTTTACTTTGGCATCTTCAGCACGTTTGGCAGTAGCTTTTTCTTGTTGCTCTTGCAGGAATTTCATCATCACTTCCTGAGCTTGGGCTTCAGTCATTTTGACTTCTTTACCTTCAAACATGGCTTCCATGGCTTCGGTGAAGACTTTCAAATCGATTTCCGTACCTTGGTCTTTCATTTGTTTCAATGAACGGCCGATGTCCACACCCATTGCGTAGCTGGCTTGTTGGGCAGTAGAACCGATGGCAGAAGCATCTGCAGTCGCACTTGAAGCTGCGGAAGCAGCTGGGGCATCTTTAGCGGCAGTGTCTTTTTGGTTGCAAGCAGTCAGTGCCAACAAAGCAGACAAAGCCAATGCGCTGAATTTGAAAGTTTTGTTCATGATTATGTCTTTTCCGGAAAGGTCAAAAAAGGGGATTATAGCTGAGTTTGATTGAAATGGAATCAAGGTGGATTAAAATTTGTAAAGGCTCTTATCAAAAACATCAAGGCCGTCTGAAAACAGGTTTCAGACGGCCTACTCTTAGCTATTGGTCAAACGATTAATACCAGCCGCGCAGTTTCATTGCTTTCTCAACACGACGGATACTCATCATGTAAGAAGCAGTACGCAGGTCGACATCGTATTCTTGAGCCAAGTTCCAAATATCGCGGAACGCACGGCGCAGGACAACGGTTTCTTTCTCTTGAACTTCGTCAAACTCCCAGTAGTAGCCTTGCAGGTTTTGTACCCATTCAAAATAAGATACAACCACGCCGCCGCAGTTTGCCAAAATGTCAGGAACAACCAATACGCCGTTTTGACGCAGGATAACGTCGGCCTCTGGAGTAGTCGGACCGTTTGCACCTTCAACCACGATTTTCGCGCGGACTTTGCCTGCATTTTCGGAAGTCAATTGATTTTCCAATGCACAAGGGGCGAGTACGTCCACATCCAAAGCCAAAAGTTCGGCATTGCTGATTTCTTTACCGTAGCCGGCTTCATTGGTGATGAAACCTTTGGTTTGGAATTCTTTAATGATTGCTTCCATATCCAAGCCGTTTTCGTTGTAGATGGCAACGTCAACAGTAGATACGGCAACGATTTTCGCACCGGCTTTGTGTGCATAGTAACCGGTGTGGTAGCCCACATTACCGAAACCTTGAATGGCATAAGTGGCACCCTTCACGTCTTTGCCCAGTTTTTCCAAAGCTTGGACGGCGGCGAAGTTTACGCCGTAACCGGTGGCTTCAGTACGCGCCAAGGAACCGCCAAACTCAACCGGTTTGCCGGTGAACACGCCCGGTGCGGAATGTTTTACCACGTTTTCATAGGCATCAACCATCCAAGACATGATTTTGCCGTTGGTGTTCACATCAGGGGCAGGAATATCAATTTTCTCGCCGATCAACGGAGAAATAGCTTCGGAATAAGCGCGGGCGATGCGTTCTAATTCCGCTTCGGAATAGTTACGCGGATCCAAAGTGATACCGCCTTTACCACCGCCGTAAGGAATACCGGCCACGCAGCATTTGATGGTCATCCAGATAGACAGGGCTTTAACCTCGTCCATATTCACATGAGGGTGGAAACGCACGCCGCCTTTGTAAGGGCCGACGGCATTATTGTGTTGTGAACGGTAGCCGGTGAAGTTTTCTACTGTACCGTTGTCGAGTTTGACAGGGAAGTTGACTTCCAAAACACGTTGCGGCTTTTTCAAGATTTCAAATACTGCTGGGTCGGCATTCAGGCGATCGCAGGCAATTTTCACTTGTTTTTGTGCAATTTCAAACGGATTCAGTGTTTCTTTAACAGCAGATGCGGACATGTATTTTTCCTTTTCATACACATGATTAGACGAGAGCCATACTTGTTACTATATACAAAAACAGGAAAAAATGTAATAGCATGTAGTCGATAAAAAGCAAATCTATTCATTTATATATAAATTTAGTTTGAGGCCGTCTGAAAATATCGGCACGCCGACCAAAAAATTTTCAGACGGCCCAGTATAAATGCTCATCAAACTATTCAAAAAAGCACACAAACCCTTTGTTTTTTAATGCCTACCAAACCGCCCTTTTTGTTGACAAAATCCCTTCCACATTACCAACAGACGGACAGACTTACACCAGCAAAAATTGTTAACAATTTAAACAAATATCCCATTAAAGAATCAGCAAAACATCGGCAAATCAGGCAAACAATGTTAAAATAAGCGCTTAAATAATATGACAGAAAGCTACTCAATGACCACTGCTGCCTTAGAACACGTTCAAGCCGTTGCCTTTGATTTGGACGGTACCTTATGTGATTCCGTTCCCGATTTAGCCGCAGCAGCCCAAGCCATGTGTGCGCACTTGGGTTTACCTGTTTTGCCTACCCAAACGGTTGAAAGTTATGTCGGCGACGGCATCAGCAAGTTGGTTCATCGCGTCATTAGCAATGATCGTGAAAAAGAAGCCGATCCTGAAATCTGGGAAAAAGGTTTTGTGTTCTTTATGAAATATTATCGCGAGCACTTGAGCGACTTTACCCGCCCCTACCCTGAAACCGAAGCCGGTCTCGGCCTGCTCAAGTCCTTGGGTATTCCATTGGTTGTCATTACCAACAAAAACGAAGTGCTGGCAGCCGAGCTGCTGAAACAGCTCAATCTCGACGGCTATTTCAGCTTGGTTCTTGGCGGAGACAGCCTGACTGAGAAAAAACCCAGCCCATTGCCGCTTCAACATGCGGCTGAAGTTTTGGGCATCGATGTTGCGAATATGCTGATGGTGGGCGACTCCAAAAATGACATTATTGCCGCCAAAGCGGCCGGTTGCTTCAGCGTCGGCATAACATTCGGCTACGGCGACATGACCTTGCTCTCTCAAGACAAAGCGACCAAACCTGATTTGTTGATTCGCGCCCTGCCTGAAATCTACGAAAATCTGCAACCGCAAAAAAACAAAGACAAAGAATAATTCGGCTTTATTTTCAGACGGCCTTTTCGGTGCTTTCACCTAATCAGGCCGTCTGAAATGTAATTCAATGTAGTTAAAATCCCTCCCCTTCCATATCCCATGAAACCTCCCAAAACCTTACGTTCCCGCGCCTTGGATATTCTTTCCCGTCAGGAAGTCAGCCGTGTTGGCTTGAAACGCAAACTGGCTCCTCACTCAGAAAGCGAAGAAGAATTGGAAAAGGTTTTGGACGAATTTGCCGAACGGAATTGGCAATCCGACCAACGTTACGCAGAAGCCTATATTCACAGCAAAAGCAACCGTTACGGCACACTCCGCCTCAAGCAAGCTTTGGCGCAACAAGGTATCGATGCAGATGACTGTCGGGAGTTCCTACCCGATAGGGAGGACGAGCTGCAAACCGCCATTTCCGTCTTGCGTAAAAAATTCAAGCAAGAAGCTCAAGATTTGAAAGAAAAACAAAAACAGGCGCGTTTCCTTGCCTATCGCGGCTTTGGTGCTGACACCATTCAGACGGCCTTAAAAACCGCGTGGAATAAAGACGAAGACTTCTATCAATAATCATTCCCACTTGAAACTTTGCTTCTATCGGCGTACCCTTACGCTTTTATTCAATAATTCAATCAGAGCTTCATCATGTCCGACAAACCGCACGATACACCTAATCCCCTACTCGAAGATGAACGCAAAAACCCTGTTTACCGCTTGGGTCAGGCAGTAGCCGGATTCATGTTGCTGGTTTGGGCCGGCGTTTTGGCCTTAGTTTTCTTCTTGGTTTTCCGTTTTTGGTTGAGTTAAATCCAGCCTGAAGCATTATTTTTCTTCAAAACAAACTGACAAAGTTTGTTTGTACATACTCAAAAGGTCGTCTGAACACACTTTCAGACGGCCTTTTCTTATCATGCTGATCACAGATTATCCTCGAATCACTTTGCGGATATTCGGATTGGCATGCATTGCATGAATAATCTGATTAACCTGATCCAAGTCTTTGACTTTAATTGTGAATTTAAATTCTACAAAACCTTCCGTTCCTGCTTGCGCTTTGGTCGGCGTATCGACAGATTCGATATCCGCACCGGAATTGGAAATCGCTTGCGCCATTGAGGCCAACAAACCATGAGCATCTTCGGATTTAACGTTGAGGATGGTGCGGTACGTTTGATTGCGCAAACTGTCCCAGCCCGCATCGAGTTGCTCTTCCGGATCGGCTTTGACCAAAGTTTGACAGGTATCACGGTGGATAATCATACCCTTGTCTTTGACCAATAGGGCGCGGATCGCATCGCCGGGAATCGGATGGCAACATTCGGCAAAATGAATCCGGCCGGTTTCCTGATCGTTGACTTTGATCGGGCTGAGTTTGACCGCGCTGCCAAAATGTTGGCCCGCCAACTCAGCAATGTGCATGGCAACGTGTACCGGCAAAGTATGCCCCATACCGACATTGTAAAGAACCTCTTCAAACGAGGTTTGTTTGGTGTTCAAATCGGCAAGGTATTTTTCTTTGAGGTCGTCTGAAAGCAGGATGTCTTTAGGCAACAGGCTGGATAAAGCTTTTTGCAGCAGGTTCTCACCCAAAACAACGGCATCGTGACGATTCAGATTTTTAATGTATTGGCGGATGGCACTGCGCGCACGGCTGGAAACGGTAAAATTCAGCCATGCCACATTAGGCTTGGCGTGTTCGGAAGTAATGATTTCTACCGTATCACCGGTTTTCAGCTTGGTGCGCAACGGCATCATGACGTTATTGATACGCGCGGCAACGGTTTTATGACCGATATTGGTGTGAACGGCATAGGCAAAGTCAATCGGCGTCGCACCTTTAGGCAAGGTAAGGATATCGCCTTTCGGGGTAACGATATAGACTTCGTTGGGGAACAAATCGACTTTGACATGCTCCAGAAACTCGATGGCATTTGAGCTGCTGGCCTGCAGGTCAAGAATATTTTTCATCCATCGGTTCATATGGAGGACGGCTTGGTCCGGAGTATTTTCACCGGATTTGTAAATCCAATGGCCGGCAATACCGCCCTCAGCCACAGCGTCCATTTCACGCGTACGGATTTGCACTTCGATCGGTAAACCGTAAGGACCGACCAAAGTCGTGTGCAGGCTTTGGTAGCCGTTGCTTTTCGGAATAGCGATATAGTCTTTAAAACGGCCGGGCTTGGGGTGGTATAAATTATGCAATGCACCCAACGCGGCATAACAGGCAGGAATATTGTTTACAATGACCCGAAAGCCGTAGATATCCATTACTTCGGCAAAACGCAGTTTTTTAGCCAGCATTTTTTGATGAATGCTGTATAAGTTTTTCTCGCGGCCTTTGATTTTGGCTTCAATATTGACACCGACCAAACGCTGACCGAATGCACGCAACACTTTGCCGACAACATCGCGGCGATTTTTGCGGCTGTTGTCCATGGCTTTTTTCAGGGTTTCGTAGCGTCTTGGGTGGAGGTTTTGGAACGATAAGTCTTGAAGCTCTTGATACGCATTGTTCAGGCCAATGCGATTGGCGATTTGAGCATAGATTTCGAGGGTTTCTTTGGCGATGCGGCGGCGTTTTTCCGGACGCATAGAGCCAAGGGTGCGCATATTATGCAATCGGTCGGCCAGTTTGACGACGATAACACGCACGTCTTTAGTCATGGCGAGGATAAGCTTACGGAAACTTTCCGCCTGATGCTCGGCATGATCTTCAAATTTGAGTTTTTCCAGTTTGGAGAGGCCGTCTACCATTTCGGCAATGGTATCGCCGAATTCTGCCGCCATTTCGACTTTGGTTACACCCGTATCTTCCAATACATCGTGCATAACGCCCGCGCAAAGACCTTGAACATCCATATGCCAAATCGCAAGCTGCGTGGCAACGGCGAGAGGATGGGTGATGTAGGGTTCGCCGCTTTTACGGGTTTGTCCGTCATGGGCGTGGAAAGCGTAGGCAACGGCTCTTTCAAGCTCGGCCTGCTCATTGGTATTGAGATAGGATGCGGTGCGAAACAGAAGCTCGCGCGCTTCTGCTGTCAGCGGGTCATAGGGGGCGGTAGGCAGTGGGGCTGGCATTTTCAGACGGCCTTTTATGGCTATTTTTTTAAGCCGTCAGACTGTATCGGTTGTTATATCGCACCGATACAGTCCGCGCGGCGGTTTTATCGGTTTGCCGGTTGGTTTACTTATTGCGGGTCAGCAGCTCGGTTCCGATTTGTCCAGCAGCGATTTCGCGCAGGGCGGTTACGGTTGGTTTGTTGTTGCGGATGTCGTCAACCAAAGGCGTATTGCCGTTTTCGAGCTGGCGTGCGCGACGGGCGGCAACGAGGGTAAGGTCGAAGTGGTTAGGGATTTTACCTGTGCAGTCTTCAGTAGTAATACGGGCCATGTTTGCTTGCTTTCTTTCTATGTTTCAAATAAACGGTTATTTTCGCTGTTTTTTACGAATTTTCCAACAGGTTTGAAATAAATCCCTGTTGAGAGGATTTTTTCAGACGGCCTGCTTTAATAATGTGGAACAAATCGGCTTCGGCACGATCCAAATCGTCATTCACGACGACGTAATCGAACAAAACGGATTGCTCAATCTCATGTCGGGCTTTTGAAAGACGTGTTTGAATAACTTCTTCGCTGTCTGTACCACGGCCGATCAAACGTTGTGCCAATACTTCAAAGGAAGGCGGCAGGATAAAAATACTGCTGGCTTCAGGCAATGATTTACGCACTTGCGCCGCACCTTGCACATCAATTTCCAAAATTACATCATAGCCCTCTTCGCTCAACGAATTCACGCCGGCAATGCTGGTGCCGTAATAGTTGCCGAACACATTGGCGTGTTCCAAAAAGGCTCTTTGATCAATCAGTGATTCAAATTCTTCTTTGGGAACAAAGTGGTAATGCACGCCATGTGTCTCACCCTCACGTGGCTGGCGCGTGGTATGAGAAATGGAAACACGGATGTCGTCATGATTTTTCAACAGGCGCGACACCAAGGTCGTTTTACCTGTGCCGGAAGCGGCAGAAATGATGTAAATATTGCCTTTTTTATGATTTTGCATGGTGGTTCAGCCGATGGTATGTACCTGTAAATTATAACACAACACAATGTTTCTCGGAATTTCAGACGGCATGTTGCAAAATTTGGCTATTGTATCGATTAATTTGGCAAGTCCGCATATGACCGCTACAATATCGTGTTAAAAACTTTTTGATTTCGGAATGTCAAGATGTTGATTCATCCTGAAGTAATGGGCGTAGAGGCTTTGGCGGACAAAATCCGTAAAATTGAAAACTGGCCGCAAAAAGGGATTTTGTTTCATGACATTACTCCCGTTTTGCAAAGCGCAGAATATTTCCGCCTGCTGGTCGATTTACTGGTTTACCGCTATATGGGGCAAAAAGTTGATGTCGTTGCGGGCTTGGATGCGCGCGGCTTCATCATTGGCGCAGCTTTGGCCTATCAGCTGAACGTCGGCTTTGTCCCCATCCGCAAAAAAGGCAAACTGCCGTTTGATACGGTTTCTCAAAGTTACGCTTTGGAATATGGCGAAGCAACGGTAGAAATCCATACCGACGCCATCAAGCCGGGCGCACGCGTTTTGTTGGTAGATGATTTGGTGGCAACTGGCGGCACAATGCTGGCAGGTGTCGAGCTGATCCGCAAATTAGGTGGCGAAGTAATCGAAACGGCTGCCATTCTGGAATTTACCGACTTGGACGGCGGCAAAAAAATCCGTGAAAGCGGCGTGCCGTTATTTACCCTGTGCCAAAACAAAGGCTGTATGTAATAAAAAACCGCAAGCTAATCAGCCTGCGGTTTTTTATAATCAAAATTATTCGAGAACGTATCCGTCCGTATCCCAGAAAGTTTTTTTCACCAACTGGTCGTCTTTATAAACTAGCTCAGATTTCTTCGCACCATCATCATACCAATCCAAAATAATGCCACTGCGTTTACCGTTGCGAATACTCAATTCAGACACGATGCGGCCATTTTCATCCCAACTAATGATCTCCGTCGGTTTGTCATTGCTCATCATCATTTCAGTTTTCGGACTGCCGTCTGAATACCATTGTTTCCAATGGCCATTGGCTTTATCATGCTTAAACTGAATTTCGCTTTCTTTCACGCCATTTCGGTAATAGCGCGAACCCACGCCCTCACTCAAGCCATTTTGATAAGGCATTACTGCGGATTTTTTGCCGTTTGGATACCAGTTGACCCACTCGCCATGCGGTTTGCCGTTGCGATAGCTGCCAACCATCTTTTTCTGACCGTTGAAATGCCACAGGGTTAATGTGCCATTATCCAACGCCGGCACAAAAACCTTAATCTGACCGGCAGGTACTTCATAAGGATCAGAATATTTTTTCATCGATGGATAGTAAAAATCCTGCACCTGTGCCTTACCTGCCTCAATCTTGTATTGGCGGACATAAGCAACCGAAGGCATGGTCGCCGTCAGTTTACCGTTTTGATTGAAATAAACGGTATGTTGCTGGGCAAAGGCGGCAACGGGCATACTGAACAAGGCAGCAGCCAACAGGCCTGATTTTAAATAATTATTCATAATATGGAGTTTGGCAGTATATGTTCTACAAAAAGTCAGTAATAAAAATTCACTGACATTAGAAACTATGACGAATATTATAAGCCATAGTTTCAAAGCCTGCTTGGATTTCATATTCGGCATACCATAGACATTTGTATTTTCTTTAAATATTAAAGATTATACAAAACAAAGGCCGTCTGAAACTTTTTCAGACAGCCTTTGTTTTATTTATATCAAAATAATCTATTCTTCACCCAATAATTGCTCGCGGGTCAACAGGAATACAAACCCATCGCCACCGCTGGTTTCCAACCAAGTAAACGGTAATTCAGGATAAGCAGCCTCCAATATTTCACGGTTGTGACCGATTTCAACCAACAATACACCTTTCGGATTCAGATATTTTGCCGCTTGCAGAATGATTTGACGTGTAGCGTCCAAACCATCTTCGCCACTACCCAAAGCCAATTCCGGCTCATGCAGGTATTCATCAGGCAACGCCTCCACAGATTCCGCGTCAACATAAGGCGGATTGGAAACAATTAAGTCGTAGGTTTCATCCAAACCTTCAAACAAATCGGTATGCACCAAGCTGATGCGGTCTTCCAAGCCATAATCTTCAATATTAATCGCAGCCACTTCCAGTGCATCCAAGCTTAAATCAACGGCATCGATTTGTGCGTCGGGATAGTGATGCGCCATTTGAATGGCCAAACAGCCACTACCGGTACACAAATCTAAAGCTCGATGCACCAACTCATCATGTTCAATCCAAGGACGAATACCGTCGCCAAGCAATTCATAAATGAAAGAACGAGGCACAATAACGCGCTCATCAACATAAAAATCAAACTCGCCCTGCCATGCCTGATGCGTCAGATACGCGGCAGGAATATGCTCAACTGCGCGGCGTTCGATAATGGACAGCACTTCTTCCTTCTCACTTTGCAACAATTTGGCATCCAAATAAGGCTCCAACGTATCCAAAGGCAGGTTCAAAGTGTGCAAAATCAGATAGGCTGCCTCGTCATGGGCATTATCACTTCCGTGTCCGAAAAACAGTCCGGCATCATTAAAACGGCTGACGGCGAAACGCAATAAATCGCGAACAGTGGTCAGCTCTTGAGCAGCTTGGTTGAACATAATGTTTTGTCTTGTCAATTTAAGAATATTGAAATTATAACAGAAAGGCCGTCTGAAAACTTTTCAGACGGCCTTCGATTTAATTCAGCTTAAGATTATTTATCGCGGCTGAATACAATTTTGGTAGCTTGGATAGCAACGCAGACAGCACCACCGATGAAGATCAAGTCAGCAGCGGTACGAACCCAACGCAGGGTATCCAGGATTTCCATTTGCAGGAATTCTTCGCTACGTGCATACCACAGACCGTGAGTGATAGAAGCGTAAGCTTGAATCACGCCGACCGGCAACAGGCTGATGGCAATCATACCCACCAGACCGCCGTTCAGCAGCCAGAAGCCCCAAGTCATGAGTTTGTCGTCGAAATGTGCGTTTGGTTTCAGGTAGCGGGCAACCAGCAATACGAAGCCCAGTGCCAAGAAGCCGTACACACCGAACAGAGCCGCGTGAGCGTGAACTGCAGTAGTGTTCAGACCTTGGATGTAGAACAGGGAAATCGGCGGGTTAATCAAGAAGCCGAATACGCCGGCACCGATCATGTTCCAGAAGGCAACTGCTACGAAGCACATCAGAGGCCAACGCAGACGTTTCGCCCAGTCGGACAAGTGTTGGTAAGACCAGTGTTCGTAAGCTTCACGACCCAGCAGAACCAAAGGCACAACTTCCAAAGCGGAGAAACATGCACCGATTGCCATAGAAGCAGAGGTAGAGCCGGAGAAGTACAAGTGGTGTAATGTACCTGGGATACCGCCCAACATGAAGATAGCGGCAGCAGCCAAAGTAGAAGCAGTGGCAGTACTACGGCGGACAAAGCCCATGTTATAGAAGATGAATGCGAAAGCGGCAGTAGCGAACACTTCGAAGAAACCTTCTACCCACAAGTGAACCACCCACCAACGCCAGTATTCCATCACAGCGATTGGAGATTTTTCACCGTAGAACAGACCAGGAGCATAGAACACACCCACACCAACCATAGAAGCTACGAAGATAGCCAACAGGTTTTTGTCTGTACCTTTTTCTTTAAAGGCAGAAATGGTGCAACGCAGCATCAGGAACAGCCACAACAGCAAGCCGACCATCAGCAGAAGTTGCCAGAAGCGACCCAAATCCAAGTATTCGTAACCTTGGTGACCGAACCAGAAGTTCAGCTCAGGCGGAATGATGTGGGTCAAAGCAAAGAAGTTACCTGCATAAGAACCGCCGACTACGATGAACAGGGCGATGTACAGGAAGTTCACACCGGCACGTTGGAATTTAGGATCTTTACCGCCGTTCACAATCGGAGCCAAGAACAGACCTGCTGTCAGGAAGCCGGTTGCAATCCAGAAAATAGCGGATTGGATGTGCCAAGTACGGGTCAGCGCATATGGGAACCAGTCGGCCATTTCAAAGCCCAAGGCGGTATCGATACCGTAGAAGCCTTGACCTTCGACAGTATAGTGAGCGGTCAAACCACCCAACAGTACTTGTACGACAAACAGCGCAACAGTCAGGAATACATATTTGCCCAACGCTTTTTGAGAAGGAGTCAGTTGTACTTTAGAGATAGGATCTTCAGTAGGTACTTCAACCTCTTCATGTTTGGTCAAGAAAGAGTAACCCCACATCAGCAAGCCGATACCCATCAGCAACAATACCACGCTGGTGAAGGACCACATGTAGTTTTCAGTAGTCGGTACGTTCTTGATCAAAGGCTCGTGCGGCCAGTTGTTGGTGTAAGTGAAGTTCTCATCAGGACGGTTAGCCGAAGCAGACCAAGAAGTCCAGAAGAAGAAGTTGAACAGTTTTTCACGCGCTTCTTGGCTTGGCAATGTGTTGTTTTTCATTGCAAAGTGTTCGCGAGTGGTTTGGAACTTAGGATCGTCGCTGTACACGCCGTGGTAGTAAGGCAGAATGCTTTCAATCGCTTTCACGCGGGTATCGCTGATAACGACAGAACCGTCTTCCTTAATACGGCTTTGGTTGCGGTATTCGTCAGCCAAACGGGTTTTCAGAACAGCTTGTTCCTCAGGAGAAACTTCGTCAAATTTTTTACCGTAAGTTTCTTGCGCAGTCAGATCCAACCATGCAACCAGCTCGCGGTGCAGCCAGTCGGCAGTCCAGTCTGGAGCTTGGTATGCACCGTGACCCAATACAGAGCCAACTTCCATACCGCCGGTAGTTTGCCATGCAGATTGACCTGCCAAAATATCGTCTTTGGTCATCAGGACTTTGCCGGATGCAGAAACGACTTGTTCAGGGTACGGCGGAGCCTTTTTATAGACCTCGCTACCCATATAACCAAGAATGGTAAAGCATACTGCCAGTACGGCAAACAGCAAGTACCAAAGCTTCTTGTACTGTCCCATTTTGAGTACTCCTTGATTTTGGTAAAAAGTGGTTGGGTATTAATTCATCAAATATGAATGTTAAAGATTGTATCACGGTTTTAAAAGTAAAGAAATATTTTGTCAATAATATTCCTTTAAAACCATTAACTTACATGATATTGATTCCTATTATCCTATATAACTCCTCCTTTGTTATATTTTGTGTTAAGCCTGCACTAACATTTTCACACAAAAATAAACTTTTCGGTTTAGTTTTTTATACTACTAAAGGAGTATTTAGGGATTAAAAGATTCATATTCATTGAACAATTTGATTTATGTCAAAATATACCCAAACAAGCGCCTACATAATCATACAAAATTTCAAACCATCCTATCAGGATACTTAACTTTTCTTACAATAAGGAAACTTTAAACATGAAACGCCAAACCTTAGCTGCACTTATCGCTTCTGTATTTGCACTGGCCGCATGCGGCGAACAAGCTGCTAAACCAGCTGAAACTCCGGCTGCCACCGCTTCTGCCGAAGCTCCTGCTGCTGCTTCTGACTCACAAGCTGCTGCCGAGACTCCTTCTTCAGAATTGCCTGTAGTCGATGCCATCATGACTCACGCTCCGGAAGTTCCACCTGCAATCGATCGCGATCATCCGGCTAAAGTACGCGTTAAAATGGAAACCGTCGAAAAAACCATGACTATGGAAGACGGTGTTGAATACCACTACTGGACATTCAACGGCGACGTTCCGGGCCAAATGATCCGTGTACGCGAAGGCGATACCGTAGAAGTAGAATTCTCTAACAATCCTTCTTCTACCGTTCCTCACAACGTTGACTTCCACGCTGCTACCGGTCAAGGCGGTGGTGCAGAAGCTTCTTTCACTGCCCCAGGCCACACTTCTACTTTCAGCTTTAAAGCTCTGCAAGCCGGTTTGTACATTTACCACTGTGCCGTTGCTCCTGTAGGTATGCACATCGCCAACGGTATGTACGGTTTGATCTTGGTTGAACCTAAAGAAGGCCTGCCTAAAGTAGATAAAGAGTTCTACATCGTACAAGGCGACTTCTATACTAAAGGTAAAAAAGGCGCTCAAGGTCTGCAACCTTTCGACATGGATAAAGCCATTGCCGAACAACCTGAATACGTTGTATTCAACGGTCACGTAGGCTCTATCGCCGGTGACAACGCCCTGAAAGCCAAAGCTGGTGAAACTGTTCGTATGTACGTTGGTAACGGTGGTCCTAACTTGGTATCTTCTTTCCACGTTATCGGCGAAATCTTCGACAAAGTATATGTTGAAGGTGGTAAACTGATTAACGAAAACGTACAAAGCACTGTGATTCCTGCCGGTGGCGCCGCCATGATCGAATTCAAAGTCGATATTCCAGGCAGCTACACTATAGTTGACCACTCTATCTTCCGTGCGTTCAACAAAGGTGCTTTGGGTCAATTGAAAGTTGAGGGTAACGAAAACCCTGAAATCATGACCAAAAAACTGAGCGACACCGTTTACCAACCTGCCGGTGCTGCCGCTTCTGCCCCAGCCGCTGCGTCTGCCGCACCTGCTGCTTCTGAAGCCGCTAAATAATCCCTCGGTTTAATACGCCAAGCCACTGCTACTCTTCTCTTAGAGTCGCAGTGGCTTCCATCACAATTAATCTTCCTATTCAATCAGACAGATTGATTTTTCAGACGGCCTTGTTATGATTAGGCTATCTTAAAAATAAATTTTCTGTTTTCAAACGATAATAAGGGCGTACCATGAAACTCATACGACTCCTCCTCTTAGGCAGTGCCTTAATCTGCGGCAATACATTTGCAGCCGAAATGGTAAAAATCGAAGGAGGCAGCTATCGCCCTCTCTATCTCAAAAAAGAGACTTCCCTTATTAAAGTCAAACCCTTCCAACTTGACAAATATCCTGTAACCAATGCCGAATTTGCCGAATTTTTGAAAACACATCCACAATGGCAAAAAGACAAAATCAGCTCCAAACAAGCTGAAAAAGCTTACCTGAAACATTGGGTAAAAAACGGCAGCAACAGTTATGCGCCTAAAGCCAGCGAACTCAAACATCCGGTAACTAATGTTTCATGGTTTGCCGCCAATGCCTACTGCGTTTCCAAAGGCAAACGCCTGCCGACTATTGACGAGTGGGAATTTGCAGGCTTGGCTTCTACCACTCAAAAAGATGGCTCTGCCGAACCCGGCTACAACCGCACCATCTTGGATTGGTATGCAGACGGCGGCCGAAACGGCCTGCACGACATCGGTAAAAACAAACCCAACTACTGGGGCGTATACGATATGCACGGCCTGATTTGGGAATGGACTGAAGACTTCAACAGCAGCCAACTCTCTGCCGGCTCGTCCAACACACAAATGTTCTGTAGCGGCGCATCCGTAGGCTCAAGCGACCCGTCCAACTATGCGGCATTCTTACGCTACGGCATCCGCACCAGCCTACAGTCCAAATATGTTTTAAATAACTTGGGCTTCCGCTGTGCGAGCAAATAAAGTTTAGTTTTTTATCACCAAAGCAGCTTTGGCGGTACTGAAAGGTATCGCCGCTTTTTTTGGCCGTCTGAAAAGATATGGCGCACAAAGACAAATTGTGGCATAATCCGCCCGTCTTTCTAAAAAGGCACTTAGGAGTTTGCTTAGGTCGTTTGGCTTGGCAAACTTGTCCGAACCTGAAAAGGTTCTTTTATTTTCGGAGTTATCCATCATGGCATTGACCGTAGAACAAAAAGCACAAATTGTTAAAGATTTCCAACGCAAAGAAGGCGATACCGGCTCTTCTGAAGTACAAGTCGCTCTGTTGACTTTCCGCATCAACGACCTGACTCCTCACTTCAAAGCCAACCCTAAAGACCACCACAGCCGTCGCGGCCTGTTGAAAATGGTTAGCCAACGTCGTCGCCTATTGTCTTACCTGCGTCGTACTCAGCCTGATACTTACCGTACACTGATTACCCGCCTGGGTCTGCGTAAATAATTTATGCTTAAATCAACACCGCCTTCGGGCGGTGTTTTTTATTAACATACCGATGCCGTCTGAAACACAGGCCCACGCTCTGTGTTATACTTCCACACGCTTAAGCAGCAAGGCTTAAACTTCCAATCACTCCTTAAAGCTCCCATCAAAGCGAGAATCTGAATTGTCTGTTCATTCCATGTTGCACTCAGGAAAATTTTGGCTGAAATCCCTGGTTTTCAGCATTGCCGTGCTTTTATGCCTCGCGGCGGTATTGAGTGCCTTAATGTTCCGCATATTCAATACAGAAAACATCGACGCATTCATACAGAAAAACTTTTCTGCCCATGGCTGCCAAGTCAAATACAACGCCAATATCAGCAGAAAATGGCTACCGCGCCCTACGCTGATTTTAAAAGACCTCAGCCTTTCCTCTTCCGAACCTGACACGCCGACGCTGAACATCGCTGAGTCCGAAATGGGCTTTGGTTGGAGCAGCCTATGGTCGGATGCGCCCATACTTGAGAAATGGATTCTTTTAAACCCGACACTGACACTGGACTCAAAACACCATCTGCCCGCCTGCCTGCAACAAGACCCATCGTCAAAAGAAAGTTTTCAGCTCAACCGCATCATCATCAATAACGGCAGCATCCGTTACCACAATAAAGAACAAGATATTGCCTTAAACGATCTGCAATTTTCCCTGCGCAGAGCCGATTCAGACGGCCGTCCATTCGATATCAGCGGCACACTGCAAAACATAGGCAACCCCATCAGTTGGCAAGGGGCCGGCCATCTTGTACAAGATGATGCCGGCTGGAGCGTTCCCGCCCTCAAATTAAACCTGCAAACCGTATTACTCAAAAACAAGCTGGATGCCCAAATCGCAGGCAGCCTTAATTGGCAAAACCAAACCGCCCTTTTCCGCGACTTCAATCTGCAAGCTGAAAGCGGCTATCAAAACTTGCATATCAACGCACGCTCGCCCCTCTTGCAGTTTAAAAACGGCTATTTGCACCTCAACACACTCAACGGCGCATTGACCGCCGGCAGTGAAAACAACCAATGGGACGGTTCATTCAAACTGGACAAAGCCAACCTCTACGCAACCGTTTTGACCGCCGCCAATTTTGAACTCAAAGGCAGCCATAAAAACGACCGACTCCAAACCAACTTTACCTTTTCCAGCCCATTGGTTTGGCAAAAAGGCAAAGGCATTGATGCGCCCAAACTGCACCTCAGCACCCTGCAAGACACCATCAACCGCCTTCCCCGCCCCCGATTCATCAGTACACTCGAAGGACAGGCCAATTTCAGCCTCAATACATGGGAAGGCCGTCTGAAAGGCGCATTTGACAGACAAGCCCTCGCCTTGGCCTTTAAATACCAACGCGATGCCCAGCCGCGCCCGCACCTTGACGCCGGTATCGCCTTACAAAAACTCAATCTGACCCCTTACTTGGAAGATCTGAAAACCCAGCCATCACTGAATCTTCCTTCCCTGCTGGCCAAATCCTGGTTGCCCGACATTGAGGCCAACCTCCAAATCGGCAGCATTCAAACTGCCGGTCTGCAATTAGAAAACATCGAATCCCTGCTCACCGCCGATAAAGAACATATAGCCCTACACCGTTTCAAAGCCGGGCTTTATGGCGGCAAAACCGAGGGAGGCCTGAGTATTGCGGCAACCCAACCTGCTTCCTACCACCTTCAGCAAAACGCAAAAGGCATACAAATTCAGCCGCTGCTGCAAGACCTGTTCGGTTTCCACAGCTTCAGCGGCAGCGGCGACGCCGTTATCGACATTAAAACTACCGGCAATGACCGTGCCCAAATGATACAAGCCTTAAACGGCAGCCTGCTTCTCGATATTACCAACGGTGCATGGCACGGCATCGATATGGACAGCATTCTGAAAAACGGCATCTCTTCGGAAAAAATCGACAACAGCAACCTCAAAACCCCTTTCCATCATTTCATCCTCAATAGCGAAATCGAGAAAGGCATCAGCCATCATATCAACACCGAACTGTTTTCTGACAGCCTGCACGTTGTCAGCAGCGGCTATACCGATTTAAATACCCAAAAGCTATCGGAAAACCTGCTTATAAGCAACGTACTGCAACCTAAAAACAAACCGATTCCCCTCAAAATCGGCGGTACCGTACAAAACCCTTCCATTACCCTCGATTACAGCCGCTTAACCAATGGCATGAACACACCTGCAGAAAAACAAAAAGCCCTGCAAGAAACCATACAAGAACAATGGAAGTGGCTCAAACCACGCTAAATTTTCAAATTAAAGGCCGTCTGAAACCCAAAAAGTTTCAGACGGCCTTTTAACAGATACATTGTCAGAATAAGATGTTTATTGGGGAATGACCATATACACAATCAGTGCAACAATGATGGCAAACCATATGGCCAACATTATCAAGCCTTTTTTGGAGAGTTTTCTTTTTCTCCAATCGAGCTTCAATATTTCTACCGTACCCTCAAACATAGACCCAATTATTTCCATCAATATTTGAAGTAGAAATTCCAATAAATCCGACATCTACAAACCCAAACGCTCCCAAATCTGATCGATTTTGGCCGTAACGGCAGGGTCTTTTTTGATCACACGCCCCCATTCGCGGTCGGTTTCACCCGGCCATTTGTTGGTCGCATCCAAACCCATTTTGCCGCCGAGTCCGCTGACAGGGCTGGCGAAGTCGAGATAATCGATGGGCGTATTTTCTACCAAAACAGTGTCGCGTACAGGGTCCATGCGCGTGGTGACCGCCCAGATGACTTCTTTCCAGTCGCGCACGTTCACATCGTCATCAACCACGATGATGAATTTGGTGTACATAAATTGGCGCAGGAACGACCAGCAGCCCATCATCACGCGCTTGGCGTGTCCGGCGTACTGTTTTTTCATACTCACCACCGCCATGCGGTAGGAGCAGCCTTCGGGCGGCAGGTAAAAATCAGTGATTTCAGGGAACTGCTTTTGCAAAAGCGGTACGAACACTTCGTTCAATGCCACGCCCAAAACGGCGGGTTCATCGGGCGGTTTACCTGTGTAGGTGGAGTGGTAAATCGGGTTTTCGCGCATGGTGATGCGCTCGACCGTGAACACGGGGAAATGGTCCTGCTCGTTGTAATAGCCCGTGTGGTCGCCGTATGGGCCTTCCAACGCGGTTTCGTTCGGATGGATGACGCCTTCCAGCACGATTTCAGCGCGTGCGGGCACTTGCAAATCATTGCCGATACATTTCACCAGCTCCGTCCGCGAACCGCGCAACAGTCCGGCAAATTGGTATTCGCTCAAGGTATCGGGAACGGGCGTTACCGCGCCCAAAATGGTGGCAGGGTCGCAGCCAAGCACGACGGCGACGGGATACGGCGTATCGGGATTGAGTTTGCGGAATTCCTGATAATCCAACGCGCCGCCGCGATGCGACAGCCAACGCATAATCAGCTTATTTTTGCCGATTAGTTGCTGACGGTAAATACCGAGATTTTGGCGTTTTTTGTTTGGTCCGCGCGTAACGGTCAAGCCCCACGTTACCAGTGGCGCAACGTCTTCCGGCCAGCAATGCTGAATCGGAAGTTTATACAAATCAACGTCCTCACCTTCCCGCACGATTTCCTGACACGGCGCATTTTTCACCACGTTCGGCGCCATGCTCCAAATGTCTTTCAGCAACGGCAGTTTAGAAAATGCGTCTTTGATGCCTTTAGGCGGTTCGGGTTCTTTCAGATACGCCAACGTCTGCCCGATTTCACGCAGCTTGGACACACTGTCCGCACCCATGCCCAGTGCCACGCGTTCGGGCGTGCCGAACAGATTCGCCAAGACGGGATAATCATAACGCGTACCATCAGGCTTAATCGGGTTTTCAAACAACAACGCCGGCCCTTCGGCACGCAGCACGCGGTCGGCGATTTCGGTCATTTCCAAATGCGGCGACACCGGATGCTGAATGCGCTTGAGTTTGCCATCAGCTTCCAATCCGGCGATAAATTCTCGCAGATCTCTGTATTTCATGATTTCATTTTCCTGAACAGTCCGTCTGAAAACAGACTGCCATTTCGGGTTTGAAAGATAAACCAGCGGCTATTGTACCTGCCAAATCTGTTCAAATCCCAACTTTCCACGCCCGAATTTCTAGATTTTTTGCAAACTACCGTCAAATTTAAACAATATCTGCTTGTGATTGCTTTCAGACGGCCTTATCTTTGGTAAAATTCCAACTTAATCCAGTCATCAATCAATATTTATCGTGGGACGGCGGCCATGTTTGCAATTTTAGAATCTTTTTTCGTTGAATACGGCTATGCGGCCGTGTTTTTCGTTTTGGTTATTTGCGGCTTCGGCGTGCCGATTCCTGAAGATTTGACACTGGTAACCGGCGGTGTGATTTCCGGCCTGGGTTATACCAACTCGCATATTATGTTTGCCGTCGGCATGCTCGGCGTATTGGTAGGCGACGGCTTTATGTTTGCGGCCGGCCGGATTTGGGGACAAAAAATCCTTAAATTCAAACCGATTGCGCGCGTGATGACGCCCAAACGCTATGCCCAAGTACAGGAAAAATTCGACAAATACGGCAACTGGGTTTTATTTGTCGCCCGCTTCCTGCCCGGCCTGCGTACCGCCGTTTTCGTGACTGCAGGCATCAGCCGCAAGGTTTCCTACCTGCGCTTCATCCTGATGGACGGTTTGGCCGCACTGATTTCCGTTCCGGTTTGGATTTATTTGGGCGAATACGGCGCACGCAATACCGACTGGCTGATGAAAAAAATGCACAGCCTGCAATCAGGTATCTTTATCGTACTGGGCATCGGCGCAGTCATTGTCGGCTGGATTTGGTGGAGAAAACACCGCCGCCACACCTTCTTCCGCGAGAAACTGCACGAAAAACGCGCGGCAAAAGCCAAAAAACAAACTAATCAATAAATCATTCCAGGCCGTCTGAAACACTCCCCCTCTTTCAGACGGCCTCAATCATTCATCAGAAACACCATGAAACAAAGAAACACCATGAAACAAAAAATCTTTGTCCTCTACACAGGCGGCACCATCGGCATGACCCAAAGCAGCGCCGGCCTGCGTCCCGATACCGCACTCGTCGATAAAGCCCTCGCCCCCTTTTCAGACGGCCTTGATTTCAAATGGCACGTTTGCCAGCCGCTCATCGATTCTTCTGCGGTAACGCTGCAAAATCAACGCGACTGGTTGGAGCTTATTATCGCCAAGCTGCCTGACTATGACGGCATTTTGGTGTTGCACGGCACGGATACCATGGCATACACCGCCAACCTATTCGCCCTTTCGCTGCAAGGTTTGAACAAACCTATTATCCTGACCGGATCGCAATGGCCTTACGATGCCGCCAACAGCGATGCGCCGCTCAACCTTGCCACCGCCGTTTCCGCTTTCTCACTCAAACTCAAACAAGTAGCGATTGCCTTTGACGGCAAGCTCTTCCCCGCCGTCGGCAGCAGCAAGGTCAGCACCGAGACCTCCGCAGGTTTTGACAACCTGCATTTTGGCGCACTCGCCGAATGGGAGGAAAACAAAGGTTGGCACAATATCCATATTGCCCCGACCCAACATTCAGACGGCCTCAAACCGCGTCTTCCAAATCCTGAAGCCAAAGTTTCCGTCCGCACGCTGATTCCCGGTTATGCCGCGCAAGAACTTTCAGACGACCTGCCCCACCTTTGCGCCCAAGCCCTGATTCTGCAAAGCTACGGCCACGGCAATGCGCCGAGCAACGATGCGTTTGTCCGAGCTGTCCAAGCCTTTACGCAACAAGGCAAATTGCTGCTCAACATCAGCCAAGTACCGCAAGGTTGCGCCGCTGCCGTCTATGCCCAAGGCGATGCTTTGCGTCAGGCAGGTATCATCAACGGTGGCAAATGCAATCTCGAAACCGCCACTGCGCTGATGACCCTTGCCGTATCCCATGACTGGAATGCGGATAAGGTGCAACAAGAATTGCGACAATTAAATCTGCTGTAAACCGCCATTTAACATGACTTTCACCGACACCCACTGTCATCTTGCCGACCCTAAACTTGCCAACACGCTGCCTGCCGTGCTTGCCGAAGCGCAAGCCGCCGGTGTGGCGCGTTTTATCGTACCGGCTACGTCCCCAAAGGATTGGCACTCCGTTATGCAGTTGGAAAGGCCGTCTGAAAACATCCATATCGCTTTGGGCATTCATCCGTGGTTTTCAGACGGCCTCAACGAAGCGGCATTCCAAGAGTTAGAGAAAGAATTAATCCGGCATCCGCAAGCATGGGTTGGCGAAATCGGCTTGGATTTTTATGGCAAAGAGCAAACCCAAGCGCAACGCGACACGCAGACCGACGTCTTTATCCGCCAACTTATCCTCGCCCAAAACCTCAACCGCCGCGTCATCATCCATAATCTGAAAGCCACCGCCGCCATTGCCGCCGCCGTCAAAACCGCCGGTTTCACGCAAGGCGGTATCGTCCACGCTTTCTCCGGCAGCGTAGAAGAAGCGCGGATTTTGGTGAAACTCGGCTTCAAAATCGGCATAGGCTCGCTGCTGCTCAATCCCAATGCCAAAAAAGTCCGTGCCGCCTTACAAGCCTTAGATGACACGGATTTTGTTCTCGAAACCGACAGCCCCTTTATGCTCGGCCACGAAACCAATACCCCGGCCAACATCCGTCGTATCGCCGAAATTGCCGCCGAACTACGCGGCGTACCGCTGGCACAACTGGCTGAAGCAACCGAGCAAAACGTGAATTCCCTGCTCCATATTTCCCCTTAATATGCCGACCTCAAGGCATCAAAAAGCCTCGCCCGGCCGTTCCGTTTCCAAACGGACACACTCAGCCCTCCCTACCCCATGTTCATGAATAAAAAGCGATACAAGGCCGTCTGGAAAAATGTTTTTGGCACAAAATATCGTTCACTCCGTCATCTCGGCTTTTTAACACCGTATTTTCCTTTTGATTGATAAAAAGTATTACGCATATTATTGGGCAAACTTTTTATTTACGTTAAAATATGCTTTTTATTGATAATAAGGCCGTCTGAAAAAGGCGGAAACTAATTATGGCTGAACAACATACACACGCTTCCACCTGGAAGAGCAAAATCAATGCTCTCGGCCCGGGTATCATGATGGCTTCGGCGGCAGTCGGCGGCTCGCACCTGATTGCCTCCACGCAGGCAGGCGCACTTTACGGCTGGCAGCTTGCGCTGATTATCATTCTGACCAACCTGTTCAAATACCCTTTTTTCCGCTTCAGCGCACATTACACGCTGGACACGGGCAAAAGCCTGATTGAGGGCTATGCCGAAAAAAGCCGCGTTTATTTGTGGGTATTTTTGATTTTGTGTATTGCATCGGCAACGATTAATGCCGGTGCAGTCGCCATCGTTACCGCCGCCATCGTCAAAATGGCGATCCCGTCGCTGACTTTCGATGCCGGCATGGTGTCCGTCATGATTATGGTTTCCTGCCTGCTGATTTTGGCAAGCGGCCGCTATAAAGCATTGGACAACGTTTCCAAAATCATCATCGTCAGCCTGACCATCGCCACCGTCGCCGCAGCCGCCGTGGCCATGTCTCGCGGCATGCAGATGAAACCCGACTTTATCGAGCCTACCCCGTGGACACTGGCAGGCTTGGGCTTCCTCATCGCGCTGATGGGCTGGATGCCTGCACCGATTGAAATTTCCGCCATCAACTCTTTGTGGGTTACCGAAAAACAACGCATCAACCCTTCCAGCTACCGCGACGGCATTTTTGACTTCAACGTCGGCTACATTACCAGCGCAATTTTGGCGGTTGTCTTCCTCGCCTTGGGTGCATATGTCCAATATGGCAACGGCGAAGAAGTGCAAATGGCGGGCGGCAAATATGTCGGCCAACTGATTAATATGTACGCTGTGACCATCGGCGACTGGTCGCGTCCGCTGGTGGCATTTATCGCCTTTGCCTGCATGTACGGCACGACGATTACCGTAGTAGACGGCTACGCCCGCGCGATTGCCGAACCGGTACGCCTGCTGCGCGGTAAAGACAAAACCGGCAATGCCGAATTGTTTGCTTGGAATATTTGGGTCGCAGGTTCAGGCTTGGCCGTGATTTTCTGGTTCAACAGCGCAATGGCGGAGCTGCTCAAATTCGCCATGATTACCGCTTTCGTTGCCGCCCCAGTGTTCGCTTGGTTGAACTACCGCCTCGTCAAAGGCGACAAACGCCACAAACTGACCATGGGCATGAACTTCCTCGCCATTATCGGTTTGATTTATTTGACCGGCTTTACCGTTTTGTTCCTGCTGAACCAAACAGGTATCTTGGCTGCGCCTAAATAAGCACATATGAAAAAAGGCCGTCTGAAACTTCAAAACAGGTTTCAGACGGCCTTTCCAATCCATCATATCTTTTTGAATTTTCATTCAAACCCATTATAATAACGCCTTATTTCGCCGTTGCAGACCACTCGACGGCATCCGTATTTTGGAAAATTTATGAAGCCGTCTATCTTAGAAAAACTACAACAACTCAGCGACCGACTGGAAGAAGTCACGCATTTGCTCGGACAGCCCGAAGCCACGTCCGATATGGACAACTACCGCAAGCTCACGCGCGAACACGCCGAATTGACCCCCGTGGTCGAAGTGTTCCAAAACTATCAACTGGCGCAAAGCGACTTGGCGGATGCCGAAGAAATGCTTTCCGACCCCGAAATGAAAGACTTTGCCGCCGAAGAAATCGAAGCGGCGAAAGCCAAAATCGACACGCTCGATACCGAACTGCAAAAACTCTTGCTGCCCAAAGATGCCGACGACGACAAAAACATCTTCATCGAGGTACGCGCCGGAACAGGCGGCGACGAAGCCGCGCTGTTTGCAGGCGATTTGCTGCGCATGTACAGCCGCTACGCCGAGCGCAACCGCTGGCAGGTCGAAATCGTTTCCGCCAACGAAAGCGAGTTGGGCGGTTATAAGGAAGTCATCGCCCGCATTATCGGACTCGGTGCGTACAGTCGTCTGAAATTTGAATCGGGCGGCCACCGCGTGCAACGCGTCCCTGCCACCGAAAGCCAAGGCCGTATCCACACCTCCGCCTGCACCGTCGCCGTCATGCCCGAAGCGGACGAACTGGAAGACATCGAGTTGAACCCCGCCGACCTGCGCATCGACACCTTCCGCGCATCCGGAGCAGGCGGTCAGCACATCAACAAAACCGACTCCGCCGTCCGCATTACCCACCTGCCCACCGGCATGGTGGTCGAATGCCAAGACGGCCGCAGCCAACACGCCAACAAAGCGCAGGCGATGAAAGTCCTCGCCGCCCTCTTAAACGACGCGCAAAAACGCGAAGCCCAAGCCAAAGAAGCCGCCGAACGCAAATCCCTCATCGGCAGCGGCGACCGCAGCGAGCGCATCCGCACCTACAACTACCCACAAGGCCGCGTGACCGACCACCGCATCAACCTTACCCTGCACAAGCTGGATTTTGTAATGGACGGTGATTTGGAAGAAATTACCAATGCCCTGATTGCCGAGCATCAAGCCGAGCTTTTGGCGGCAATGGGGGATTGATATTTGCCTCACTCTGATCATCATTACCAATATAAAAGCCGTCTGAAATTTACATTTCAGACGGCTTTTATTTAAAAACAAACAAACCTATAAAACAGTATTTATTTTGAGATTTGCTCCAAGGTCTGGATCATCAATAATTTAAAAGACTGTTGTAAAGGTTCCGGAAGTTGTAAAAAAATCAGTTCGACCGGCATTTCTTCTAAATCCTTTAATGTATTGTTTTGCTGTCTTTCCAAGTATTCTGCTAGCAGAAAAATAGACGAAACACGGCATCCCAATGCATCAGCAAGATATTTTAAGATAGCCTCACTGTATCCTTGATTACCATTCTCAAGATTGGAGATATTACTTTTCGAAGTATTTGCAAAATCAGCAAGTTGCTGCTGTGTCCAACCTTTTTGTTTTCTCAAAAATCTAATTGCACGACTTATATTCATGCAAAAGATATTAGAGAGAAATAGATTCAATTAAAATTGTATTACTGTACTTCTTGACATAAAAATACTTAAATGCAATACTTCATACAGTTTTACTGTACTTTTCCATTTTTATGAAACTTTAAATCTTGAGGTGACCAAATGAAAATTAAACACTATCTCTTTGCTGGGATTTTACCAGTGATGTTATTAACTGGTTGTATGGGGGGCTTACCTTCATGCGGTTCAAGTGATGCAGAAGATTTGGTTAAAAAAATCATTAACCAACGCTCATTTCTTTTAGGTCAATTTGTTTCATTGGATGATGTGGAAGAAACTGCCGTTAATCATGATGCCGAAATAAGAGTATGTTCTGCCAAATTGACCACAACAAAAGGAAGTGAAAACATCACTTACTCAATCAAATGGCAGAATAAAGATAAAAGTAGTTTCTACTTAGAAATCAATTAAATATTAGGAGTGATACAAATGAAGGGACAAATTTTAGACTTTTCAATTCAAAACGGTGGTGGTCTGATCAACGGGGAGGATGGTAAGCGTTATCCATTTAAAAGCGAAGAATGGAAAGAACAAAACATTCCTACTCGAGGCATGAATGTTGATTTTGATATTAATGGAGATGGTCAGGCTATTGGTATTTACAAGGCACTAAATAGCAGTTCATCTAATAATGTCGTAAATGCATTCAATACTGTGGCGCAATCCAGAAATGAAAATGGACAATTATCACTGTTTGCCTTATTTTTGGAAACGCTATCTAAACGTTATGCACAATTTTCAGGGAGAGCATCCAAACGAGAATTTTGGGGATATACACTCTTTAGAATAATTGCAGATTTTTCCATTTTTATTGTCGCAATAATAATGTCTGAAATTAGCAGAAGTCTTGGAGATATTTTCTTCCTCCTATATTACCTATTTGCTCTAGCTGTAATTATTCCATCTTTATCTGTCGTTATTCGACGTCTCCATGATATAGGAAAATCAGGTTGGTGGTTTCTCATTATACTTATTCCTATTATTGGCCCAATCTGGCTAATTGTTTTGATGTGCCAACCATCCTTCAATGGGGATAATCAATGGGGTAGTATGCCTGAAAACTAACCTTCTAGAGTAAGGCCATCTGAAACAAAAATTTCAGATGGCCTTTCCCAATGAATTAATCAAACTTTGTCTTACTCATTTCTATTTTACTGATACTCTAATACTTCCAAAAATTATGACTTAACCTTCAATCACTGATCTCCATTTCTAAATTACCTGAATACCAGAATTTCCCCTATGAACAGTATATTTAAAATAGTTCGATCTTTTTTAAAATTAAAAAATATTTATTTTGAGTAAATATATAAACTGACACTTTTAGAGAAAATCATGATGCCCTGATTGCCGAGCATCAAGCCGAGCTTTTGCAGCAATGGGGGATTGATGGATTTGGTCCATTGCGTTTATACTTTTCAGACGGCCTGATGACATATGTCAATATGACCGTATATATGTTATCCCAAAGTGATAAAATGCAGCACCAGCTGCGCCACAGCAACACCCTTCTACAATCACCGAAAGAGAGGACACAAAATGGCAAAAATCCTGATCGCACCGGTATCTACCGGCCTGAGCGCCGATGCAGCGGCAAAAGCATTTGCAGCGGCATTGAATGCGCAAGTTTTCCAAGCCGTTGACTCCACTACAGAAGCCCTGTTGGCTCAAGGCAAGAGCGACGACTGGTTTGACGCGCTTGTCGGTAAAGTTGCAGCATTGAACGCAGATAACCTCGTTATCGAAGGCATCACTCCTGATGCGGACAAATTGTTCTTGGCAGGCAAAAACGTCGAATTGGCGCTGTCTTTGGACGCAGGCGTTGTATTGGCGCTGAAATCCGACAACACCGACGCAGCTGCCGTTGCCCAACAATTAAACCTCACCAAACAGCTCTACACCAACTCCCCGGGCTTATTGGAAGGCTTTATCATTGACGGCGCAGCCGCTGCTTTAGGCGCACAAGTTGCCGAGCAAACCGGCCTGACTTTCTTCGGCTCCAGCGACAAACTGCAAGACGTATCCGCTTTGGCCAAACGCGAAGCCAAACGTCTGTCTCCAGCCCAATTCCGTTACAACCTGATCGATTTCGCACGCAAAGCCGATATGCGCATCGTTCTGCCTGAAGGCGCAGAACCACGCACCGTCGCCGCTGCCGCTATCTGTCACGAAAAAGGCATCGCCCGTTGCGTACTGTTGGCTACCCGCGAAGAAGTTGAAGCCGTAGCGAAAGAGCGTGGCATCTCCCTGCCTGATTCTTTAGAAATCATTGATCCAGCTTCTTTGGTTGAGCAATACGTTGAGCCAATGTGCGAATTGCGCAAATCCAAAGGCCTGACTCCTGAAGATGCACGCAAACAGCTGCAAGATACCGTCGTACTCGGTACCATGATGATGGCTCAAAACGACGTAGACGGTTTGGTTTCCGGCGCAGTCCACACTACTGCCAACACCATCCGTCCTGCCCTGCAACTGATTAAAACCGCTCCGGGTGCAAGCCTCGTATCCAGCGTATTCTTCATGTTGCTGCCTAACCAAGTTTTGGCATTCGGCGACTGCGCGGTTAACCCGAACCCAACTCCGGAACAACTGGCCGACATCGCCATCCAATCTGCCGACAGCGCCAAAGCCTTCGGTATCGATCCCAAAGTGGCCATGATTTCCTACTCTACCATCAACTCAGGCAGCGGCCCTGATGTCGATGCAGTGATAGAAGCAACCAAACTGGCTAATGAAAAACGCCCTGATTTGGCCATCGAAGGCCCGTTGCAATACGATGCGGCTACCGTTCCATCTATCGGCCAATCCAAAGCTCCGGGCAGCGCTGTTGCCGGTCAAGCAACCGTTTTAGTTTTCCCAGACCTCAATACCGGCAACTGTACTTACAAAGCCGTACAACGCAGCGCCAACGTCCTGAGCGTAGGCCCGTTGTTGCAAGGTTTGCGTAAACCGGTTAACGACTTGTCCCGCGGCGCATTGATTGAAGACATCGTCTTCACCATCGCCCTGACTGCCGTTCAAGCCAAACAAATGCAAGGCTGATTGACAAGCTGATGCTTTGAAATCAAAGGCCGTCTGAAACCGATGTTTCAGACGGCCTTTCGTATATTTGCGCCAACTATATTATAATTCGCCATTATTTTCTGAAAGACTGCCCCAATGACTGCCTACCAGCAACAACTAGCCGACAAAAAGCAATATCTTCAGCAACTTTTCCAAGGACTGGATTTTCCTGAAATCGAAGTCTTTGAATCTCCGGAACAGCATTACAGAATGCGTGCCGAGTTCCGCATCTGGCATGAAGGCGGCGAAATGTTTTATGCCATGTTTGAGCGCGGGCAAAAGGCAAGTGGGGCAAGCCTGATCCGTTGCGACCAATTTCCTGCCGCGTCCAAATCCATCAATGCCTTGATGCCGAAACTGATTGAAGCCGCGTCCAATCATCCCGAACTGAAAAACCGCTGGTACGCCGTCGAATTTTTATCCACTTTAAGCGGCGAAATGCTGGTGACCATGATTTACCACAAGAAGCTGAACGACGCATGGCAACAAGCCGCGCAAGAGCTGGCGCACAATTTGGGCATTCATATCATCGGCCGCAGCCGCGGACAAAAAATCGTATTGAGCCAAGATTTTGTGACCGAAGCATTGGAAGTCAACGGCAAGACCTTCCGCTATCGTCAAATCGAGGGCAGCTTTACCCAACCCAATGCCCAAGTGTGCCAAAAAATGCTGACTTGGGCGTGTGATGCCGCGCAAAACTTAGGCAAAGACCTGCTTGAGCTGTACTGCGGTAACGGCAATTTCACCCTGCCGCTTTCGCAACATTTCAATCAGGTGCTGGCAACCGAAGTTTCCAAAACTTCCGTCAACGCCGCCCAATGGAATATTGAAGCCAACCAAATTACCAATCTCAAAATCGCTCGTCTGTCTGCGGAAGAATTTACCGAGGCCTACACGCAAAACCGTGAATTCCGCCGCCTGCAAGAACAAGGCGTCGACTTGAAAAACTATGATTTTTCAACCATTTTCGTTGATCCTCCACGCGCTGGTGTTGATGATGAGACGCTCAAATTAGTTGCCCAATTCGACAACGTCCTCTATATTTCCTGCAATCCTGAGACCCTGCGCACCAACCTCGACACGCTCTGTCAAACCCATACCATCGAACGCGCCGCCCTGTTCGACCAATTCCCATTTACCCACCATATCGAAAGCGGCGTTTGGTTGAAGAAGAAAAAATAAAACCATACAAAAAGGCCGTCTGAATGTTCAGACGGCCTTTAATTAACGGCATATTAAGTGATTTTCAAATCAATCCGCTTCCAAAACCACTTTCATGGCTTGGTTTTCAGCAGCGTGTTTGAATACATCGTAAGCTTTTTCCAATTCGCTGAATTTGAAATGGTGGGTCATCATCTTGGTGTAATCCACTGAGCTGCTGGAAATGGCTTTCATCAGCATTTCGGTAGTATTGGCGTTAACCAGGCCGGTAGTAATGGCAAGGTTTTTAATCCACAGTTTTTCCAGTTTAAAATCAACGGATTGACCATGTACACCAACCACAGCAATATGGCCGCCAGGTTTCACGATGTCTTGGCACATATTCCAAGTCGCAGGGATACCGACCGCTTCGATGGCGCAATCTACGCCATCTTCGCCGACGATAGCGGCAACTTGCTTGCTCACATCGCCGGAAGCAGGGTTGATGGTATGGGTCGCGCCCAATTCTTTCGCCAGTTTCAAGCGATTTTCGTCCATATCGCAAACAATGATGGCGGCAGGGCTATACAGTTGCGCAGTCAGCAATGCAGACATACCGACAGGGCCGGTACCGGCGATGAATACGGTATCGCCAGGTTTCACATCACCATATTGCACGCCGATTTCGTGGGCGGTAGGCAAGGCATCGCTCAACAGCAGAGCAACTTCTTCGTTGACGTTGTCAGGCAGCGGAACCAAGCTGTTGTCTGCATAAGGCGTACGGACGTATTCGGCTTGCGTGCCGTCAATCATATAGCCCAAGATCCAACCGCCGTTGCGGCAGTGTGAATAAAGTTGGATTTTACAGTTGTCGCAAGTACAGCATTTGCTGACACATGAAATAATGACTTTATCACCGACTTTGATGTTTTTTACAGCGTCGCCGACTTCTTCTACAATACCGATGCCCTCATGACCGAGAATACGACCGTCGGCAACTTCAGGGTTTTTACCCTTCCAAATACCCAAGTCAGTACCGCAAATCGTGGTTTTAACGATTTTGACGACTGCATCGGTCGGATCGATAATTTGAGGGCGGGGTTTTTCTTCGAAACGGATGTCGTTTGCGCCATGATAAACCATTGCTTTCATGTGAATCTCCTTGAGCGGTTAATAAACTTTAACAATACAGCGTAAATCCACATTAACTATATTTATATACCCCTCCACCTGATAAGTCAATCCTGATTATTATTTTGCATGTTATGCTGTAACATGCTGTTTTAAAAATAAATAACTAAAAAGTAAATATTAATGAACACACCCACATCCTTCGCACGACGACTCATCGATTGGCAGCGCCAACACGGCCGTCACGACTTGCCTTGGCAGGTCAAAGACCCTTATTCCGTCTGGCTTTCAGAGATCATGCTCCAACAAACGCAGGTTGCTACCGTATTGGACTACTATCCGCGTTTCTTAGACAAATTCCCAACCGTGCAATCGCTTGCCGCCGCGCCGCAAGACGAGGTTTTATCCTTGTGGGCAGGCTTGGGCTATTACAGCCGCGCACGCAATCTGCACAAAGCCGCGCAACAAGTCGTCGGACAATTCGGCGGTATCTTTCCATCCGAACGCAAAGACTTGGAAACGCTCTGCGGCGTAGGCAGAAGTACTGCCGCCGCCATTTCTGCCTTTGCTTTCAACCGACGCGAAACCATCTTGGACGGCAACGTCAAACGCGTCCTCTGCCGTGTTTTTGCCCAAGACGGCAATCCGCAAGACAAAAAATTTGAAAACTCGCTTTGGACGCTTGCCGAAAGCCTGATGCCGTCTGAAAACGCCGATATGCCTGCCTATACACAAGGGCTGATGGATTTGGGCGCAACCGTCTGCAAACGGACAAAACCTTTGTGCCATCAATGTCCTATGGCAGACATCTGCGAAGCAAAAAAACAAAACCGCATTGACGAGCTGCCCCGTAAAAAAACCGCTCCCGAAGTGCAAACCCTACCGCTTTACTGGTTGATTATTCATAATACTGACGGCGCATTATTGCTTGAAAAACGCCCTGCCAAAGGCATTTGGGGCGGTCTGTATTGCGTGCCCTGTTTTGAAAAATTAGACGATTTGTATGCTTATGCCGAGCGCTTCGGCATTGTTTCAGACGGCCTTGAAGAACAATCCACGTTTACCCACCGCCTGACCCACCGCTTATTGATGATTACCCCTTTTCAGACGCAACAAAGGCCGTCTGAACATCTTTCAGACGGCCTTTGGGTATCATCGGAACATTTGGCGGATTATGGCTTGCCCAAACCTTTAATCAAATATTTGGCTAAAGGCTAAACCGCTCTATTCCACAATCTCTTTAAATACAACTTCTTTCCCACCGCGAATCAGTACGGCAAACCCATCGCCAATCTGCCAACGCGAGCTTGGATTGGCGTACTCGACACCCTGACTGCGCAAGCGGACTTGCACCAGTTTCTCAACCGTATTGCCTTCACGCAGCTCAACCATCATCGGGCTGTGGCTGTTGATATAAATTGCAGTAATCGTCCGACCTTGTGCGGATTGATAACGGACAGAATACGTCTGCGCCTGTGCAATGACTGGTAACGGCGCGTCAGGGCGCACGGCCTTATACGAGCCGCACGCAGCGCACAAACTCAGGCACAAAGCGCAGATGACTTTGTTCAACATAGGCATAGATCAGTAATGGTGATGCGGAATCTCGCCATCAAGACGATAATAAGTGCCGCAATACGGGCATTCAATCTCACTGTTGGACTGAATCGGCAAGAACACGCGCGGATGGCCGTTCCATGTTTCATGATTAGGGCCGGAGCAATGCAGCGGCAAATCCTGCGGCTTGATGACTACAACGTTTTTTTCAGACTGTGTACTCATGGTTTGGTTCCTCACTATGTTTTCTTATCTTCCAATATTGTAAAGCAAAACGGCCGATAGGTTCAGACTGAAAACATTATATAATCACTTTTTTCAGACGGCCTTTGATGATGATGACTACCCTGCTCCGCCTTCAAGATTTCGATACTTCCGATTCCGCTTCATTTCTTTATACACTCAGCGCAGCCTATTTGGATCACACCGAACAGGCAGGCGACGAGGAAATGTCCGGCCTCAACGACGAACAGCATACATTGACCGCCCTTTGCTACCTCGACAGCCAAGTTCAAGAAGGCGGCTTCGTACAGCTTATCGCTTCAGGATACGGAGAATACATCTTTGGCAATCCTGTTACCGACAGCCTGCGCTGCTGGCGCATCAAGCCGATACCGAAAATCTTAGACAAAGCCAAAGCCCTGTACGAAAAACACGGCGAAGCCATTGAAAAAATGGCAGACGAGCAAAGGGATTTCGACGAAATCCGCAAAGCTTTTCCCGATTTTGAAGAGCTTGACGGCGATTATTATGACGTTGCCGACGAAGACTTGGAAATTGCGGCAGCCTACGTTCAGGCAAATTGGGATAAATTTGCCAAACTGTCAGGCTGAAACCATAAAACTTTGCCGGTTTGAATCATCTGTTCAAACCGGCAAAATCATCAATACATCGAATTAACGTTTGTTTTTCTGATAAATCGGCATTACTTCAGGCAACATTTTGCGGATTGCATTGATACGCGCCTGATTGGTCGGGTGGGTCGACAAAATAGACAATGAGCTGCCGCCATGTACTTTGTTCATTTTTTCCCACACGCTTACCGCAGCCTCAGGGTTGTAGCCTGCTTCAGCCATCAAACGCACACCGCCGGCATCCGCTTCGCTTTCCTGATGGCGTGAGAACGGTTTGGTTGCCAACAAATCTGCTCCCAAGCCAACCAAATCACCATCTACACCGGTTGAGCTGGCCAAAATCGAACCACCCAAGCCGGTCAATACTTGCCCGCCCAAAGCTTTTTTACTGTGCTCCAACAGAGCATGGGTCATTTCATGGCCGACAACGGCGGCAATTTCAGCATCCGTCAGCTTCAATTTTTCTACTATGCCGGTGTACACGGCCATTTTACCTCCCGGCATTGCCCATGCATTCATTTCATCACTGCGGATAACGTTCATCTGCCAATTGAAAGGCACACCGGTTTTGTTAGCGCGCTCAGCATGAGGACGCAGACGTGCAAACACACGTTGAACACGTTGAGCAGTTGGAGAGGAAACATCCAAAGCTTTTTGACCACGCGCTTTTTGAATGACTTGTGAATAACTTTTAGCCGCGTCTTCATTTAAAGTCGCAGTATCGTAGCCAACCATATCCGCTACAGAAGTACAGCCGGTCAACGCCAAAATCACGCCCATGCCGGCCCAATATTTTTTATTCCATTTTTTCAACATGTTTTCTCTCTGTGTTTTTAAGTTAATGTAACGACATTGTACCCAAATTTAATACACTTTACACAAAAGGCCGTCTGAACGGTTTCAGACGGCCTTTAAGCGTAATATTTAAGAACGGCGCTGCAGCATCCAAGACTCAATCTTACGCGCATCGTTCACGCGGGTTGTGGAAGACGGAGAGTTGAGCAACACAATGGTAATCGGCTGATTCTGCACATTGGCCTTAACCACCATAGAACGTCCTGCTTCACGAATATAGCCTGTTTTCTGCAATTCAATATTCCAGCTGCCCTCACGCACCAAGGCATTGGAGTTTTTGTAGTTTTGACGACCGTTTGCCGTCCAAACCGAGCCGTAATTTGAAGTCGAATTTTTACGGATCAGCGGATATTTGCTGGCTGCCGCAACCATGCGGTTCAAATCACGCGCAGTTGAAACGTTTTGGAAATTCAAACCGGTAGGCTCATAGAAACGGCTGCTGGTCATACCCAGGCTTTGCGCTTTGGCATTCATTGCCGCAACAAACGCGCTCATACCGCCCGGATAAGTACGGCCCAATGCATGAGTGGCACGGTTCTCACTGCTCATCAGGCTCAAATGCAACAATTCGCCGCGTGTCAGCGTCGTGCCGATGCTCAAGCGGCTGCCCGTACCTTTCAGACGGTCGATTTCAGCCTCGGTAATCGTGATCGGCTCGTTCATATCCAGATGCGCATCCAAAACCACCATCGCACTCATCAATTTGGAAATAGAAGCAATCGGCATGACACGATCAGGGTTTTTCTGATACAGCACTTCACCGGTTTTATTATTGAAAATCAAAGCAGATTGCGAAGAAAGCAGAGGACCGGCCAAAGCGGCTTGAGCTTCGACTTGGTCGGCATGACTCAACGCAAAAGCTTCCATCGGGTCATTTTGCACTGGGAAATTTTGCTCCAAAAATTGTCCCAATACATCCATATCATCGGCAACGGCAGGCGCGGAAGCAAAAGCCAATGCCACACCTGTCCATACCATTCCTAAAGTTTTATAGAATTTCATATCTGCCAATTCAAAAAAATACATTTAATTCAACATTCTGTTAAATTTTTCGCTAATTGTAAAGCGAGTTGAGAAAACTTTGCGTTTGTTTGCGAGATATTCAAATCCAGCGCCCTCATCTGTTTCTTAGACGATACGGCGCAATGCCTGCTCTGATTTGAAAAAACACAAGATAGTCATTATACTTAGGCTCCCTTGTCAGAGGCATTCCCTCAATCCGGCAATACGCCCGAAATATCTGTTCCCCCTTTACAACACAGCCTCCATACAACCATACGAAGAAATTATTATGTCTGAAGAAAAACGCACCTGTTCATTTTGCGGGAAGTCCGAAAACGACGTTAAAAATCTGATCGAAGGCGAACACGCCTTCATCTGCAACGAATGTGTAGAAACTTGCGGCATGATGCTGCAAGACAACGAATCCGGCGAAATTGAAAACGAGCTTGCCAAAGCAAAAGAAGAAAACACCGAGAAAAAACTGCCTACCCCGGCCGAAATCGTTGCCAACCTCAACGACCACGTTATCGGTCAGGAACACGCAAAAAAAGCGTTGGCAGTATCGGTTTACAACCACTACAAACGCCTGCGCCATCCAAAAGCAGAGGGCAAGGTTGAATTGTCCAAATCCAACATCCTGCTCATCGGCCCTACCGGCTCAGGTAAAACCTTGTTGGCGCAATCTTTGGCGCGCAAACTGGATGTACCTTTTGTCATGGCGGATGCCACAACTTTAACCGAAGCCGGTTATGTCGGTGAAGACGTCGAACAAATCATCACCAAACTTTTGGGTAAATGTGATTTTGACGTTGAAAAAGCCCAGCGCGGCATCGTTTATATCGATGAAATCGATAAAATTTCACGCAAAAGCGACAATCCGTCCATTACGCGCGACGTATCTGGCGAAGGCGTGCAACAAGCCTTGCTGAAACTGATTGAAGGCACGGTAGCCAGCGTTCCCCCTCAAGGCGGCCGCAAACATCCGAACCAAGAATTCATCAACGTTGATACCACCAACATCCTCTTTATTTGTGGTGGCGCATTTGCCGGCTTGGAAAAAGTCATCCGTCAACGTACTGAAAAAGGCGGTATCGGCTTTGGTGCGGCGGTGCACAGTAAAGATGAAAACGCCGATATTTCAGCTCTGTTTGAGACAGTCGAGCCTGAAGATTTGATTAAATTCGGTTTAATTCCCGAGCTTATCGGCCGTCTGCCCGTGATTGCTACATTGACAGAATTGGACGAAGATGCTTTAGTCAACATTTTGACCGAGCCGAAAAATGCCTTGGTCAAACAATATCAAACCTTGTTTGAAATGGAAGATGTCGGCCTTGAGTTTGAAGAAGATGCTTTGCGCAGCATCGCCAAACTAGCAATGGAACGCAAAACAGGTGCGCGCGGCCTGCGCTCTATCGTCGAACGTTGCCTCTTAGACACCATGTACACTCTACCAGATTTGAAAGACGTAGCAAAAGTCGTCATCAATAAAGAGGTCGTGGAAAAAGGCGAACAGCCAAAACTTTTCCGTGAAGACGGCAGCGAATATAAGCAATAAGGTTTATTCTCCGAAAAAGACGTGTACCCGTTACACGTCTTTTTTATTTTCTTAATAAAACCAAAACCATATTTCCTAATAATGCCCTTATACATAAAAAAACAAAGGCCGTCTGAAACATATTCAGACGGCCTTTGTTTTCAAGTTGCTCTAAGTCTGTCTTCATCCGGAGTATTGATGAGAGTGACTTCCTTGAATTTTATGAAGCTTATTTTTTTGCTTTTTTAGCAGCTTTTTTTGCAGGAGCGGCTTTAGCAGCAGGCTCGGATGCGGCAGCTTCAGGAGTAACAGCCTCAGGCGCTGCTACAGGTTCAGAGGCAGCAGGCTCGGAAGCAGCTGATTCAGCGGTACGTTGATAGCCTTTGTCTTTCATGCAGGCGTCAAACACAGCGCGGTCAGCATTTTCACCAGATGCCTGTTGGCATTGGGTCATTGCTTCTTCAACAGTGACGCGTGGCGCTGCCGCTTCTTCAGCAGGTTTGGAAGAAGAACAAGCTGCCAACATCAGGCTACCGGTTGCAAGAGCGATCAATAAAGTTTTCATAATTGTATATTCCTAAATTTTGATTTTATGGTTTACCGTTAAACGGGAGATACAGGCTACAAAACAAGCTCTGCACCTCAATATTGAGTACGTGAGTACAATTTAGTTTCATTTCAGCCTGTAAGTTTTTGATAAATTAATTCTATTGACGTTAAGACAAATGCTTAATCCTCAATAAACTCAAAACCTTGCAGGCCAGTAAATTTTTCTGTTTTTGAACTGTAAAAATATCAAAACTTGGTCAATTCTAGCCGCAACCATCATTTGGGGAGTCCATCTTTTTATGGCATAATGGGCTACTTGACGGATTATTCCGCTCCCCATTTTTTTCAAACCGCAGAATCAAAATCATACTGCGGTTTATCCATTTCAGAATCAGATTTTTCAGACGGCCTCACCATTCAAAAAGCCGTCTGAACAGAAAGCCACCATCATGAATCCTTTCTCTTCACTCGGTTTAGGCAGCGAATTAGTCTCTGCCCTGACCGATCAAGGGTATGAAAACCCGACGCCTATCCAAGCCGCAGCGATTCCTAAAGCCTTGGCAGGACACGATCTTTTGGCCGCAGCACAAACCGGCACAGGTAAAACCGCCGCCTTTATGCTGCCCAGCCTCGAACGCCTGAAACGCTACGCCACATCCAGCACCTCCCCTGCCATGCACCCTGTCCGCATGTTGGTATTAACCCCTACCCGCGAACTGGCCGATCAAATCGATCAAAACGTGCAGGCATACATTAAAAATCTTCCTTTGCGCCATACCGTCCTCTTCGGCGGCGTCAATATGGACAAACAAACTGCCGACTTGCGCGCTGGTTGTGAAATCGTTGTCGCTACGGTTGGCCGACTGCTCGACCACGTCAAACAAAAAAACATTAATTTAAACAAAGTTGAAATCGTCGTACTCGATGAAGCCGACCGTATGCTTGATATGGGTTTCATCGACGATATCCGCAAAATCATGCAGATGTTGCCCAAACAGCGACAAACCCTGCTCTTTTCCGCCACTTTCTCACCGCCTATCCGCAAACTTGCGCAAGATTTTATGCACACGCCCGAAATGGTTGAAGTGGCTGCGCAAAATACCACCAACGCCAATGTCGAGCAACACATCATCGCCGTTGATGCACTCAAAAAGCGCAACCTGCTCGAACGTCTGATTGTTGATTTGCATATGAATCAAGTCATTGTATTCTGCAAAACCAAACAAAGCGTCGATCAAGTTACCCGCGACCTCGTCCGCCGCAACATTGCCGCTCAATCCATCCACGGCGACAAATCCCAACAAAGCCGACTGGAAACCCTCAACGCCTTTAAAGAAGGCACATTACGCGTTTTGGTTGCCACCGATGTTGCTGCGCGCGGTTTGGATATTGCCGAGTTGCCTTTTGTCATCAACTACGAGCTGCCAACCCAACCTGAAGACTACGTCCACCGCATCGGACGCACCGGCCGGGCCGGTGCCGACGGCGTTGCCATTTCCTTGATGGATAAAACCGAACAGAAAATGTTTGAATCCATTAAAGAGCTGACCGGCAGCGATTTGAATGTGGAACGCATCGAAGGCTTTGAGCCGTATTGGTGGGGCAACGACAATCAAGATGAAGCTGAAGCACAACCGGTTCAGCACAACGACAGCCGCTCTCGCCGCGAAGATAGAAACAAACGCAACGAATACGCGAATAAATCAGATAAAAGCTCAAAAAAAGCAGAAGAGAAAAACGATCCGGGTATTGTCTGCGGCAAAATTGCCGGCAGAACACGCCGCAGCCGTCACGAGCGTCAGCCTTGCGCCCTGCTCCAACCTGGTTTTGGCGTAAAGTAAACAACGCTGATTAATCGGTTTTCTGATTATTTATCCTAAGCAAAGGCCGTCTGAAACTTATCTTTCAGACGGCCTTTTATTAAACTAAAAATAAAAAGGACGTGATGAACACGCCCTTTATTTTTCCGTTTCAGACGGCCTTTATTATTTAAGGCCGTCTGAAAATCGGTTTACCTTGCTATATTAAACATTCACTTTCTCGGCTACTTCGTTGTAGCTGTCGATTTCATTGAAGTTCATGTAGCGGTAGATTTGGTCGCCCTGCTCGTTAATGATGCCGATATTGGCTTGGTATTCTTCAACAGTCGGGATTTTACCCAGTTTGGAGCAGATTGCCGCCAACTCAGCCGAGCCGAGGTAAACAAAGGTGTTTTTACCCAAGCGGTTCGGGAAGTTACGGGTAGAAGTGGACATTACAGTCGCACCTTCGTGTACTTGCGCTTGGTTACCCATACACAATGAGCAACCCGGCATTTCCATACGCGCGCCTGCACGGCCGAGTACACCGTAGTGACCTTCGTCAGACAACTCTTTCGCATCCATTTTGGTCGGCGGTGCCATCCACAGACGTACCGGGATGTCGCTCTTGCCTTCCAAGAGTTTGGAGGCGGCGCGGAAGTGGCCGATGTTGGTCATACAAGAACCGATGAACACTTCGTCGATTTTGGTGCCGGAGCGTTCAGACATGAAGCACACGTCGTCAGGGTCGTTCGGGCAAGCAATAATCGGCTCTTTAATGTCGTCCATGTTGATTTCAATCACGGCGGCGTATTCGGCATCTTTATCCGCTTCGAGCAATTCAGGATTTGCCAACCATGCTTCCATGGCTTTGATACGGCGTTCCAAAGTGCGTGAATCTTGATAGCCGTCGGCAATCATGTTTTTCATCAACACAATATTGGATTTCATGTACTCGATAATCGGCTCTTTGTTGAGCTTCACGGTACAGCCAGCAGCAGAGCGTTCGGCAGACGCGTCAGTCAATTCAAAGGCTTGTTCCACTTTCAAATCAGGCAGGCCTTCGATTTCGAGGATGCGGCCGGAGAAGATGTTTTTCTTACCGGCTTTGGCAACAGTCAGCAAACCTTGTTTAATCGCGTACAACGGAATTGCATTTACCAAGTCACGCAGGGTGACGCCCGGTTGCAGTTTGCCGCTGAAGCGTACCAATACAGACTCAGGCATATCAAGCGGCATTACGCCCGTGGCTGCTGCGAAAGCAACCAAGCCCGAACCTGCAGGGAAAGAAATACCGATAGGGAAACGGGTGTGGCTATCGCCGCCTGTACCGACTGTATCAGGCAACAGCAGACGGTTGAGCCATGAGTGAATCACGCCATCACCCGGACGCAGGGATACACCGCCACGGGTAGAGATGAAAGCAGGCAATTCTTTATGAGTTCTCACATCGACAGGTTTTGGATAAGCCGCGGTGTGACAGAAAGACTGCATCACCATATCTGCTGAGAAGCCCAAGCAAGCCAGGTCTTTCAATTCGTCGCGAGTCATCGGGCCGGTAGTATCTTGCGAGCCGACAGTAGTCATGCGTGGTTCGCAGTAAGTACCCGGACGCACGCCTTTGCCTTCCGGCAAACCGCAGGCGCGACCAACCATTTTTTGAGCCAATGTGAAACCGGCTTTGCTTTCAGCTGGCGCTTGAGGCAGACGGAACTCGGTAGAAGCAGGCAATTTCAGTGCTTCGCGCGCTTTGGCAGTCAAACCGCGACCGATAATCAGGTTAATACGGCCACCGGCTTGCACTTCGTCCAGCAATACTTGTGATTTCAATTCAAACTCGGCAACAATCTCGCCGTTTTTCACGATTTTGCCTTCATAAGGCAGGATATCGACGACATCGCCCATTTTCAGAGCAGATACATCGACTTCAATCGGCAATGCGCCGGAGTCTTCTTGAGTATTGAAGAAAATAGGAGCAATTTTGCCACCCAAGCACACACCGCCGAAACGCTTATTCGGTACGAACGGAATATCTTCGCCTGTATGCCAAATCACGGAGTTGGTAGCAGATTTACGTGAAGAACCGGTACCGACCACGTCGCCAACGTAAGCAACCGGATGGCCTTTGGCTTTGAGTTCTTCCAACAATTTAATCGGACCGACTTCGCCCGGTTTGTCAGGATTGATGCCGTCGCGCGGGTTTTTCAACATAGCCAGCGCGTGCAGAGGGATATCAGGACGGCTCCATGCATCAGGTGCAGGAGAGAGGTCGTCTGTATTGGTTTCACCGTCGACTTTGAAGACGGTAACAGTGATTTTTTCTGGAACTTTGGCACGAGAAGTGAACCATTCGGCATCTGCCCAAGATTGCAATACTTCTTGCGCGTATTTGTTGCCTTTTTCGGCTTTTTCTTGAACATCGTGGAAAGAGTCAAACATCAACAGAGTGTGTTTCAGACCATTTGCAGCGATAGGCGCAAGTTTGTCGTTGTCCAAGAGTTCGATGAGTGCATGAATGTTGTAACCGCCAAGCATAGTACCCAACAGCTCGGTAGCATACTCAGGGGAAATCAGCGGACTGGATGCGCTGCCTTCGGCAACGGCAGCCAAAAATGAGGCTTTAACTTTGGCGGCATCGTCCACACCGGGTGGTACGCGGTGAGCCAACAGCTCAACCAAGAACTCACCTTCACCGGCAGGTGGATTTTTCAGCAGCTCAACCAAATCAGCAGTCTGCTGAGCAGTCAGAGGAAGGGCGGGAATACCAAGGGCGGCGCGCTCGGCGGCGGCTTTACGATAGGCTTCTAACATCTCTTTGTTCCTTTTTCTGTTTTTTCTTCTGGATAATTGCAAATGATTTGCAATTAAGGATTGTAAACAATCCTTTTAAGTATCATAGACCAGTTTTCAAAAAATGGGAACAGTTATGTTACTAAGTGTAATAAATTTAAACTATTTTATTTAATGTGTTAATAGTCTAATTATCTAAAGCTGCCCTATTCTAGGCGTTTTAGCCAAACAGACGGGAAACTTCGGCTGATTTTTTACGGTACGGCAATATGATTTCAACGCGGAACAGGCCGTCTGATTGGATATATCTGATTTTCGCGTCGGTGTCATACATCAAAGTCAGGCGCTCTTTCAGATTGCGCAAGGCCATAGAATTACCTTTATGCGGCTTGGTATTTTCGTTGGGTTCCGTTCCGCACGGATTTTCGATACTGATGAAAATAGATGATTTTTCCAATTTTGTTAATACCGTAATTATCCCTGGACGGTGGATAGATTCGACACCATGGAATACGGCATTTTCCAAAAGCGGTTGCAACAACAGATGCGGTGTTTCCGCATCATCAGGCGCATGGTGCTGCCACATGACCTGTACGCGCATATGTCCCATGCGGATTTGCTCGATGGCAATATATTCCTGCGCCCACTCGATTTCCTGTCCTAAGGTACTGTTTTGACTACCGTCGCGCAGTTGTGCGCGGAACAAGTTGGCCAAATTTTCCAGCAAAGTCTCCGCGTCATACGGACGCAGACGGATTAAGCTGATGGCGGCATTCAAGCTGTTAAACAAGAAATGCGGACGGATACGCGCTGTCAACGCGCTCAGTCTGGCTTCGGAAATGGAAGGCGCAAGGCTATTGCGACGGGCTGCTTCGATGTACATGAAACTGAAACAAAAAAAGGTCAGCAAGAAGAAGTGTTGAATCAGCAGCCAAATTTCCGTCTTCAAAATCACTAGATCGACAAACAAGAAAATCAGCAGGTTGGAGACGTAGGAAACCACAACGCTGTACTGCGAGCGAAGCAGGGAAGGCGCAAATGCCTGTAAGAAATAGACCTTGAGTAAAATTAAGAGGATGACGGGGCAAGCCCATGAAAAATGTTGGAAAATCTGTTCCGGATAAGGCACACCCGATACCGTCATCAACGGAAAGATAAACAAACTGATTAATAAAACAATAAGCAGGCGCACCAAAGTTGCGGAATTGCGCAAATCCGGCACTGCGAAATTCTGGTTTATTTGACGTATAATAGACATGATTTCAACCGTTTTCTTTCATAATGTATAGACGGGTCTGCTATATTGAAGACGTAGACCCTGTTTTTTATTTATATTTTAAGGATGCTGATATGAGCAAGGACAAAACCTGGTCAGGCCGTTTTAACGAACCTGTTTCCGAGCTGGTCAAAAAATATACCGGCTCGATTGATTTTGACAAACGGCTGGCAGAATGGGACATCCAAGGCTCGCTGGCACACGCGCAAATGCTGACACAGTCGGGCGTTTTGAGCGAAGACGACCTCTTTGCCATCCGTCAGGGCATGGCCGAGATTATAGCAGAAATCAAGGAAGGAACGATTTCCTGGTCGCTGGATTTGGAAGATGTCCACATGAACATCGAACGCCGCCTCACCGACAAAATCGGCGATGCCGGCAAACGCCTGCACACCGGCCGCAGCCGCAACGACCAAGTCGCTACCGACATCCGCCTGTGGCTGCGCGACCAGATTACCGTCATTCAAGACCTGATTCAAAACCTTCAGACGGCCTTGGTTGATTTGGCGGAACAAAACGCCGAAACCGTCATGCCCGGCTTTACCCACCTGCAAGTTGCCCAGCCGGTCAGCTTCGGGCATCACATGCTCGCCTACGTTGAAATGCTCGGCCGCGATTTCGAGCGCATGGTCGACTGCCGCAAACGCGTCAACCGTATGCCGCTCGGCGCCGCAGCCCTTGCCGGTACCACCTACCCGATTCAACGCGAAATTACCGCCGAGCTGCTGGGATTTGAGCAAATCTGCCAAAACTCACTCGATGCCGTATCTGACCGCGATTTTGCCATTGAGTTCACGGCCGCCGCTTCTCTGATTATGGTCCACCTGAGCCGCCTTTCCGAAGAATTGATTTTGTGGATGAGCCCGCGTTTCGGCTTTATCGACATTGCCGACCGTTTCTGCACCGGCTCGTCCATCATGCCGCAAAAGAAAAACCCCGACGTACCCGAACTCGTGCGCGGTAAATCCGGTCGCGTGATTGGCCACCTGATCGGCCTGGTTACCCTGATGAAATCTCAACCTTTGGCATATAACAAAGATAATCAGGAAGACAAAGAGCCTTTGTTTGATACTGCCGATACGCTTATCGACACCCTGCGCATTTACGCCGACATGATGCGCGGCGTAACCGTCAAACCCGACAACATGCGCGCCGCCGTAATGCAGGGTTTTGCAACTGCTACCGATTTGGCGGATTACTTGGTGAAAAAAGGCATGCCTTTCCGCGACAGCCACGAAGTTGTTGCCCAAGCCGTGCGCCATGCCGATGAAGCTGGCGTTGATTTGAGCGAATTGCCGCTTGAAGTCTTGCAAGGTTTCAGCGGTTTGATTACCAACGACGTTTACAGCGTGCTAACACCCGAAGGCAGCTTAAACGCGCGCAACCACTTGGGCGGCACCGCGCCTGAACAAGTCCGTTTCCAAATTAAACGCTGGCGTGAATTGTTGGCTTAAACCCATCTAAATACATAACAAAAGGCCGTCTGAAAATTTTCAGACGGCCTTTTGATTACCCGTGTTACACTCAACCGCACAATAAAAACAGATAAACCTAAACTTACCTTCAAACGAGAAAACACGCCTCCTGACTTTGCCGCCATCTTCAAACAAAAGGAGCAAGGATGAAAAACATTGTCTTAAAATTGGTTATGATCTGCCTATGCTGCGGATGCTATGCCGTATTCGTTGCCTGGGAAAATGGCGGATTCAGCCAGCTCCATGATTTTCAAGCAATAGAGAGCAACGGCATGAGCGTATACCTTCATCAAATCTCCGCCGCCACCATGCAGGCTGAAAAAAACGAGCTGTCGATTTTGCAAAACAACCAAAACAGCTTAGCCTCTTGCGTCGGCATTGAATCTTTATGCGAACACGCCAAGCCGGGCATCTGGGTTGAACATGCCAAATTCTTACAGCATAAGGACACGGGCAAATTATTGGTACTTTCGTTGGACTATTTAGAAAACAGTGACACCGCAAAAACCCTACACAACCGCTATTCTGCATCGCTCCTACCCCAAGCAGATAGAAAGGATGCGTGGCATTACGCCTGGCGTACATTTTTGAGCTCAATAATATTTCTAATGGTCGTCAATCTGACGCCAATGATTTTTGCCCTATTCGAAGAAAAGACAAGCGCAGCATAAAAACATGCCGTCTGAAAACATTTTCAGACGGCATGTTTCATTATTAAAGCTTAACGCGGATGAACCATATCGGCAGGAACGACCAATTCGTCAAACTCTTCGCCTGTCAACAAGCCCAATTCGATGGCGGTTTCGCGCAACGATTTGTCGTTTTTATAGGCGGTTTTGGCGACTTTGGCGGCGTTTTCGTAGCCGATTTTGCGGTTTAACGCAGTAACCAACATCAGAGAATGGTGCAAGAAATAATCGATTTTTTCCGGTACGGGTTCGATGCCGACGGCGCAGTTTTCGTTGAAGCTGTTGCACGCATCGCCCAACAGGCGGATGGATTGCAAGAGGTTGTAAGCGATAACGGGCATATAGACGTTCAGCTCGAAGTTGCCCGATGCGCCTGCCATGCCGATGGTGACGTCGTTGCCGAACACTTGGCAGCACACCATGGTCATTGCTTCGCATTGGGTCGGGTTGACTTTGCCCGGCATGATGGACGAACCCGGCTCGTTTTCGGGGATTTTGATTTCGCCCAAACCGCAGCGCGGGCCGCTTGCCAGCCAACGGATGTCGTTGGCGATTTTGTTCAGGCTTGCCGCCAGCGTTTTCAATGCGCCCGAAGCGGCAACGGCGGCATCGCGTCCGCCCAAGGCTTCAAATTTGTTCGGCGCGCTGACAAATGGCAGGCCGGACAGTTCGGCGAGTTTGGCGGCGGCTTTTTCGGCGTATTCGGGATGGCTGTTTAAGCCCGTGCCGACCGCCGTGCCGCCCAAAGCGAGTTCATACAAGTCTTTAAGCGCATCGTTCAGACGGCCTAAACCGTGATCGAGCTGGGAAACGTAGCCGGAAAATTCTTGTCCCAAAGTCAGCGGCGTCGCGTCCTGCAAATGGGTGCGGCCGATTTTGACGATAGGGGCGAATTCTTTGGCTTTTTTGTCCAATGTATCGCGCAGGGCTTTTACCGCCGGAATAAGGTGGCGGTTGATTTCAATCGCGGCGGCAACGTGGATGGCGGTCGGGAACGCATCGTTGGTCGATTGCGCGTGGTTCACATGGTCGTTGGGATGGACGGGCTGGTACGCTGCCAAACCCGTACCAGCGATTTCGTTGGCGCGGTTCGCCAGCACTTCGTTCATGTTCATATTGGACTGCGTGCCGGAGCCGGTCTGCCACACTACCAATGGGAACTGCCCGTCAAGCTTGCCGTTCAACACATCATCTGCCGCCTGCGTAATCAAATCTGCCTGTTCGGGCTTAATCCTGCCGAGGGAAACATTGGTGGCGGCTGCGGCTTTTTTTACCAGCGCCAAAGCATAAATCAACGGCTGCGGCAGGGTTTCGCCGCCGATTTTGAAATTGTTGCGGCTGCGCTGGGTCTGCGCGCCCCAATAGGCTTCGGACGGGACTTCGACATTGCCCATGGTGTCGTGTTCGGTACGGGTACTCATGCGTTTCTCCTATATTTAAACAGAAATAATAATGATTCTTAAATTTATTATACCCAGCAAAAGGCCGTCTGAAAAGAGAGGGGTTTTCAGACGGCCTTTTGCTTTATTACCCTGAAATATTAATAGTAGACAAAACCCGATTTCGGAGCAAATACAACCTGCGCCGCCACTCCCCTCTTCTAAAAATTCTCCTTCTTGCCGATTTGTATTTTGCGCTAGGTGTTTATCGACAATAAATACCTTATCGTTTCTTTACTTTGCTTCTCTCTAAGAGCATAATAAATAAAAATGATTATCAGGATATAGATCATGAAACAAAACCATTTGATTTGCTTGTTAATGAGCAGTTTTGCCGCCGCAAACGGCTTTGCCGAAACCTTGGCAGACCCAGACGAAATCCAGCCTGTCAAAACCTTCTCCCCTCCCAAACCGATTGCACCAACCGCCGCACAAGGCTATTTCCCCGAAAACCAATTCGACCGCACCGACCGCAGCGATCATTACTTTGTTACCGAAAACATAGACCAAGCCTTCCGTCCGCTGAAAGCAAACAGCGGCTTCTACGGCAAAAGTTTTTACAATTCCGTTACCGCGCAAGCGCGTGGAGCAAAAGTGTACGGCGTGGTCAACCTCAATCACACCAAGGCCAACGGCTATAAAGACGGCGACAGCAATCAGACCGATTGGAAATATAGCCGTTTTAATCAAGCTTTGGTACTCGGTTTCGTGCCGTCTGAAAATCAGGAATACCGCCTCACCTACCTACACGACGACATCAACAACGACCGCCAACCGCAGTTCGTCAACGACGCATTGGATACCGAACGCCACATCGCCAAACTCAACGCGCGTTGGGGCAATGCCGATTTGAGCAATACGGTCAGCGCGGAAGCAGGCATCATCAAACTCAAACGCCATGCCGACAATTACTCCCTGCGCCAAAACAATACGCCGCAGCAAGTATTCGTAGAGCTTGACCGCAAAGTGTACGACTTCTCGCTCAAACACGATGCGAACTTCGGCAAATTCCACAACACCGCCGCCGTTAGCTACCGCAACGACAGCCAAAACGGCGAGCGCAACGCCCACACCGCCATGCGCGATTTCCTCAACGGCTACCGTTTCGCCGATGTACACCTCGACCGCTGGCGCATTGCCGATACCTTGTCTTACAAGTTTGACGACCGACACAAACTGGGCTTGGGTTTGAGCTACGAAATCAACAAAGCGGACGTACGCAAAAATACGGCGCAACCCGCCCATCCGATGAACCGCAACCTTGCCTTCGCCTCATCGCAGCAAATCTGGAAAACCCATTACGGCTACGACTTCAACGGCAAAGTGCGCCGTCATGCCTTTTCAGGTGAACTCAAATACGATTTTACGCCGTCTGAAACGCAAAAATACGGCGTTTCCCTTGCTCACTTAGAACGCATCGGCGACAACACCGAACGCTTCAACTCGCTTGCCGCCATCGTGCAAAACCGTATGAACGGCATGCTGATGAACCAAAACCCAGCCGCCGCCATCGCAGGCAATCCCCTGCTGAAAACCGAAAAACACAACCGCATCAAGCTCACCGCCGACAGCCGCAACGACTACTACAACGGCTATATGAACTCGTTGGCAGGCGCAGGCTGGAACGTGGGCGGCACACTTGTGGCGGACAAAGTCAAAGACCTGATTATTTTTGACCGCGCACACGGACAAAGCGGCACGGCTTCCAAAGGCAGCGGCATCATCACACGCAACGTGGATGCACGATTGTTTACCGCGCAAGCCTACGCGCGTTACAACTTCAATCCGCATTGGGCGGCAGGCATCAAAGCCACCTACAACTACGGACACAATGAAACCGACGGCAGGCCGCTCTATCAAATCCGTCCGTTTGAAGCCGCCGTCCAAGCCGACTACAAAAACTACTTTGCCCACGGCAGCTACAACATCGGCGCAGCAACACGCTTTGTCGCCAAACAAACGCGCGGCGATTTTGACGCGGCAAGAGGTCTGGGCATAGACAAACGCGAAGCCGCCAAAGGCTTTACCGTTGCCGACCTTTACGCAGGCGTAAACATCAAAGACAAATACGGCTTGCGCTTGGGCGTAAACAACGTGTTCAACAAAAAATACGCCGAACACATCAGCGGCGACCACGTCCTCGCCCTGTCGCCCAGTGTGGTGTATGCACCGGGCAGGACATATTGGTTGAGTTTGCATGCGGCTTTTTAAAATCAGGCCGTCTGAAAGAATGCCTACACTGGCTTATTAAGAATTAGGAGATAAAAAATGGACATGAAAAGACGCGATTTCTTAAAAATGACCGCCGCTCTGGCAGCCGCAGGCGTTTCGCCTTCATTGTTGGCAGCCGGTAAAGAACAATTTACCGTGTACGGCGCACCGGCAATGCCCAGCGTAACCATTGCCGTAGCGGCGTTGCAAGGCAAGCTGGCGAAACAGGCAGATGTATCGCTGAAAATCTGGCGTTCGCCCGACCAACTGCGCGCAGGCGTAGCAAGCGGACAATTTAAAGTGATGATGAGCCCGAGCAATGTCGGCGTAAACCTGCGCAACCAAGGGCAGAAAGTCGGCATGGTCAATATTTTGACCAACGGCATCACGCAGCTGATGTGCAAAGGCAGTGCGATTGCCTCGCCTCAGGATTTGGTCGGCAAAAAAATCCTCGTACCGTTTAAAAATGATATGCCCGACATCGTGCTGCAAGCCTTACTGAAAAAACTGAAAATCGACGCGCACAAAGTCGGCATCACTTACACCGCCACGCCGCCGGAAGCAGTCGGACTGTTTTTGAGCAAGGACTACCACGCTGCCATCCTGCCCGAACCGATGGCAACCGCCAGCCTACTTAAAGGCAAAACCATGGGCGTAAACGTCGTGCGTGGATTTGACTTGGTGAAAGCATGGGGACAGGCGTTTGACACCAAACCGCTGATTCCGATGGCAGGCATCATCGCCAACGAAGAATATTTCCACGCACACAAAGCGCAGTTCGACATCTTCCATCAGGATTTGAAAAACGCGCTCAACTGGATACTCGCCAACCGTCAGAGCGCCGCGAAAATCGGCAAAAACTACCTCCCCGCCCCCGAACCCGCCCTAGTCATGGGCTTGGACGGCGCGCGGCTGACGGTAACCAAAGGCAGCGAAGTGAAGAACGAGATTTTGAAGTTTTACGAAATCCTGATGCAGTTCAACCCGAAACTCTTGGGCGGCAAGCTGCCGGATAACGGGTTCTTCTTAGCTTAAAAGAGGAGAGAGGCCGTCTGAAAATAGTGAAAGCCATTGAAATTTGACTTATCATTTTTCAGACGGCCTGTTAGGACATTATCAGCAGCGTAGGTCGGATTCTTGAATCCGACATTTCGGCTAAATGGGGGCTGTCGGATACGAGTATCCGACCTACTTTTTTCAGACGGCCTATCCTTGCCAAAACATAACGACAAACCAACACCCAAACCATGATTAAAACCGACAAAATCCGCAAACCGCAGCCTGCGCTGTTTTACATCATCGACTACCTTTGGAGCGGCTTTGCCGGTCTAGGCGTGGCGATGGTAGTGGTGGCGTTGTGGGCGTGGGGCAGTGCCGTGTTCGGCGAGTTTATGCTGCCTGCGCCGGTGGAGGTGTTTCAAAAATCTTTGGCTTTATTGAAACATTTTCAGGAAAACGAAATCGGGATTTCGCTGTGGCGGTCGGTGGTGGGGATTTCGGTTGCGCTGGTAGCGGGATTGGCGGCGGGACTGGTGGCGGGCAGTTTTAAGACGGCGATGGCATTGCTTAAACCTGTGATTACGACTTTGTTGGCGATGCCGCCGATTATTTGGGTGGTGATGGCTCTGTTTTGGTTCGGGTTCGGCAATCCGAGCGTGCTGTTTACCATCATTGTGTTGGTTGCGCCGCTGACGTTTGCGAGTGCGGCGGTCGGGATGGCGAGCGTGAACAAGCAGCATGAGGAATTGTTTGACGCTTATAAATTAGGCCGTCTGAAAAAAATCCGTTATCTGTATATCCCGCATCTGACGGGTTATGTGATTTCCAGCATCGGCGTGGCGGTGGCGATGGGGGTGAAGGTGGTGATTATGGCGGAACTCTTGGGCGCGAGCGAAGGCGTAGGCGCGCGGATTGCAGACGCGAGGGCGATGCTGGAGACTTCGACGGTGATGGCTTATGTGGTGTTGGTTATCGTGTTTGTGTCACTGTTTGAATACCTGATTACCAAACCTTTGGAAATTTTGTTTATGCCGTGGAGGAGATGATGCTCTGTCTTGAAAACGTGCGTTTTGAAATTCTCCGCGACCCCATCGTGCGCGATTTCAGTTTGAACCTGCAACATGGCGAAGTGAAAGCTTTGTTCGGGCCGAGCGGCTGTGGCAAGACGACGGTTTTGCGTTTGATTGCGGGCTTGGAAACGCCGAAATCGGGCACGATACGCAATACTTTCCGCAAAACGGGTTTTCTGTTTCAGGAAAACCGCCTGCCGGGAAACTTGACCGCGATGCAGAATATCGCTATTTTTATGGACAAACCCGATGAAGGCGAAATCATCGCGCTGGCGGCGAAAGTCGGGCTGACTGCGGGCGATTTGAACAAATATCCGACCGAATTGTCCGGCGGCATGGCGAAACGGGTAGCATTTTTGCGCCTGCTGCTGTGCGGCTGCGACCTTGCCTTGCTGGACGAGCCGTTCGTCGGTTTGGACCGCGATTTGCGCGATATTTTGGTCGCCATGCTGGTGGAAAAAATCGAGCGGCAGGGCATGGCGTGTATGCTGGTAACGCACGACCGCTTCGAAGCCGCACGCCTGAGCCATGAAATCATGCTGCTTTCCACTAAGGGCATGAACGTGCAAAACGTGATTACCCTGCCTACGCCGCTGTCCGAACGCGATTCGGCTTTTGAAGAAGCCGTGGTGGCAAGAGAGTTTCAGGGGATTCATTATTATGAGTGATAGGAATTTAAATTTCTGACAAACCTTGCGGTTCGTTGCCCTCTCCCTAACCCTCTCCCACGGGGAAAGGGGATCAGGTTTCTCAAAATCAGAGAGCCGTAGAATTGGGAATCAGATGTCAGGTAAACCTGAAAATGTTCAGGCTCGACAGCCCAATTCCCTCTCCCCGTGGGAGATGGCTAGGGAGAGGGTAAGCAAGCCGCAGGCTTGCCTCTTTAGCGAAAGATACGAATCTGTTATCCGAACGCGATTCGGTTTTTGAAAAAGCCGTGGTGCCAAGGGGGCAGGGGATTCATTATGAGGTGCTTTATGTTTTCGACTGTGATTACTGCTGCTGTTTTATATATTGCTACAGCAGTAGATTTGTTGGTAATACTATTAATATTTTTTGCTAGAGCAAATACTAGAAAAGAATATCGAGATATTTATATCGGACAATATTTAGGTTCTGTAATTTTAATATTAGTTAGTTTATTTCTAGCTTTTGTTTTGCATTATGTTCCGGAAAAATGGGTGTTGGGTTTATTAGGTTTAATACCGATTTACTTAGGTATTAAAGTTGCTATTTACGACGATTGTGAGGGCGAAAAAAGAGCTAAAAAAGAATTGGATGAAAAAGGGTTGTCAAAATTAGTCGGTATTGTTGCTTTGGTTACAGTTGCTAGTTGTGGTGCAGATAATATTGGACTTTTTGTTCCTTACTTTGTGACTTTAGATCTTGTCGACTTATTAGTTACTCTTCTTGTATTTTTAATATTGATTTTTGTTTTAGTATATACAGCACAAAGATTGGCTAATATTTCAGGTGTTGGTGAAATTGTAGAGAAGTTTAGTCGTTGGATAATGGCTGTTATTTATATTGGTTTAGGGTTATTTATTATTATTGAAAATAATACAATTCGAACAATAATATCAATAATATGAATGATACGGGCATTTGAGTATCTGACAAACCTTGCGGTTCGTTGCCCTCTCCCTAACCCTCTCCCACGGGGAGAGGGAATCAGGTTTCTGAAAATCAGAGGGCGCTCGACAGCCTAATCCCCTCTCCCCGTGGGAGAGGGCTAGGGAGAGGGCAAGCAAGCCGCAGGCTTGCCTCTTTGGCGAAAAATACAACCCTGTCCGCCCAATAAATCCATATCCGAAAGCATCTTCATGCAGAATCAAGCCAAGCCATGAATAAATTTTTCACCCACCCCATGCGGCCGTTTTTTGTCGGTGCGGCGGTACTTGCCATATTCGGCGCGTTGGTGTTTTTCATCAGCCCCGGTGCCGTCATTTTGCACCGCCAAATCTTCTTAGAACTCATGCTGCCTGCGGCATACGGCGGCTTCCTGACTGCCGCCATGCTCGAATGGACGGGCTATCAAGGCCGTCTGAAACCTGTCGCTACTTTGATGGCGGCATTGTTGCTCGCCGCATCCGCCATACTGCCCTTTTCGCCGCAAACTGCCTCGTTTTTCGTTGCCGCCTATTGGCTGGTATTGCTGCTGTTTTGCGCCTGGCTGATTTGGCTTGACCGAAACACTGACAACTTTGCCCTACTAATGCTGCTTGCCGCGTTTACCGTTTTTCAGACGGCCTATGCCGTCAGCGGCGATTTAAACCTGTTGCGTGCGCAAGTACATCTGAACATGGCGGCGGTCATGTTTGTATCCGTCCGCGTCAGTATTCTTTTGGGCGCGGAAGCCCTTAAAGAATGCCGTCTGAAAGACCCTGTTTTTATTCCAAATATCGTTTATAAAAACATCGCCATCACCTTCCTGCTGCTGCACGCCGCCGCCGAACTTTGGCTGCCAGTGCAAACCGCCGGTTTTACCGCGCTTGCCGTCGGCTTTATCCTGCTCGCCAAGCTGCGTGAGCTTCACCATCACGAACTCCTGCGCAAACACTACGTCCGCACTTATTACCTGCTCCAACTCTTTGCCGCCGCAGGCTATCTGTGGACAGGCGCGGCGAAACTGCAAAATCTGCCCTCCTCCGCCCCATTACACCTGATTACCCTCGGCGGCATGATGGGGGGCGTGATGATGGTGTGGCTGACCGCCGGGCTGTGGCACAGCGGCTTTACCAAACTCGACTACCCCAAGCTCTGCCGCATTGCCGTCCCCATCCTCTTCGCCGCCGCCGTCTCGCGCGCTGTTTTAATGAACGTGAACCCGATATTCTTCATCACCATTCCTACGATTCTGACCATCGCCGTGTTCGTACTGTATCTTTTCACGTTTGTACCGATATTTCGGGAAAATGCGTTTACGGATGATCCGGAATAAAACAAAAGGCCGTCTGAAACTTTCAAACGGCCTTAGCTTTAAATAAATGCTTTATTTGTTGGCGTTCAAATAAAGATTAATTAGGCGTGTAGTGGAACTGTCGTGTTTTTGCACTTCGGTCTCGCCGGTCAATTCGGCAAGAATGGTTTTGGCCAGTTGTTTACCGAGTTCTACGCCCCATTGGTCAAAGCTGTTGATGCCCCAAATAATGCCTTGAACGAAAGTTTTGTGTTCGTACATGGCAATCAGGCTGCCCATATTGCGCGGGTTGATTTTGTCCATTAGGATGAGGTTGGTCGGGCGGTTGCCTGAGAAGGTTTTGTGCGGAACCAGCTCTTCGATACGCTCTGCTTCCATGCCTTGGGCTTGAAGCTCGGTGCGGACTTCGTCAGGCGTTTTGCCGCGCATAAAGGCTTCGGCTTGGGCAAAGACGTTCGCCAGCAGGATTTCGTGGTGACCGCGCAGGTTGCTGCGTTTTTCAAGGGAGGCGATGAGGTCAATCGGCGTGATGTGCGTACCTTGGTGCAGCAGTTGGAAGAAGGCGTGCTGGCCGTTGATGCCGGTTTCGCCCCAAATAATCGGCGAAGTTTCGTAACCGACCGGTTTACCGTCAAGGGTAACTTGTTTGCCGTTGCTCTCCATGTCGAGCTGCTGGATGAATTTGGGCAGGCGGTGAAGATGTTGGTCGTAAGGCGCGATAACATGGCTGCCGCCGCCGTAGTAATTGATGTACCAGATGCCGATGAGGGCGAGGATGACGGGCATGTTGCGCTCTAGCGGCGTGTTGATGAAGTGTTGGTCCATCAAGTGCGCGCCGTTGAGCATTTCGATGAAGTTTTCTTCGCCGAGATACAGCATAATCGGCAGGCCGATGGCCGACCACAGGCTGTATCGTCCGCCGACCCAGTCCCAAAATTCAAACATATTGGCGGTATCGATACCGAATTCGGCAACGGCTTTTTGGTTGGTCGATACGGCAACGAAGTGTTTGGCCACGGCGCTTTCATCGCCTGCATGATCCAAGAACCATTTACGCGCGGTCAGGGCGTTGGTCAGGGTTTCTTGGGTGGTAAAGGTTTTGGACGCAATGATGAACAGCGTAGTTTCAGGGTGGACTTTGGACAATACGTCGCGCAGTTGGGAGCCGTCCACATTGGAGACGAAGTGCATGTTCAAACGCGGATGGCCGAAAGGCTTGAGCGCGGTACACATCATCAGAGGACCGAGGTCAGAGCCGCCGATACCGATGTTGACGACGTCGGTAATGACTTGATTGGTATAGCCCAACCAGCTGCCGCTGCGGACTTCATGCGCGAACTCGCCCATGCGTTGCAGGACATGGTTGACCTTAGGCATGACATCTTCGCCATCCACGACGATAGGGGCGTTGGTGCGGTTGCGCAGGGCGACGTGGAGAACGGCGCGGTTTTCCGTCGTATTGATTTTTTCGCCGTGGAACATTTGCTGCATCCGCTCCGGTACGCCTGCTTCACGCGCCAGCTCGAACAACAGTGCCATGGTTTCGTCGTTGATACGGTTTTTAGAATAATCCAAAGTCAGGCCGCCAACCTGCAGCCAGTAGCGCTCGGCACGTTCGGGATCTTGCTCGAACATTTCGCGCATGTGTTGTTCTTTGGTTTCGTCAAAATGTATCCATAATTTTGACCAAGCTGGTAAATCGTGAAGGTGTTTCATCGGATGCTCTCCTGGATAGTGGACAGTTTTGTTGAGAAAACGGCCGTGAGGTCGTCTGAAACGGGAACGGGGTGGTTTCCGTTTTTTGAGGTTTCAGACGGCCTTGATGTGGGTTGGGGCTGTCTGAAGATATCAATGAAGAATCAATCTTTATCGTATTCGATGTGCTTGTTATGTATGCTTTTTTTACTTTTTTGCAGTTGCGTACTGGCAGTATCGCCCAAACGCAAGGCCAAGCCGATGGCAAGAATATCGATAACGGCCAGCTGCAGAAGACGGGACACCATAGGCGTATAAAGCTCGGCATTTTCCTGAGTAGCAATGCTCAATACACAGTCGGCCATTTGAGCCAACGGTGAATCATTGCGGGTCAGCGCGATAACGGCTGCGCCGTTTTCTTTGGCGATACTGGCCGCATCCAACAATTCGATAGATGAGCCGGTATTGGAAATCGCCACCAACACATCCTGCTCGGTCAATACGGAAGCCGCCATCAGCTGGGTATGTGTATCGACATAGGCAACGGTGGACATACCGAAGCGGAAGAATTTGTGTTGCGCATCTTGGGCAACGATGCCGGAGTTGCCGACACCATAAAACTCAACGCGTCGCGCGTGCATCAGAATGGCAATCGCGTTTTCCAGCTCGGATTCTTTCAGGAAACGGCGCTCACCCAAGAGGGAGGCTGCGGCATTGCCCAATACTTTTTCGACCACGCTGCCCATGTTGTCATCGGCGTTTAATTCTTCATGAACGTAAGGCATGCCTTCGTGGCCGATGCTGGCAGACAAAGCGAGTTTGAACTCAGGCAAGCCTTTGTAACCCAAGCTGCGGCAGAAACGGATTACAGTCGGCTGACTGACGGAAGCACGCTCGGCGATTTCCGCCACAGCAGCATGAACGAACCATTTCGGCTCGGCCAACGCAGATTCGGCAACTTTGCGTTCTGCGCCGGAGAGGTTGGACAATGATTCGCTGATTTTGCTTAACATATACTCTACCCTTTGATTCTTTGACGTTCAGGACAAGGTTTTTTTCCACCCCCTGCCCTGCACCGCCGTTTGTGTGTTTAAACGTTATTTAAATGATTGTCTAATGCGACCGCCGCGCCGACGATGCCCGGAAATTCGCTCAATACGACATACACGGGAATAGCGGCAAGATAAGCCTCAAAGCGGCCTTTGTTTTCAAAGCGGCTGCGGAATGGAGACGTTTTAAAGTAATCCAACACGCGCGGGATAATCCCGCCGCACAAATACACGCCGCCGCGCGCACCCAATGACAAAGCCAAATTGGAAGCAACCGTACCCAGCATGGCGCAGAAAATATCCAAAGTCTGACGGCAAATCGGCGATGTTCCGCTCAATGTCTTATCGGTGATTTCAGAAGGCTTCAGACGGCATTGTTTGATGTTGTCGCGTTTGGCCAATGCTTCGTAAATCAGGCTCAGACCTGCGCCGCTCAAGAAACGCTCGGCAGAAACATGGCCGTATTTGTTTTTAGCGTATTGCCAAATCAATACTTCCATATCGTCAAACGGCGGGAAGCTGGTATGGCCGCCCTCGCCTGCCAACGCCACCCAGCCGGCAGCGCTGTGCACCAAACCGCTGACACCCAAACCGGTACCCGGACCGATAACGGCTTTAGGCGCAAATTCGATTGGTTTTTGACCGCCGATTTGTATCAAGTCTTTCTTATCGGTTTTTGTTACCGCCAAAGCCTGGGCGGTAAAGTCGTTCAACAGAATCAACGTTTCAAAACCCAAAGCCTGGCGGGTGGTTTCGATGGAGAATGCCCAGTGGTGGTTGGTCATCTGCACCCAGTCGCCCAAAATCGGATTGGCAATCGCAAAGGCGGCGTGCAAAACTTTCGGACTGCCTGCGCGTTCCAAATAAGTTTTGGCGGCATCAACAATGGTGTCGTAATCCTGGCAAGGCAAGACTTCAGCCTTTTCAATGACCTGTGGTGCAGTTTCAAGTGCAAAACGGGCATTCGTACCGCCGATATCGGCGACCAAACGAGGATAAGCTTCAGTGTGCATAGTAGACATGGCAGTTAATCCCTTGATGATTGAGAATCAGGCTGGTCGGATATTCGGTATCGACCCTTGCTGCAGCCTTGTCGAATACCGCTTTTTTCTCTGCGCCTTGAATGGCCAAAAATACATTCGGCGTTTTGGCAATCGCACCCAAAGTCATACTCACACGCTCATGCGGCGCGGTAACCGGCGTAGTATGAATCAATGTCGGGTCATTGGCTTCATTGATTGCTGCCTGTAATTGAGGCGCTTGAGGGAACAACGACGCCGTATGTCCGTCCCCTCCCATGCCCAACACCAGCACATCAGGTTGCTTATAATGTTTCAATGCGTAAGCAACGACAACTTCAGGTTGTAATTCAGTTTCAGACTTTCCGTCTTCAACAACAGGAATCCATGTGGCAACGGCCGCGTTATTTTTGAGCAGATATTCGCGTACCAAGCCTGTATTGCTGTCGGCATGCGTGGTCGGAACGATACGCTCGTCCACCAAAGTAATGCCGACGTTTTGCCAATTTAAATCTTTTTGCGACAAAGCCTCGAAAAACGCAATCGGCGAACGACCGCCGGAAACGGCCAAAACCGCATGGCCTTTCTCATTCAACGCGGCTTGCAATGCGGCGGCAACGGCATCGGCGAGAGCTTGCGCAGCAGTTGCAGCATTTTCTTGTTCGTGCCAAACAAACATGTTTCGTCCTTTCATGGTTTCAGACGGCCTTTTGTTGGAAAACAAGGCCGTCTGAAAGAAATATTATTGCTCTTCGTGCCACTTGTTACCGTCACGGGCCAACAGCGCGCGCGCAGCTTCAGGACCCCAAGAATGGGCTTCGTAAGCATGTGGAGGCGTTGTATTGTTCGCCCAGTTTTCCAGGATAGGCATCACATATTCCCAAGCGGCTTCGAGTTCGTCACGACGGTTGAACAAAGCGAGTTTGCCGTTAATCACATCCAGCAGCAGGCGTTCATAAGCCTCGGCACGGCGACCCTCGACGGCTGTGCCCAAGTCCACGCCAATCGGTGTCACTTCGACTTTGTTGCCAGCACCCGGGGTTTTCACTTGTGTGTAAAGACGGACGGATTCGGTCGGTTGTAGTTCAATAACCAAACGATTCGGCGCAGGTTGGCTGTTGTCAAAAATATGGTTTTGCAGCGGACGGAAGTTCAACACGATTTCCGCCACTTTGCCTGCCATGCGTTTGCCGGTACGCAGGTAGAAAGGTACGCCTTTCCAACGCTCGTTTTCGATTTCGGCTTTGATGGCAACATAGGTTTCAGTGAAACTGTCTTTCGGTACGTCGACTTCTTCCAGATAGCCGTTCATACCGTTTGCTGCAACATATTGGCCGCGAATAACATTTTCGTTGACGGATTCGATGGTCAGCGGTTTCAGCGATTTGATGACTTTCACTTTCTCGTCGCGTACGGCATCGGCATCCAAGCTTGCCGGCGCTTCCATCGCAGTCATACAAAGCATTTGCATCAAGTGGTTTTGCACCATATCGCGCAATGCGCCGGTAATGTCGTAAAACTCACCGCGTTCTTCCACGCCCAACTGCTCGGCGATGGTCAGCTGTACGCTTTCAATATATTTGTTGTTCCACAAAGGCTCGAACATCACATTAGCAAAACGCAAGGCCAGCAGGTTTTGCAGGCTTTCTTTACCCAAATAATGGTCGATACGGTAGATTTGTTCTTCTTTGAAATAACGGGCTACATCTGTATTGATTTGTTGGGAAGAAGCCAAGTCCGTACCCAACGGTTTTTCCAAAACCACGCGCACGTTATCGGCATTCAAACCGATTTCGGCAAGATTTTCACAGGCTTGTGCAAAGAATTTCGGCGCAGTTGAGAGGTAGATCACGACATTCTCAGTATTCTTGCGCGCTTTTACCAAGTCGCCCAAAGCAATGAAGTCGTCTTTCTTTGTCACATCGACTTTCAAATACTCAAGACGTTGGATAAACGATGCCCACGCTTCATCTGAGAAGTTTTGTTTGACATGGATTTTAGAATTCGTTTCCACTTTAGCCAAAAAGCCGGCGGTATCCAATTCGCTGCGGCTTACGCCCAAAATACGACCTTCGGGATGAAGCAAACCGGCTACATGCGCCTGATACAGGCAAGGCAAAAGTTTACGCATTGCCAAATCGCCGGTCGCGCCAAACAACACCAAATCAAAATTTGTCTGTGTACTCATTGTTTCATCTCTCGTTGAGGAAGCTTGCTTCAAAACTTTTGGACTGTCGTCATCCATAAAAATCGATTAAAATCAAAAGCCTTTAAGCAATAAGCAGTAAAGAACCAATCGCCTGCACCAAAATTTCAAACAAGCGGGCTAATGAGTAGTAATACTACACATGGCTACACATTTTGTCTATTCTCATTTTTACAAATTGTTTGATTTAACATAAAAGTTTGATGACTTTTGCAGCCTGCCATTTTACGAATTGACCATACCTCGATTTAAATCAAATTTCTTCCACTTAGTAAATTATTTTGTAACAAAATTACAGATTTTGTACTATAATATGCGGACGCTTCGAAGAGAAAATCTTCAAATATTCAGACGGCCCATATTATTCATTCCCACAGCTCAAGGCCGTCTGAAGAAAACACCCAATACAAAAATCAGAAACGCGCAAACAAAATCCCTATCATATCGTTTAGCCAGGAGACCGCACATGAACCCCACTCCTATTCACCCGAAACTCGCCGAAATTACCGAGCGCATCATCGAGCGCAGCCGCCCGACGCGTGAAAAGTATCTGGCGAAAATCCGCAGCGCCAAACAGATGGGACGCTTAGAGCGCAACCAGCTCGGCTGCAGCAACTTGGCACACGGCTATGCCTCCATGCCTAAGAGCATCAAAATCGAAATGCTTCAGGAAACCGTCCCCAACTTAGGCATCATCACTGCCTACAACGACATGGTTTCCGCACACCAGCCGTTTAAAGACTTCCCTGACCAAATCAAAGACGAAGCACAAAAAAACGGCGCGACCGCCCAAGTCGCCGGCGGCACGCCCGCCATGTGCGACGGCATCACGCAAGGCTACGCCGGCATGGAATTATCGCTGTTTTCCCGCGACGTGATTGCCATGAGTACCGCCATCGGTCTGTCGCATCAAATGTTTGACGGCAGCTTGTTTATGGGCGTATGCGACAAAATCGTTCCGGGCTTAATGATCGGTGCGTTGTCTTTCGGTCATATTCCTGGCATCTTCGTTCCGGCAGGCCCGATGTCTAGCGGTATCGGCAATAAAGAAAAAGCCCGTACCCGCCAGCTTTTCGCCGAAGGTAAAGTCGGCCGCGACGCCTTGCTTGAAAGCGAAATGGGCTCTTACCACAGCCCGGGTACTTGTACCTTCTACGGTACCGCCAACTCCAACCAGATGATGATGGAAATGATGGGCGTACACCTGCCTGCTGCTGCCTTCGTCCACCCTTATACCGACCTGCGCGAAGCACTGACCCGCTACGCAGCCGGACACCTCGCACGCGGCATCAAAAACGGCACCATCAAACCATTGGGCGAAATGTTGACCGAAAAATCCTTCATTAACGCCCTGATCGGCCTGATGGCAACCGGCGGCTCGACCAACCACACCATGCACCTCGTTGCTATGGCGCGTGCTGCAGGCGTGATTTTGAACTGGGACGACTTCGATGAAATTTCTTCCATCATCCCATTGCTGATCCGTGTGTACCCCAACGGCAAAGCCGACGTAAACCACTTTACCGCTGCCGGCGGCCTGCCTTTCGTTATCCGCGAATTGCTGGACGCAGGCCTGTTGCACGATGATGTCGATACCGTTGTCGGACACGGTATGCGCCACTACACCAAAGAGCCTTTCCTCATTGACGGCAAACTTGAATGGCGCGAAGCCCCTGAAACCAGCGGTAATGAAGACATCCTGCGCAAAGCCGACAACCCGTTCTCCCCAGACGGCGGTCTGCGCCTAATGAAAGGCAACATCGGTCGCGGCGTAATTAAAGTGTCCGCCGTGCGCGAAGGCTGCCGCATCATTGAAGCACCCGCCATCGTGTTCAACGACCAACGCGAAGTATTGGCCGCATTTGAACGCGGCGAGTTGGAACGCGATTTCGTCTGTGTTGTCCGCTACCAAGGCCCGCGCGCCAACGGTATGCCCGAATTGCACAAACTGACCCCTCCTTTGGGCATCCTGCAAGACCGCGGCTTTAAAGTGGCACTGCTGACCGACGGCCGTATGTCCGGCGCGTCCGGTAAAGTTCCGGCCTCTATCCACATGACGCCTGAAGCCCTGATGGGCGGCAACATCGCCAAAATCCGTACCGGCGACTTGATCCGCTTCGACTCCGTTACCGGCGAACTCAACGTCCTGATCAACGAAGCCGAATGGAACGCCCGCGAAGTCGAACGTATCGACTTGAGCGCGAATCAACAAGGCTGCGGCCGCGAACTCTTCGCCAACTTCCGCAGCATGACCAGCAGCGCAGAAACCGGTGCCATGAGCTTCGGCGGCGAATTTGCCTAAACCCTTTTCAGACGGCCTCTTAAAACAATCAGGTCGTCTGAAACCATGTTAACGACCCTATTACGATACAGTCCCCAACGGAGACCTAAAATGTCTAAACTGACCCCTCGTGAAATTCTGACTGCCGGCGCAGTTGTGCCGGTAATGGCGATTGACGACTTGAGTACTGCCGTCGATTTGTCCCACGCCCTTGTCGAAGGCGGCATTCCCACCCTCGAAATCACCCTGCGCACCCCTGTCGGTCTCGACGCCATCCGCCTGATTGCCAAAGAAGTTCCTAACGCCATCGTCGGCGCGGGTACGGTAACCAATCCCGAACAGCTCAAAGCCGTCGAAGACGCAGGCGCGGTTTTCGCCATCAGCCCGGGTTTGCACGAATCCCTCGCCAAAGCCAGCCACAACAGTGGCATCCCCCTGATTCCGGGCGTTGCCACTCCTGGCGAAGTCCAACTGGCTTTGGAACACGGCATCGACACCCTCAAACTCTTCCCTGCCGAAGTCGTTGGCGGCAAAGCCATGCTCAAAGCCCTGTACGGCCCTTACGCCGATGTTCGCTTCTGCCCGACCGGCGGCATCAGCCTGGCAACCGCTCCCGAGTACTTGGCGCTGCCTAATGTCTTGTGCGTCGGCGGCTCATGGCTGACCCCAAAAGAAGCCATCAAAAACAAAGACTGGGATACCATCACCCGTCTGGCTCGCGAAGCTGCCGCTTTGAAACCAAAAGCCTAATCAGGTTATTAAGTTAAAAGAGAAAAGGCCGTCTGAATATGATTTCAGACGGCCTTTTTATATCAATTAAGCCAATACTTTCCGCGCCGCTTCCACACCCCAATACAAAGCCTCTTCAAACACCGAATAGCTGCTTAAGTCACTGTGTGCAAATAATAATCCAGTATTTCGATTTCTGATTTTTAATAAAGCCTCATCGCTTAAATAGCCGGGTTTCGGCACGCTCATGCCATGCCCGCGAACGGTAATGTCAACATGGGAAACATGCCGCCAAAAGCCTTCGCCGTAAGCGGTAAGCAGATCTTGTGCGGCAAACTGGAGCAGCTCTTCATCGCTTGCTTCAAGCAGCTGGCGGCGGACGGCTTGTGGCGTATCGTGATTGAGCGCGGCGTAGGCGGTAAAAATCGTACGTTCAGGACGGGCAACCCGGATAAGCTGGTTGGTCGCAACAACATAGCCCAGTCCTTGGCTGCCGTAAACCACATTGTCCCACGCAAGTTCGCTGTTGTTTTTTTCTTTCGGAAAACTGTGCAGTTCAAAATTGGAAACCAGCCATGGCGCGTATTCGGGAATATTCAGACCAAATTGTTCGGGAGATTCAATAATGTGGGCGGCAACCATCAGCGGCATGGCGGAGATAACGTGTTGCGCGGTGACGGCAACGGTTTCCCCTTTTGCATTATCACGCAGCCACACTTCAATCCGGCCGTCTGAAAGCGGTTTGATTTTGACGGCAGAAGCATTAACCGAAGCAGGTTTCTCCAAACGGATACTGTTTTCAGACGGCCATTGCCAGCCTTCCTGCAAATCGGCATGACGGCGCAGGTTTTCAGAAAGATGTGCCAAACCTTCGGGCCAAGTGAGGACAGTTTCTGCATTGTTGCGGGCGGCAAAATAATGCAATCCGGCAAAGGCAGATACTTGCCCGATGCCTTGTCCGTAATCGTCGCGGCAACAATAATCGAGATACCACAAAAGCTCGGGCGAATGGTAACCTTCCTGATCAAGCCATTGTTGAAACGTCAGATGATCGAGCTTTCGCCATGTTTCATCTATCGATGACAGCGCAATCGGAATGGCAAAAATTTTCTTACCGTCATTGCCGTAAGCCTGTTTCAGACGGCCTATCAAATCAAAAAACCGTTTGGAATCCGCATCTTCTTTCGGCAATAAATGTTCTACCCATTTATCCTGATATAAGAGGCGCGATTCGGGCGCATAGACCAAATCGGTTTCCCTAAAGCTGCCATCCGACTGCAAAATACCGAAATCCGCCAACATCTCGCGCACATACACGCTTTCTTTCGACGGCAAAGCCAAATAATGCGCACCGCTCGGCGCTTTCAGGCCGTCTGAAGACGTATAGGCGGCATTGTTGCCATTACGTTCAAACCCTTCTGCCAACAATACATCGCGGTGATTATGCTTCGCCAAATACCACAATGCTCCCAACCCAGCCGCACCGCCGCCGAGTATCAACGTATTGCATTCATAACGACGGGTCGGCGAACTGAGCAATTCCCCGTCACGCAACAAATGCCCCAACGGCAAGCCGACACGGTTAATAGAAACCGGCGGTTTGCGGTTGAGGTACTTATAAGTCTGCCAAGAGAAAGCAGAGGCGGCACCAAGCACGGCGGTATAGCTGAGAAATTGACGGCGGGTTAGCATGTTTTATAAAAAGGTCGTCTGAAAAAATAAAAGTAAAACGATACAACGAGGTTAAGCAGATCTCACGTTATTTATGCCCTGCCGAATAACCATGATAGGATCTGCCGGAATGCGATGAATCACTGTCTTCCGCTTGGACATAGTTGAATAAGACGGTAAGAAAAATGATGAAAGCAAAGAAAATAATCATCCCTACCCGTTCTTCTTCGTAATCACGATCGTTTTTATATCTGTCAGAAATCCATATCCATACCAACGCACACAGACTGACCACTATACCGACAGGACTACGTAGATGCGGCGACAGCCAGGCCGGAAGGTTGACGATGATAAGAATCAGCATAGCAATGATACGGGCTACATTATCTCTACTCCCAACATTTCTATTGTCGCCCTTCAGCCAGTAAGAGAGCATCTCCTTAGTATCAAAAGACAGACCGAATGCCTTTCTCATTTGACGGTAAGACACAGGACTGCTTTTACTCCAGACAATTTCGTCCTTGCTCTGCTCGGAACACAGAATGACATTCCGGCCATAACTTTTCTTGCCGCTATATTCCTTGTAATGAAGCAAATCGCCTTGTTTGACTTTCCAATAAAAAGCACCAGCCGCTACCTCGACCTGCCCGCGGTAATGATCAATCAACATTTCACCGGCAGGATTGCCACTTGAATCAAAGTCCGGCCATGTTTGTAATGGTTTCTGACAGCCGCCAGCGTTTTCCAGACTCAATCAGCCAGGCAAAACCTTGTTGAGTGTTATAAAGCAGATATTCCGTCCAGTATTCGGACTGATTTTGATTATAGGACGATATCTCGACAAATCTTACAGCCCCGATAATCAGATATTCTGTATCGTTCAGACGGCCTTTCGTACCAATGGAAAGTGTGAACAGATTTTCTTGTTCTTTCCTTTGGGCATTTGCCTCCATCAACGCAACAGTATCTTTTGTCGTATTCAAACTGCTGCCGCAAGACTGACATAAAAGGAAAGAAGTAACACCCCTTGGCCAATGAACAGGAGAGCCGCAATGCGGGCAGTTTTCAGAAAGAATCTCTCCTTTCAGACGACCTGCACTTTCATGGATTTCATCATCACTGCGCTTATTTTCCAGCTTCAAACTGTCCAAACTGACTATGCGTCCGAAGTAGGAGTCCATTGGAAACGTCGAATAATCCAAGGTCAAAAACAAATTGCCCCGTCGCCAGTCGCAAACCTCGCCTGCCGCTTGGTTCTCAGATAAGTTGAACGGCAACTCGCCTTGCGCATCGGTATTACGGTAATGTATGGTGCGGACATCTGACGCAATAAAGGTTTGGCCATTAAAGATCAACGAACTGGAACCGGCTTTCACCGACTTAAAATTTTTCGGCCCCCGTCTCCTCTTCTGGGCAAGTAAACATGTCATCACATATAAATCGCCAACCTCGGAAAGCCAGCCGGTCTGCCCGTCATCAAACAAGACATACCATTCATTCCATGCGCCGACATCGTAATGCACCTGCAATCGCCCAATCAGCGTAAATTTCCGATCATCAAAAACGCCTCGCGTTCCAATCTGCAACGGACTGAAATCTTCCAGCAACGCAGAATCACGCCCTGAATTGGCAACAAAATATCCGCTCCTCCCCTTACCGATTCTAGCAACCAGCATACTGTGACAATGGCCACACACCAGCGTCACGGCAGTAGCGGAATACGCCTCCACAGGCGCACCACAGCTTGGGCAATCGGTTTTAAAAAAAGGCGTTTTTTCCATATAACGTCAATATTTCAGTTTAATCAGAACAAGGTTTAAGACCGTCTGAAAACAGCATATGCAAGACTTCAGACGGCCTCTTAATGAAATGTTTACATCAATCTTGTTGAACTTTCGGAGCTTCTTTGAAACGTTTCTTGTTAAGCAGCGTGTCGGCAAAATATGTGAACCGTTTTTCTTCGTTCATATTGCTCATGACATAGTACACCTGTTTGCAACCAGGTTCGTTCAAGATAATCGACTCGGCATCGTTAGTTTCTAGAATGCCTGATTTCTTTATGGTTTTGCTGATGTTTTTGATACATTGCCAGTATGCTGCTTCGCGTTTGTCATCATTTTTTATCAGTTCGAAGGATCGTTTCACCTCTTTCCCTTCTAATACTAACTTATAGGAAAACTTAACCAAGGAAGGCCCCTCTTCATATTTATCTTTTGAAGCTAATAGCTCTTCTAAAGTTTGACCCTGAATTTTTTTTAAGAAGGTACGGTAATACAGAATACACTGAGTATCGCTTAGCCAATCTATTCCTTCTCCTTCTTTACAACGAGCTCGTAGTTCAGTAAGTAATTCATCTATACTTTTTTTCTCTAACTTGTCCATTTCAGGCTGTATTTTTTCAATCAAGATTAACCTCAGGGCAGTAGAAATTATCTTTTTCTGCTTCTGTTCTTCTTCCGTACCCGAGAAGTCACTTTCGATATCTGGATAGTCTTGTTTTATAGTGCTCCTGAAATTTTGCCAAGGTGTTTGGGCATATTTTTGAGCCAAGCTTTTTTTGGTTTGTAAGACTTCGGGCGATTCTTCCAGCTGCTTCCGCCATGCTATTCCTGATAGCTCTTCATCGATGAGAAATTTCTCGTTTTCTTCCTGGCTTTGTTTGACTATTTTGTGGAAAATTTTGCTTTCAACCGCGACATTTAAATCCAGAGGAAACTCCAATTGTTTCATAATGTTATCGGTAACGGCACATTCGGGATAAAAACCGAGATAAAACTCCGGCTCGAAATTTTCTTCAAAGCTGTCCATTTGGGTAACCGAGACTTTTTCTCCGATTTTTTTTACACACTGCCTATATTCGGAATCGAGTTTACCGTAGTCTGACATTAATTCTCGATTTATTTTCTCCAAAGCAGATCCAAGGGTAAAACGATAAGCTTCAAATAAAATAGGAACAGGCATATGCTCGCCGTCGTTATACTGTTTTTCCATCTCCACTAATTCGGATAGTGTTTTTTTCGAGAGTTTTTCTTTTAAAACATGATAATAGACTTTACACGAAGGGATATAGCCCCAAGTATCCTCCTTGCAGATTTGCGACATCTTTTGGGTCAGCGTTTCAATATTGTTCGCTTCCGATTCTGCTATAAACCGTTTCGCTTTATCAATAAAGATACGTTCGATGGCTTCTTTTTTTGCATATTCTTCTGACGTACTGTCTGTGTAAAGGAAATGGACAGATTCCTGATAGAGTGCGGCAGGATAAAACTTTTTCCAATCTATTTCTGAGTATTTCTTTTCTAGTTCTGCTTTAAACCGCATAACCTGTGCCTCAAATTTTTGATTGGTGGCTTCACTTTCCTCATTTTCCCTCTGCCATTTGCGTAATGGTTCTGCGGAATTAGCAGCCGTCCACGCAGCGATACAAGAAAATAATTCCGCATTATCTTGGTTGAGCATTAAAAGGTCATCGGGATACGCAGCAATCATTTGTTGATCTCTGCTGTTTTCCATATCAACGCCTGCTTTCTCAAATACTCTGTCTTTCAAACATTGCTCTTTTTTTGCTTGGGCTTCGTCAAGATGTTGGAAATAATATGCACGGTCTTTCACCGTTGAAGCATGAGGAACCGAAGGATGATGACTGACACATGCTCCTAAGGTGAGCATGGATAAGGCAAAAATGATGGAAGTACGAACATGCATTTCTGATTTCCTTAATCAGGATATTTTAAAAATGTAAGATAAAGCCGTCTGAAAACGGATTGAATATGCTTTCAGACGGCCTGTCTTTTAATAAAGAATAAGTTAAATCTTTTTTCTTGATTGTTCTGCCATATGATGAACTTTGTTTTTTTCTTTAACTAAAGCCAAGTTTACTAATCGGCAAAAAATTGTACATCTCTCTCTTTTACCCATCCGGTTGGGCAAACGCCTTTTGCGACAATAAGCAACTGACCTTCATTATCAACATGAGTGGAAAGACGACATTTTTTGCCTTTGGGCGGTTTGATTTTCCATTCAGTCGGGAAATCGGTAGGTTTGGTGCAGTTGTCAGGCAGGCCCATATCATGACAACTGATTTGGTTTTCTTTGATTGCCAAAGGTACTTTTTTTACTTTTATCCAAGAGTATCCTTCTTCGGTATTTTTGCTGTCATTACCGACAACGCAAAGGTATTGCATATGGTGCAATTGAGTGATTGAAGATGCTTTATCGTCCGGTTGAGCTTGCAGGGATGCGCCTTGGTTATTACTGACATAAACTTGATTACGGCAATACTCGGTACGATCATGTGTTAATTTTTTTGCTTCGGCACTTTCCACTCCAAGCAAAAACAAACCTGCAAGCAAGTAAATAACCAATGGCAAACTTCTGTTTCTCTTCCAATCTTTTATTTTAAGCATTTTGTTTAAAAGCCTTTTTATACAAAATTTGTTATCTAATTTACTATCAGCCAATTTTTTCCAGACGGCCCGACAGATTTTATTGTTCAACCGATGGTTGTACATCGTCCAGTATACCTTCGCCACGTTGCACAACCGTCCAAACAGCCCTTGCTGCCACCAACTCCCTGCACAAGATTTCCTTCACTTTTTCCAATTTCATACCGCCGCAAATAAATGCATCAATAGCAGCGAAGCGGTGTTCAGGCCAAGTGTGGATACTGATATGGGACTCGGCGAGCAGCAAAACACCGGTTACGCCGCCTGCGCCACCGAAGGTGTGGAAGTGTTCGGTCAATATGGTGGCTTCTGCAGCCTGTGCGGCAGCCACCAAAGCGGTTTTCAGACGGCCTTCATCTTTTAAGATGGCTTCATCGCAACCGTATAAGTCCAATAGGCCATGATTACCGGGCGCATGGGTCATTTATGGCCTCCGGAATAACCGCTGCCGCCATAATAGCCGCCGGAGTGCATACGCGAGCCGTCGGAATCGGAAGAGCCGTAGCTGATGATCATGGAGATGACGATGATGATGGTACTGAAAATGATGTAAGTGATTCTCGACATGTTAATCCTCGTCCTCGTCTTTTTTGCCCATGGTCCACAACAACCAGCATCCTATAAAGATGACGGTAAGTGCGGCAGAACTATCGCCGGTCAGAAGCGCAGGGAGATTGACGACAACCAGGATGACGGTCATTATGATTCTTAATGATTTATCAATGCCGTCCGCCGCCATGTTTGCAGTGTAATGCGGAGCTTGGCTGGTCAGATTAAACGCGTCTGCAATCTCCCGATAAGCAATTGGGGCACTTCTAGTCCATGCCATTTCGTGACTGTTTAGTTCGGAGCCAATCTTACGGCTTTGTCCGTCTCTGTAATCGCTGTAATAGTTCAAATCACCGTTTCGGACACGCCAATAAAACGCTCCGCTGGCAATCCTGACCCGTCCGCCATAGTCATAAAGTTTGCCATAGCCTTGCGGTTGGCGGTTGCGGTCGAGGCGCGGCCAATCGTTCAAGGTTTCGGAAATATTCCAACCTTCATCAGCTTCAACCAGCCATAAGAAACCCTGAGTTGGGTTGTAAAGCAGATACTCTGTCCACTGCCCTTCTGGTGCCAATGTATGTTTGGCACCTTTGAACAAGTTATCAAATGTTTCCTGCGCATCTGTTTCTAAATATCTAATTGCGCCGATAACATGAAACTCTTTATTTTTCAGACTGCCTGTCGAGCCGACAGGCAAAGTAAACATCGTATTTTGCGACAAACGCAGATTATTGGCGGTAATAAGCTCCGCTTTATCTTTGCCGACTGCCAATTCGCTGCCGCAACTTTGACAGTTCAGATGGGAAGTCAGCCCGTTTACCCAATGAATGGACGAGCCGCAGTTAGGACAGTTTTCTGAAGTAATACTGCCTTTCAGACGGCCTGCGCTTTCTTTAATTTCATCTTCGTGGCGCGTGTTTTCCAGCTTCAAACCATCTAGGTTTACCATCCGCCCGAAGAAGGCTTCGGGAGTTTTATTGTTGTAATCGAGCGTGATGAAAAGGTTTTCGCAACGCCAGTCGGAAACCCGATTTTCTGTATCCTCTTTCAAAACAAACGGCAATTCGCCCTGCGCAGCCGCATGTTTCAAGCTGATGTTGCGGACATCGGAGGCAATATAGTGCTTATCTTGAAAAGTCAGCTCGCTAAATCCGGCTCGCGTATCTTCAAATTTCGGCGGATTATCGATTTCGACCGGCATGGTCATCACATACAAATCGCCCGCCTCAGAAAGCCAACCGGCTCTGCCGTCGTCAAACAGCGCATACCATTCATTCCACGCGCCATCGTCGTATTGCACCTGAAGCCGTCCAACCAAGGTAAAGCGTTGTGCGACAAATGTGCCGCTGGTTCCGATTTGCAGCGGACTAAAATCTTCCAGCAATGCGGAGTCGCGGCCGGAGTCGACAACGCCGTTATCTTTCCGCACCAGCATGCTGTTGCAATAGCCGCACACCAGCGTCACGGCAGAAGCAGAATGCGCCTCGACAGGTGCTCCGCAGCTTGGGCAGTCGGTTTTGAAGAAAGGAGTTTGAGACATGGGTTTGCTTTTTCAGAATGGGTTGGAGTGTTTCAGACGGCCTTAACGTTTTTGAAGTCGGACAGGCTTAATCAAATCATTTGAAAGGCCGTCTGAAACCTTTTCATAGAAGCAGCTCAACGCTTCTTTTGAATGATATTTTTCAGACGGCCTTCAATTGATCAACCAATCAGCTGTTTCAACACTTCAGCCTTGGCTTTGTCAAAATCTTCTTGCGAAATCAAACCGCCATCCAGCAAAGACTTGAGTTTCACCAATTTAGCCTGCGGATCTTCGGCAACCGGCTGAGCATTTTGCTGAGCCTGTTGCGCATTCGGCTGCATCATGCCAGCCATGGCACCCGCCATCGCCTGACCAATACCGGCACCTACGCCCAAACCTGCACCGATTCCGGCAAGTCCGCCTTCATTTTGTGCCGCAAGCGGAATAGATTCGGCGGTTTGATATTGGGTGTAGCGTCCCAAATCGCCGATAACACCCATCGAAATTTTCTTATCCAACGCAGCCTGAATAGACGCGGGCAAAGTAATGCTTTCAACAGTGAAGTTTTCCAGTGCCAAACCCAGCTTGGCAAATTCCGCGCCAAGCAATTCGCCGATTTTTTGCGACAGCAAAACTTGGTTCGCCGCCATATCCAAGAATGGGATACCGGAGCTGCCGAACGCGGCCGCCAACTGGGTGACTGCGATATTGCGCAGTTGGTTTTCCAAGTCTACGCCGCTGTATTGCGCCGCCACACCACTGACTTCTTTAAAGAATTTTGCCGGATCGCTGATGCGGTAAGAATACATACCGAACGAACGCAGTTGCACCGCGCCAAACTCAGCATCGCGCACGGTAACTGGTTGAGACGTACCCCATTTTCGTGCGAGCTGTTGTTTGGTATTGAAAAAGTAAACATCCGATTTAAACGGAGACTCAAAAAGCTTGTCCCAGTTTTTCAAGTTGGTCAGCACTGGCAGAGTTTGCGTATTGAGCGTGTAACGCCCCGGACCGAACACGTCCGCGGTTACGCCTTCATCGACAAACATCGCCATCTGCGCCTCACGCACAGTCAGGCTTGCACCGTTTTGGATCTCCTCATCGGCAATCGGAAAACGCCACATCAGCAGGCTGTCATCGGGATTCGGCCATTGAATGACGTCGATAAACTGTTTCTTGATAAAGTTGAACATCGCAGTTCCTTATTTGAAGAAGAAAGGATAACTTATGGGCAGTCAGGTCAATTTGCCTAGTCGGTTATATCGCTTATTTTATATAAATAGAATGTCATACGATATTAACATTCAAAATGTCTTTATGCATGGGAATAGAGTGGGTGGCTGCATATACTTTTATCGCAAACTAAATAATAACTATATAGATATTAACTTTTGAAAACTTCGAAATTAAACCTCTTACCGACTCAGTTTTACACTATTTCCAGGTTTTTTATCCATACTGTCTCATAAAAAAGACAAATATTTGCGATAAATCATTAAAGAATATAATAAAAGTAAATATATTACCCCATCAGCATTGTTAATGTTCATTAAATATTATAAACTTTGCCATGCAATAACATTAAATTATCACACTGATTTTCCCAAACTAAAAGGAATTTACATGAAAAATTCTGCTCATTTCTGTCTTGCTGTGTTAGCACTGTCTGCTGCAGTAGGCGCACAGGCTGCCCGCCCTGTTGAATTTACCGTTGGCAGCGAATATTACAACGAAACCTATCGCGAATATGAACAAGATGGTAGTCGAATAATGCAACAAAAAGGCAACCTGTGGTCTATTAATGCGGGGGTTAAATACCGTTTCAACGATCGCCATGCGGCAAAATTGGAAGGCCGTTATTCCCGTGGTAAATCAGATTACACAGGAAGCTTCCAAAATGGATTTGGTGAATCCACAGGTTATGGTTCTGCCACACTCAAAAATGCACCTCGCCGCGCATACGATATCCGTGCCTTATATGAATATACACATCCAATTAACGATCGCTTTAGCCTGACTGCCGGTGCAGGCTTGGGACACCGTGTTCTGAGAGATTTGAGCCGACGTGTCGATCCTGATGATTATGACCGCAAAAACCGAACCACATATGCGCAAATCAATGCCGGTGTAAATATCGCACTTCCAGCAAACTTTGAGATTGCTCCTCGTATTGCCTACAATCGTGCCGTTAAGGGCCGCCAGTATTCTTACGAGCCAGATCGAGAAGAAACCAGAATGAAACAAGGCGGTGGACAAGGTATTGAGGTTGAAGTACCTGTATCTAAAAAATTCTCTAACGGTTCTAAAATCAGTCTGACCCCGTTCTATCGCGGCTGGAAAGTCAAAGATTCAAACTTCACCGTTACAGAAGACTATGGCTTCATTCAATTGGGCGCGATCGAACCTAAAAACCGCACCCGTGAAACAGGCATAAGATTGCAATACTCGTTCTAATTTAGCAAACTTAAGTAGTTAAAACATTTCAGACGGCCTTGTATATAACAGGCCGTCTGAATTTTTTGATGCTTTCAGAATTTCACTATAACGCCAATACCATCAGACATAAGACCTTATCAGTCAAAAAAATCTACCGATAATTTTTCTAGGTAGGAGTCAGGAACAGCACATCTTTTGCTATCCAACCGACCATCAAAATCAAGTCAAGCAAGCCGCATTCAAAATGCCGATCGAGATGGACACTGCACCAAACAACGCGCCGACGGCAACATTGTTACCGATGAGTTCTGCGGTAGCGCCTTTAATCATCATTGTCGCAGCGAAATAGACAAAAATCTGAATTACGGCTGCGGCAAGGGCCCACAGGATAAAATCGATGAAGCTGACGCTGTGTGCAATGCTTGAGGCAAGCGTCAGACAAAAACCGACCAACGCGCCGCCAAATGACAAGGCGCAGGCAAGGTTGCCGTTTTTAATCAGGCGCAATTCTTCAACGGGTGTAATCCGCAGATATACGGCAGCAAAAACAACGGTCATGGCGATACCTGCCAACATGTATTGCAGGTAGAGCAGATATTGGGACAGAGAAATACTCACGATAAGATTCCTTGGTTTGCAATAAAGTGATTATGCCATATTTTTGAAGATAAACCCTTCGAAAAATATGGCATTTTTAGAAGCGCTTCAGGCCGTCTGAAACGGTCTGATTTTTAATTCATGTTTTATTGTGATAATCGTTGACGATTTTTGTATGTTTATGTAACTATTGCGCACCGTTATTTATTAGAGCAAAGAGGAGAATATGAGCATACTCGCCGCTATCCGCCCTAAAGAGCCTTTGCGCCATTTGCGCTGGTTTGACATGCTGATTGTGACCGCTATCCTGTTCGGTCAATTTGCCTACCGTTCTACCCAACTTTATATCGCCAGCCTGATGCCGCAAGTGGAAACAGCCGCGGTTGCCGAAGAGGCGCGCGATACTGCGGTAACCGGCGTGGCTTATTCTGAAAACATGAGCCTGCAGTTGACGCTGCTTGCTATTGCTCTGATTTACCTCGTTATCCGCCGTTTCGACTTCAAACAATTGCCGATTCGTTTTAACTTAGGCGTGTTGTTTTGGACGCCTGTGATTTTTATCCTGATGGGTCTGACCGCCGATGCGGTAACTTCGTTAAGCGGCGGCTACAATTACTTCACCACTGAAATCTTCCAATACATCAAACCATTATCCATTTTTGACAAATTCGCCGCCCTTGCGCCGATGGCCATCCTCTACGGCCTTTTAAACGGCTTTTATGAGGAATTCTGTTTCCTCGGCCTCTTGACCTGCGTGGAAGACAAATACAAATGGCAGGCATTGGCCTATTCGACCTTGGTGCGCATCTCCTTCCATACTTATCAAGGCATGCTTTGGGCGACCGTTATCGGCGTTGTTTTCGGCTTGATGTACTACTTCTTCTATAAATACAAAGTCAAAAACCTGCTGCCGTTTTTCCTGATTCACGCCTTGGCAGATATCTTCGGCTCCGGCTTCATCTATTTGATTTGCGCTTAATGGCAATGGTTGACTGAATAAACAAGGCCGTCTGAAACATCATCTTCAGACGGCCTTTTATCATCTATCGGCTTACTTAATCAACGTAATTGCCACATTCGCATCTTCAGTTGCAACGGCCTCAATCACGACATCTCCGCCAAATCGCAGCACCGAGCCTGCGCCAACCGTATGTTTTTCCTTCTGATTCAAGGTTACGTCAAAGCTTCCTTTTCCAACGGCAAAAATCAACGTTTTAAAACCCGGATGATCGTGCGGCTTAATCTGCTCCCCTTTCTTCATGTCTTTCTTAACGACCATGTAATTTTCGCCGCTGAAAATCTTACCGTTTTCTGAAGAAACCTCTCCCAAAGGCGCGGCAGAAACAGCAACGGAAAACAAAGCAGACAGCAATACGGCAGAAATATTGGCAACTTTCATGACAAGCCTTTCTTGAAAATAGGGCTTTCATTCTACAAAAAACCACTATATTTTTCAATAATAATTCTCATTTCTTAATCTAAAGGCCGTCTGAAACCCAACGATATTTTTCAGACGGCCTGATTGATCTGTATAATATTTTCTTATTAATAAAATCGCTTTATATACCCATCAAATGGAAACCGTCAGAAAAGATCCGCTCGGCTCGGCATGGATGGTTATTGCCGCGCTCGGCTTTACCGTCATGAACCTCTCCATCAAAGCCGCCTCAACGCAATTCGGCTTTTCCAGCGGCGAGCTGGTCTTTTGGCGCATGCTGGTCTCCACCCTGTTCTTAGGCATCATGGCCAAAGCGCAAGGCAACACGTTTTCCACGCCGCATTGGAAAACCCATCTCAACCGCAGCGTCATCGGCACGCTTGCCATGATGTGCACGTTTTATTCCGTCATGCACCTGCCGCTGGCAACAGGCGTCACGCTCAACTACACGTCCTCCATCTGGCTGGCCATCTTTTCATTTTTCATTTTAAAAGAAAGAATTACGCTTTATACCCAAGCCATTTTGGTTATGGGCTTTATCGGCGTTATCCTCTTGCTCAACCCATCTTTTCAAGGCGGACAAGAATTTGCCGCGCTGGTCAGTTTGGCAGGTGGCGCCATGTCGGGCTGGGCGTATTTGCAGGTGCGCGAACTCTCTCTTTTGGGCGAGCCGGGCTGGCGCGTGGTGTTTTACCTCTCGCTTACCGGCCTGATTATGGGCGCAGTCTGGAGCACCATCACAGGCTGGCATCCGCTGACCATCTCTTCCCTGCCCTATCTGGCCGGCAACGGCATCTCCGCCATGATTGCACAATTGGCCATGACCCGCGCCTATAAGGTCGGCAAGAAATTTACCGTTGCCTCGCTTTCCTACCTGACCGTCGTTTTCTCCGCCCTATCCGGCGTATTGCTTTTCGGCGATAAAATCACTTGGCAGGAAGCTGTCGGCATGGTTATCATTGTTGCAGGCGGCGTGTTCAGCAGTTTTACTCCGGCCTCAATCAAAAAATTTCTGATGAAGCAATAATTTAACAAGGAGAACACCATGATTTCCATCCGCGAACAATCTTACGGCTTAAACGTAGCGCTGTACAACGAGTTCACTTTGGACGATTTCCGCCAATTGGAAGAAGCCTTGTTGGCCGCGAAACAAAAAGTCCATCTGCCCGACATCCTGTTGGACTTGTCCATGCTGAAAGACTTCACCATCGATATGGCGGTTGAGCAAATCAAATTCCTCAACCAACACGAAACCGACTTCGGCCGCGTTGCCGTCATTACCGACGACATTTGGATCAAACTCGGCGCGCGCCTTTCCAGCCTCTTGACCAACCAACATCCCAAATATTTCAGCGATGCTGCCGAAGCACAGGCTTGGTTGTTGGCAAGCAATTTGAAATAAAGATAAGGCCGTCTAAACGCATTACCTGAGCAAATTCAAAACCGCTTAGGCTCAAAATCAACGGTATCACAATATTTTTCAAAGCATAAAAAAAGGCCGTCTGAAACCTTGCAACCCGCAAAGTTTCAGACGGCCTTTCATCGTTTTTATTCAAAAACTTACATCACATCCAATACATCAATACCCAGCAATTCCAAGCCTTGTTTCAGCGTGTCGCCGGTCAGCTTCGCCAGTTGCAGGCGGCTGTTGCGGGTTGCGCCTTCTGATTTCAAAATCGGGCAGGCTTCGTAGAAGCGGCTGAACAGAGTGGCAATTTGATAGAGGTAGGCGGCGAGGTAGTGCGGATACGCAGTATCTGCCACACTTTGCAGTACGTCTTCAAATTTCAACAGCTCGGCGGCCAGTTGTTTTTCCAAAGGTTCGGTCAAAACGGTTGGCGCGGTTGCATCCCATTCGCCTGCTTTGCGGAACACGCTTTGCACGCGTGTGTAGGCGTATTGCAGGTAGGGGGCGGTGTTGCCTTCAAACGAAAGCATGGCATCCCAGTCGAACACATAATCGCTGGTGCGGTTTTTACTCAAATCGGCATATTTGACTGCGCCGATGCCGACAACTCGGGCAATTTTCTCTGCATCACTTAATGCTGTATCAGTATATTCCTCTGCTCCTCTGACAATCTTGTCAATCTTATCGATAGGAAGATGATACACAACATCGTTTTCCAAAGTAATTTCCAACTTTTTATTTTCTAAGTTGTACTTTAATTTATTTTTTAAATTATCAGAATTAGTTAAAGAAGAAATCTTTTTTAATCCATCTTCTAATTCTGTTGTTAATTGCCATTTTGGATTTTTCTCTTTTACGACTTGTTCGGCTCGATTGATCGCTTCATCAAGTAAATCAACCAGTTTCACGGTGTCGCCACTGCGCGTTTTGAACGGTTTGCCGTCTTTGCCCATCATGGTGCCGAAGCCGATAAACTCGGCTTTTACATCTTCCGGCAGATAGCCTGCTTTGCGGGAAGTTGTAAAGAGTTGCTCAAAGTGCAGGGCTTGGCGGTGGTCGACGACATACAACAGGCGGTCGGCATGAAGCGTACCGACGCGGTAGCGCAAACACGCCAAGTCGGTGGAAGCATAAAGGAAGCCGCCGCCTTGTTTTTGCACGATAAATGCGGCAGGTTCGCCTTCTTTGTTTTTGAACTCGTCCAAAAACACGACTTTCGCGCCGTCGTCTTCGACTGCCAAACCTTTCTGAGCCAAATCATCGACCACGGGCTGCAAATCGTTGTTGTATGTCGATTCGCCCGCCACGTCTTCTGGACGCAGTTTCAGGCCCAACGTGTCATAAACGGCTTGGGCGTGCGAGAGCGAAATATCGACAAACTGTTTCCACAACGCCAAAACGGTTTCATCGCCGCCTTGTAGCTTCACAACGTATTCGCGTGCAGTGTCAGCGAAGGCAGGATCTTCGTCAAAGCGTACTTTGGCGGCACGGTAAAACTGTTCCAAATCAGCCAGCTCAAACGCGGCATTGTCTTTTTGCTGCTCAACCAAATAAGCGACCAACATGCCAAACTGCGTACCCCAGTCGCCGACGTGGTTTTGACGGATAACGGTGTTGCCCATAAATTCCAACACGCGCGAAATGCTGTCGCCGATGATGCTGGAACGCAGGTGGCCGACGTGCATTTCTTTGGCAAGATTAGGCGAAGAATAGTCGATAACGACGGTTTGAGGTTTGTCGGTTTTTGCTACGCCGAAACGCGCGTCGTTTAAGGCCGTCTGAATGTTTTGGGCGAGGAACTCAGGACGCAGGCGCAGGTTGATAAAGCCCGGGCCGGCTACTTCCGCACTTTCAATCACAGCGTTGTCCGCCAATACTTCGGCCACTTTTTGCGCCAACTCGCGCGGATTTTGTTTGGCTTTTTTCGCCGCACCCATCACGCCGTTGATTTGGAAATCGCCGTGTTCGGCATTCTTGGTCGGCTGCAAAACAACGGGGCTGTCGGCAATGCCTGCGGCGGCAAAGGCTGCTTGGGCTTCACGTTCGACGGTTTGGTATAAATTCATGTTGTCGGTCTCTATCAATTCAAATCAGGCGGTATTTTAAAAGAATTTCGGGCTTTAAAACAGGGCAAGCTGCAATACTTTTCCAGCGGCTTGTTATATGATTGCATTCTGATTCAACGATTTTGCTGTAAAGGCCGTCTGAAAGGAAAAGCCATGAACCCGAAAAATACGCTTTGTCTGATTGTCGATATTCAAGAACGCCTGCTGCCCGCCCTTTCCGGCGCGGATGAAATGTTGGAACGCTGCCGCCTGCTGATTCAAGGTTTGACGGCTTTGGACATCCCCTTTGCCGTAACCGAACAATATCCGAAAGGTTTGGGCAGCACCGTATCCGCCGTATCGCTGCTGTTGCCCGAAGGCACGCCGATTGTCGAGAAAACCCAATTTTCGGCGTTTTTGCCCGAAATTCAGGAAATCTTACGCAAAAACGACATTAAAAACGTTATTTTGATGGGTGCTGAAGCGCATATCTGTATGCTTCAGACGGCCTTGGATTTGAAGGCGCAAGGTTACGCCGTATTCCTGCCTTTCGAATGCACCGCCTCGCGCACAACGGCCAACCGCGACAATGGTTTGGCGCAAATGAGCCGTCAAGGCATTATCGTTTCCAATGTCGAAAGTATTTTGTTCCAACTGCTCGGCGATGCCAAACATCCGGCCTTTAAGACTATCTCCAAACTAATTCAATAACAGGCCGTCTGAAATGCAATACACCATCCGTCCTGCCCTGCGCCAAGACTTGCCCGCCATCGTCGATATTTACAACAGCACCGTGGCCACGCGCCAATCCACGGCCGATTTGTCGCCGACCACGGTTGCCGAGCGTGAAATGTGGTTTGCCGCGCACACGGACAAACGCCCGATCTACGCCCTTTACGATGCCGACGGCACCGTATTGGCATGGGGCAGTTTCAGTGACTACCATCCGCGCTACGCCTACCACATCAGCGCGGAAGTCAGCATTTATGTCCGCCACGATATGCGCGGCGCAGGCGTGGGCAAAATCCTGTTGCGGCACATGCTCGAACGCGCACCGTCCTTAGACATCCACAACGTCATCGCGCTTGTGTTCGGCCACAACTATCCGAGCCTGAACCTGTTTCACCGTTTCGGTTTTGAAGAATGGGGGCGGCTGCCACAAGTCTGCGACTTGGAAACCATGTTGGCAGACGTGGTGATTTTGGGCAAAAGGATTGTGGATTGATTACGGCAAAGGCCGTCTGAAAACTGAATTCAGACGGCCTTTTGACGGCAAAACCTTTATTCCGGTTTCTTCGCCAGCATGGTAACGAATTTAAACTGAATCGGATTGCCGAATTCGTCTTTCGCGTGCATCGAACCCAGCTCTTCCTTGTATTCCACCAATTCCCAATCCTTATAGTATTCGCGCAGCTCGCCCTCACTAAACTTGAACGGGAACGGCATCGGGCAAGGGAAATCTTCCGTATCCATCGCAGACACGATCAGGTTGTAGCCGCCGGGGTTGGTGTGTTCCTTTATATTGGCAATCACGTCAGGAACGTAACGCGGCATCAGGAACATAAACACCACGGTCGCCACCATATAATCGAAGTTTTCCTGAATATTGGCGGCGTTGAGGTCGTATTCAAACGCGCGGACATTCAACTCTTCGATACGCGCCAGCTCTTCCACGTTTTGAACCGCATGGGGATTATTATCGACAGCGGTAACGTCAAAACCTTTCAAACCCAGATACAGCGCATTGCGGCCCTGACCGCAGCCCATATCCAAAACCTTGCCGACAGGTACGATGCCTTCGGCAGCACGGACGGCCGAATGTGTCGCGCTCATGCCGTATTTCTTATTGAAATAGTCTGCCGCCTCGCAGTAAAACGACAGTTGGATTTCCGTGTCTTGCGTTTGCGGCGCGATAAAGTGCCATGCTTGCGGATGGATAATCCAATCATCGCTTTCAGGCGTCAGCTCGTGCGTGGACGTAACATTGCCCGCCTCGTCCACTTCATTGAAGTTCAGACGGCCTTGGAGGACATTGAGGCAGCCCCAAGTACCGGCGGCAGTATTGTGTTTGGACAACAAGGCTTCGGGAATCTCGTCCGCCGTCCACACCGGCATCTGCTTGTAACAAAACAATTCTTGCTGTTCGCTCATCATGTTTCCTTTCTATTTTGACGGTTTCAACACAGCTTCTGCCAAGGCTTTTTGAATGGCAATCACGCTCTTGTCGCTTTTAAATTGCAAGGTTTCGGTTGGCACCTCGCCGGAAGAAACCCAAATCTTCAGCTCGGCATCCAAATCAAAATGACCCGAGGTTTCCACCGAAAAGCGCGATACTGAACGGTATGGAATCGAACGGTAAGACACTTTCTTGCCGGTCAACCCCTGCTTGTCCACCAACACCAGCCGATATTCGGTAAACACAATCAAATCGCGCACCAGGCTGAATGCCATTTTTACCTGTTCGCCATCAATCAGGATATTCGCCAAATCGCGTTCCACCGCATCGGCGTCTTTTTGCGAAGCATTGCCCAAAAGGCCGCTGAACAATCCCATATCTGCCTTCTTTCTATACGAGTGATAAAGCGCAGGGTATTTTACACGCGTAAACCGTATTTGCCGATATTTCAGACGGCCTTATGTTATGATAATGATACCGCCTTATTCGACAAAGACATGCCCATGGATAAACCCGTTTACCTCTACACAGACGGCGCATGCAAAGGCAACCCCGGCGCAGGCGGCTGGGGTGTATTTATGCGCTACGGCACACACGAAAAAGAACTGTTCGGCGGCGAAGCCGAAACCACCAACAACCGTATGGAACTGACTGCCGTCATCGAAGGCCTGAAATCCCTAAAACGCCGCTGCCAAGTCGTCATCTGCACCGACTCGCAATACGTCAAAAACGGCATGGAAAGCTGGATACGCGGTTGGAAAAAAAACGGCTGGAAAACCGCCGCCAAAAAACCGGTTAAAAACGACGACTTATGGAAAGAGCTGGATAGTTTGGTTCAACAACACGATGTCCGCTGGACATGGGTAAAAGGCCATGCCGGACACCCAGAAAACGAAAAAGCCGACGAACTTGCCAATAAGGGCGCGGCAAAATTTTTATAACATTTCATCCATGACTGCACTCAAACATCTCAAACCATTCTTTTGGATTGCCATCATTGCATTGATTTGTGTGACGCCCATAGCACTTATGTTCGCCTATTCGCCCTTTCATGATGTCAATGATTTTTTTCGCTTTGGCTTGTGCGATCACGTTAAGAGTGCCGAAGAATGTGCCGACTTAATCACGCCCTCCTATTTATTTTGGTGGTTTATACCTGAACCGTGGCTTTTCGCATTCATATCTCTGACTGCCATTTACCTTGTTCTAAAAATCCTGATTGAAATCATCCGATTCCTATTCAGACTGAGAAAGAAAAACCCATGACCTGCCCCATCTGCACTGCCGACAACGAAGATATTTTGCTGCAAACGCCAAACCTGCGCGTTATCGCCGTCCACAATGAAGCCGGCGCACCGGCATTCTGCCGCGTGATTTGGAATAACCATGTTTCCGAGATGACCGACCTTTCCCCTGCCGAACGCAATGAAATCATGGAAATGGTGTATCAGGTTGAAGCCGCAATGCGCCAAGTCTTCCGCCCGGCCAAAATCAATCTGGCCAGCCTCGGCAATGTTGTGCCTCACTTGCATTGGCACGTCATCGCCCGCTTTGAAAACGACGCCAACTTTCCTGCGCCGATTTGGGCCGCGCCCGTACGCGAACACGGTATGACCCTGCCCGAAAATTGGCCGGAACAAATCAAAAACTTAATCGCTTAAACTTTCAGACGGTCTGCAAGGCCCGACACGCCTAGTTCAGGCCGTCTGAACATATAACGAAAGGAAAACCTCAATGAACTCCACCACGCGCCGCCATTTCCTGCGTACCTGCTCTGCCGCGGCAGGCGCAGGGTTGCTACAAGCCTGCGGCACAGGCACGACCACCACACCGCAAACCAAAACCACTTCCACCACCGCGAAAGCCCAAACCGTGCAACCTAAGCAACCCCATCCGCCACGTTCCGGCGACAACCTCCTGCGCGTTGTTGCGCCGTCAGGCTTCGCCGAAGACCCCAACCGCGTGACCACCGGCCTGACCCGCCTCTACAACGCAGGCTTTACCGTGACCAACCAACAAGCAGGCAGCCGCCGTTACCAACGCTTTGCCGGCAGCGATGCCCAACGCGCCGCCGACTTCCAAGACGTTGCCAGCGGTCGTGTCGAAACGCCTAAAATCTTGATGGGCCTGCGCGGTGGCTACGGCGCGGCACGCATCCTGCCGCAAATTGACTTTGCCTCACTCGGCGCCAGAATGCGCGAACGCGGCACATTATTCTTCGGTTTCAGCGACGTGTGCGCCGTCCAACTCGCCCTGTTGGCCAAAGGCAATATGATGAGCTTTGCAGGCCCGATGGTGTACAGCGAATTCGGCAAAGCAGACCCCAGCGTCTTTACCATGGATTCGTTCATCCGCGGCACGACCAACAACGTCAACATCGTTGATGTTCCGACCATCCAACGCGCCGATGTCAACGTCGAAGGCACATTGTGGGGAGGCAACCTCAGCGTTCTCGCCTCCCTCGCCGGTACGCCTTATATGCCTGATATTCAAGGCGGCATCCTCTTTATCGAAGACGTCAGCGAGCAACCCTACCGCATCGAGCGCATGCTCAACACGCTTTATCTGTCAGGTGTTTTGCAAAAACAACGCGCCATCATCTTCGGCGATTTCCGCATGGGCACCATCCGCGACGTGTACGACTCCAACTACGATTTCTCCGCCGTAGTCAACCACATTTCGCGCACCGCCAAGATTCCTGTGTTGACCGGCTTCCCATTCGGCCACATCACCAACAAAACCACTTTCCCTTTGGGCACGCATGCCAAAGTCCGCAGTAACGGCAACGGCGGTTATTCCGTAACCTTCAGTGGCTATCCTACGCTGAACCCGTCCGCGCTGACACTCGACAGCCTGCTGCCTCCTCCTGTTCCGACTTACGACAGCACTATCTACCGCGACAGCATCACTGAAGAAGTCACCGAATAAGACTTATTCAAATCAAAAGGCCGTCTGAAACCCAGTTTCAGACGGCCTTTTTATATCTTCATCTTAACCGTAACGTCGTTGGAAATCTTTCATAAAGTCGGCCAACGCGTTCACACCTTCAAGCGGCATCGCATTGTAAATACTGGCACGCATACCGCCGACGGTTTTATAGCCCTTAAGCAGGCACAAGCCCTGCAACTCGGCTTCCAACACAAAGCGGCGGTCCAAGTCTTCACTTGCGGTTTTGAAGACCACGTTCATTTTGGAGCGCGCATCAGGATGAATATCATTTATGTAAAAACCGCCGCTGCCGTCTATCGTCTCATACAAGGTTTGAGCCTTTATTCGATTGACCGCTTCAATTTTTTTCACACCGCCCTGCGTTTGCAGCCAGCGGAACACCAAACCCGACATATAAATCGCATAGGTGGACGGCGTGTTGTACATACCGTCGCGGTTGATGTGAGAGCGGTAGTTGAACACATCGGGAATATCGTTCGGACAACGCTCCAGCAAATCCTCGCGGATAATGACCACGGTCGCACCGGCAGGACCGATATTTTTTTGTGCACCGGCATAAATCAAGCCGTAATCGGATACATTAAACTCACGCGACAAAATCTCGCTCGACATATCGCACACCAGCGGCGGCAGGCCGTCTGAAAGTTTGGGGACGTTTTGATACTGCAAACCGTTTACGGTTTCATTAATCGCAAAATGAACAAACGCAGAATTCGGGTTGACATCCCAATCCTCCACCGCAGGCAGGTTTTTATAGGCATATTGCTCGCCGCCATGCGCGGCCAAACGGATTTCGGCATTGCTCAAACGGCTCATCTGTTCATAGGCAATACGGCTCCAGTTGCCCGTTACCACCGCATCGGCAGTCGTAAAACCGTGCGCTAAATTCATGGCCACCATATTAAATTGCGCGGTCGCACCGCCCTGTAAAAACAGGATTTTATAGTTGGACGGAATATTCAAAAGCTGGCGCAAGTCTTGTTCGGCATGATGCAGAATGCTCAAAAACATATCCGAACGGTGGCTCATCGCCATCACGGGGAAACCCGTACCGTTGTAGTCGAGCATTTCCTGTTGCGCGGTACGCAATACCGCTTCCGGCAATACGGCAGGACCTGCGGAAAAATTGTAAATCGGATGTGCGAACATGGCGGCCTTCTTTCTTATTCGGAGAGTATAAGGAAATTGTAGAACCGCCTTGCACATTGTGCAAGCACGAAAAACCAGGAAATACAAGGCCGCCTGAAAACAAAGCAACACCAATTCTTTGTTTTCCAAAATAATTTCAGAGACACCACATCAAAACTTGTCAACAATTTCCTTTTCAGACGGCCTCGCCCCTATCCTTCCATTTACGCAATCACTTCAAAAAATCCACGCCAAATCAACGCTTTTCTTTTATCTTGAAAACAGTTATAATAGGCCAATTTTTCAAATCACACGAAAAATGGCCGCGCGGCCATTTTTTTGTTTATGTACTTCTGGAGAAGCATGGATATTCAAAGCATTCTTGATAAAACCCTGCCCGGCTTGGGCTACGAGCTGGTCGATTTCGAACTGACCGCACAAGGCGATTTACGCGTTTTCATCGATAAAGAAGGCGGCATCACCGTCGAAGACTGCGCCACTGTCAGCAACCATCTGAGCCGCGTGTTTATGGTTGAAGACATCGACTACAAACGTTTGGAAATCTCCAGCCCGGGCCTTGACCGTCCGTTGAAAAAAGCCGCCGACTTCGTGCGCTTTGCCGGCCAGAACGCCAAAATCAAAACACGCCTGCCGATTGATGGTCAGAAAAACTTCATCGGCCGCATCGAATCTTGCGAAAACGACATCGTTACCGTCTCTTTCGACGGCAAAACTGCCCAAATCGAATTGAGCAACATCGACAAAGCCCGTTTGCGCCCCGAATTTAAATTTTAAAAACCGATTACTTGGAGATTCTAGAAAATGAGTCGCGAAATGTTACAGCTAGCCGAAGCGCTGGCAAGTGAAAAAAACGTTGAAACGGAAGTCGTATTCAAAGCCCTTGAATTCGCCCTCTCTACTGCCGCCAAGAAAAAAGCCGACCGCGAGCACATGGACGTGCGTGTCGAAATCGACCGCGATACCGGCGAATACCAAACCTTCCGCCGCTGGCTGATTGTTGCCGATGAAGACTACACCTACCCCGACGTAGAAAAAACCATCGAGGAAATCCAAGAAGAAATTCCCGGCACCACCATCCAAATCGGCGAATACTACGAAGAGCAGCTGCCAAACGAAGGCTTCGGCCGCCAAGCCGCGCAAACTGCCAAACAAATCATCCTGCAACGCATCCGCGATGCGGAGCGCGAGCAAAACCTGAACGAGTTCCTCGCTTCTAAAGAAGACATCGTTTCCGGTACGGTAAAACGCGTCGAGCGCCACGGCATTATCGTTGAAGTTGTCGCAGGCAAACTCGATGCCCTGATTCCGCGCGAAGAAATGATTCCGCGCGAAAACTTCCGCAGCGGCGACCGCATCCGCGCCCTCTTCCTGCGTGTGGACGAAATCGGCAATACCGGCCGCAAACAAGTCATTTTGAGCCGTACCAGCGGCGACTTCTTGGCCAAACTCTACGCCAACGAAGTGCCTGAAATTGCAGACGGCCTGTTGGAAATCCGCGAAGTAGCACGCGATCCCGGCCAACGCGCCAAAGTTGCCGTTAAAGCCAACGACCAACGCATCGACCCGCAAGGTACTTGTATCGGCGTGCGCGGTTCCCGTGTTAACGCCGTGAGCAACGAATTGTCCGGCGAACGCATTGACATCGTATTGTGGTCTCCAGAGCCTGCCCAATTCGTAATGAATGCGCTGTCTCCTGCCGAAGTGAGCCGCATTGTAATTGATGAAGACAAACACGCCGTTGACGTGATCGTTGATGAAAACCAACTGGCGCTGGCCATCGGCCGCGGCGGTCAAAACGTCCGTCTGGCTTCCATCCTGACCGGCTGGCAGCTGAACATCATGACCGTTGAAGAAGCCGACGAACGCAATGCCGCCGAAGACGCGGTTATCCGCAACCTCTTCACCACCCACTTGAACATCGACGACGAAACCGCCGATATTTTGGTGGAAGAAGGCTTTGCCACTTTGGAAGAAGTTGCTTACGTTCCAGCGGCAGAATTGCTCGCCATTGACGGCTTTGACGAAGAAATCGTTGAAACCCTGCGCAACCGCGCACGCGACGCTATCCTGACCATTACCATCGCCGCAGAAGAAAAACTGGGTGAAGTGTCTGAAGACATGCGCAATTTGGACGGCGTAGATTCCGACATGTTGCGCAAACTGGCCGAAGCCGGCGTTACCCAACGCGATGATCTGGCCGAATTGTCTGTTGACGAATTGGTCGAAATTACCGGTGTTGACGAAGAAGAAGCCAAAAAAGTGATTTTGGCTGCACGCGAACACTGGTTTACTGAAGAAAACAACTAAGGGGGTACTGAATGAGTAATACAACCGTAGCGCAATTTGCCGCCGAACTAAACCGCCCCGTCGATGATTTGCTTAAACAATTGAAAGAAGCCGGGGTCAATAAAAACAGCGGTAATGACAGCATAACCACTGACGACAAACAATTGCTGACCGCTTACCTGCAAAAGAAAAACGGCAGCAACAGCGGCACCATCAGCATCCGCCGCAAAAAAACCGAAGTCAGCACCGTTGACGGCGTAAAAGTAGAAACACGCCGCCGCAGCCGTGCCGTTACTATTCCTTCTTCCGAAGAATTGGCAGCGGAAGCCAAAGCCAAAGTAGCAGCGGAAAACCAAAAAGCCGAAGCAGAAAAAGCAGCCTCCCAAGCTGCCGAAGAAAAAGCCAAAGCTGAAGCAGAAGCTGCCGCCAAAGCCGAAGCCCGTGCTAAAGCAGAGGCCGAAGCAGCCAGACTGAAAGCAGCCAAAACCGCACCAAAAGCGGAAGGCAAACCTGCCGAAGCCAAAAAAGAAGAAGCCAAACCGGTTGAAGCCGTAGAAGCCAAGGCCGAAGCAAAAGTTGAGGCTAAAGCAGACAACAAGCCGTCTGAAAAATCCGTTGAAGCTGAAAAACCAGCCGAAGCCAAAAAAACTGCCAAAGCCAAACAAGACAAAGGCGGCAAAGGCAAAGAAGCGAAAAAGGCAGCCAAACCTGTCGCTCCTGCCGTACCGCAACCTGTCGTCAGCGTGGAAGAACAGGCTCAACGCGATGAAGAGGCCCGTCGTGCCGCCGCCCTGCGTGCGCATCAAGAAGCTTTGTTGAAAGAAAAACAAGAGCGTCAAGCACGCCGCGAAGCCATGAAACAACAGGCCGCTCAAGACTCAAAACCTACGAAAGAAGCCAAATCAGGCGAACGCAACAAACCTGCCGAGAAAGCCAAAGCAGCATCCGGCGAAGGCAAATCCGAACACAACGTGCGCGGTAAAAAAGAAGACCGTCGTGAGCGTGATGAAGACATTCAAGGCCGCAATGCTAAAGGCAAAGGCGGCAAAGGCGGACGTGACCGCAATGCACGCACTGGCGACGACGAGCGCGTACGCGGCGGCAAAAAAGGCAAAAAACTCAAACTTGAGCCAAACCAACACGCCTTCCAAGCACCAACCGAACCTGTCGTACACGAAGTTTTGGTACCTGAAACCATTACCGTTGCCGATTTGGCACACAAAATGGCCGTTAAAGGCGTCGAAGTGGTTAAAGCCCTGATGAAAATGGGCATGATGGTAACCATCAACCAATCCATCGACCAAGACACTGCCCTGATTGTGGTGGAAGAACTCGGCCACATCGGCAAACCTGCTGCAGCCGACGACCCTGAAGCATTCCTGGATGAAGGCGTTGAAGCAGTAGAAGCCGAAGCATTGCCGCGTCCACCGGTTGTTACCGTGATGGGTCACGTTGACCACGGTAAAACTTCCCTGCTGGACTACATCCGCCGCGCCAAAGTGGTACAAGGCGAAGCGGGTGGCATTACCCAACACATCGGTGCATACCACGTTGAAACCCCTCGCGGCGTGATTACTTTCTTGGATACTCCGGGTCACGAAGCGTTTACCGCAATGCGTGCGCGCGGTGCGAAAGCAACCGATATCGTGATTCTTGTGGTTGCAGCCGACGACGGCGTGATGCCGCAAACCATCGAAGCCATTGCCCACGCTAAAGCTGCGGGCGTACCGATGGTGGTTGCCGTCAACAAAATCGATAAAGAAGCCGCCAACCCAGAGCGTATCCGCCAAGAGCTGACTGCGCACGAAGTCGTGCCTGACGAATGGGGCGGCGATGTACAGTTTATCGACGTTTCCGCTAAAAAAGGCCTGAACATCGATGCATTGCTCGAAGCCGTCTTGCTCGAAGCTGAAGTTTTGGAACTGACTGCCCCAGTCGATGCACCTGCCAAAGGTATCATTGTTGAGGCACGTTTGGACAAAGGCCGCGGCGCGGTTGCCACATTGCTGGTTCAAAGCGGTACGCTGAAAAAAGGCGATATGCTGCTGGCCGGTACTGCATTCGGTAAAATCCGTGCAATGGTTGACGAAAACGGCAAAGCCATCAATGAAGCCGGCCCTTCTATCCCTGTCGAAATCCTCGGCTTGTCCGACGTACCGAACGCAGGCGAAGATGCAATGGTGTTGGCCGACGAGAAAAAAGCGCGCGAAATCGCCCTCTTCCGTCAAGGCAAATACCGCGACGTGCGCTTGGCCAAACAACAGGCTGCGAAACTGGAAAACATGTTCAACAACATGGGCGAAAACCAAGCCCAATCCTTGTCTGTCATCATTAAGGCAGACGTACAAGGTTCTTACGAAGCTTTGGCGGGCAGCCTGAAAAAACTGTCCACCGACGAAGTGAAAGTGAACGTGTTGCACAGCGGCGTGGGCGGCATTACCGAATCTGATGTCAACTTGGCCATTGCTTCCGGCGCATTCATCATCGGCTTTAACGTCCGTGCAGATGCTTCCGCACGCAAACTAGCTGAGAATGAAAACGTGGAAATCCGTTACTACAACATCATTTATGATGCCATTGACGACGTGAAAGCCGCCATGAGTGGTATGCTCTCTCCGGAAGAGAAAGAGCAAGTAACCGGCACGGTCGAAATCCGTCAGGTTATCAGCGTATCCAAAGTCGGCAATATTGCAGGCTGTATGGTTACCGACGGCGTGGTCAAACGCGATTCCCATGTCCGCCTCATCCGCAACAACGTGGTTATCCATACCGGCGAACTGTCTTCTTTGAAACGCTACAAAGACGACGTCAAAGAAGTCCGCATGGGCTTCGAGTGTGGTCTGATGCTCAAAGGCTACAACGAGATTATGGAAGGCGACCAACTCGAATGTTTCGACATCGTCGAAGTTGCCCGTACTCTGTAATCAGACAGGCCGTCTGAAAAATCAGAAGCAGGTTTTGCAATGCGAAACCTGCTTCTTTTTTTCAGACGGCCTTTTTACAACCATTCATAGTTTGAAACTATGGAAATTGATGTGTGGTATATAAGAAACAAAACAGCCGCACAAGGCAAAGCCATTTGGCAAAAGAATAGACGGCAAACTAAGCCTGATAAGGCTCTCTATATATTGTCATATCTTAACGTTTCAGTTGTTTTTCTCAAATTTCGGCACTAGTATATACAGCCTAAACACAATACAAATTAAGCAATACCGGCCATATGCCGGATACGTTTACTTCCTTGTTACTCTCATCAATATCTAAAGAAAATATCATGACAATCGAAAAAGCAATGCGCATTCGCAATGCGCAATTTGAATTACGACATTTAGAGCAATTACAACCTTCCGCCCTTGCACAAGCAACAACAGGTACTTCGAGAGATGACGTTTATTATGTAACCCGCAGCGACGATAAAATCATTGAAAACCCAAATGGAGGCGATGATACGGTTTACAGCAACGTCAGCTATACCCTTCCAAACCACGTTGAAAACCTTGTTTTGACCGGTACAGCCAACATCTTCGGCGCAGGCAACAACAGTAACAACATCCTCATCGGCAATGAAGGCCGCAACCGCCTCAACAGCGGTCGCGGTGACGACATCGTTTACGGCGGCGGCGGCAACGATTTCATCAATGGCGGCGAAGGCAACGACTGTCTTTTCGGCGAAACAGGCAATGACACCCTAAATGGCGAAGCAGGCAACGATGTGCTTGAAGGTGGCGAAGGTGACGACACCTACCTTTTCTCTGCCAAAAGCGAGCAAGACACCATCATCGACAATCAAGGCCACAACAGCATCCGCTTTCATACCGACCTAAGCCTTAACGATTTAACCGTTGAAGCCCGAAACAACGAAACCGGCGGTCAAGACTGGCTGATTGCCGTGAAAAACAGCAACGCCGTTTTAACCATCAAAAACCAATACACTCAAAACGGTACAACACCGGCAGTCTCCCAATTCATCATCGGCACACAAAAACTGGATGTAAACAGCTTTGCCAAATATTTCGATATTTCCCTGACTGAATATACCGAAAGCGGTAAGACCATCGATGGTAGCGACGGCAATGACCACCTGATTGGCACATCCGGCGATGATATTATCGACGGCAAGGCCGGTGCCGACATTATGGAAGGCAGGGACGGCAATGACACTTACTATGTTGATAACACAAAAGACGTGGTTATCGAACAGGCTGGCGGCGGCGAAGACACCGTATTCAGCAGCATTTCCCATACTGCCGCCACCCACGTCGAAAATGTTACCTTGACCGGCTCGGCCAATATTTTTGCCGCCGGCAACAACAGCAATAACATCCTGACCGGTAACGAAGGCCGCAACCGCCTCAACAGCGGACGCGGTGATGATACCGTTTACGGCATGGGCGGCAACGACAACCTCAACGGCGGCGACGGCAACGATTATCTGGATGGCGGCGACGGTAACGATCTCATCAACGGTGATGCTGGCAACGATATTTTGATGGGCGGCAACGGCAAAGACATTCTGAAAGGCGGCGCCGGAAACGATACCTATATCTACGGCGACAACGATACCATTATCGACAACCAAGGCATCAATACCCTCAAGTTTTCAGACGGCCTGAACAATGCCAAGCTCAACCTGAAGACCATTCATAACGATGATGGCAGCCAAAGCTGGGAAATTACTTCGGATCAAGGTTCAGCCTTGATTCAAAACCAAATCGGTGCTGATGGCAGCATTTCCATCGACCGTTTCCAGTTCAGCGACCAAACTTACACTGCCGCACAGTTCCAACAAGCCTTCCAAGCGCTGAAAGCCAAAAACATTAACTTTGTCGGCACAAACGGCGACGACACTTTGCATGGCAATGCAGGCAACAATGAAATCGACGGCGGCAACGACGGCCGCGACATCCTCTATGGCCACGACGGCGATGACATCTTGCGCGAACACAGCGAAACCTATTACGGCAACGAACCCGCTTCCGACGATAAACTCTACGGCGGCAACGGTAACGACAAACTCTATGCCCATGTAGGCACCGACTTACTCGACGGCGGCGCAGGCAATGATTATCTGGAAGGCGGAGAACACAACGACACCTATGTTTTCGGAAAAGGTTACGGCCACGACACCATTTTCGACTACAACTTCGGTTTTGATAGCGAGGCAAGCCTACACAGACTCAACGCTAATGTCGTTAAATTTACCGGCGGCATTACCCTTGACGACCTCGAAATTACCGTTGAAAAAGGTTACGACAAAACCGGGATTGCCGACATACCCGACAGCAACCAATTTGTATCCCCCCCCCTGTTGGATGGCGATACTTGGCATATCCGCATTAAAGGCACGGACGATGTTTTAACCATCAAAAACCAAAGCGGTATTTATGGTGCGATTTCCGAGTTTCAGTTTGACGGCAATACCTCATACAGCACAGGCGAGCTGATCAACCACTTCAAACTGTCTATCCCGCACATGATCGGCAACAAAAACATCGTCCAATACACAGGCCAACCCGTTGAAGAACTCAACCGTGATGTGTACAACAACTTCAATCACGCCATCCACGCCGATAGCGACAACAGCGATTTAGATTTGTCGCATTACACTTCTGTTGTCGAATACAGGGGCAACCGAAGCGATGAAACCATTACTTTGGGCCGAGGCATCAACATCGTTGATACGGCCGGCGGCAACGATACCATTACCGACCCGGGTGCCGACAACACCGTTATCATGTTTGGCAGAAACAGCGGCAACGACACCTTTAATCCGTATGGTGGCAGCGATACCCAAGTCCTTTTCAAAGAAGGGCTGACGCTGAAAGATTTACAGTTGAAAACCGGCGATGATTGGGTCTTAACCATCAAAGATACAGGCGACACCCTGACCATCCATGACATTGCCAACAATAATGTCGACAGCTTTGTATTCGGAAACGGTAAGAGCTACACCGCCGATGAAATCAGCAAAGCACTGATTACTGAAAATACACAAAACAACGGTATCCTGTAAAACTCAAAGGCCGTCTGAAACCTTAATTCAGACGGCCTTAGTCCTTTGCTGATTTATTTATCGTTCTGCTATATAATTATTCTCATTCGAATTCACAAGAAAGAATAAAAATGGATGCCTTAAATCTCCTCACCACTCGTCGCTCTTCCAAAAAACTGACTGCTCCTGCACCCAATGCCGAGCAACTGGAACAAATGCTGCAAGCGGCAACACAAGTACCTGATCACGGCAATATGCGCCCTTACCGCTTTACTGTAATTCAAAGCGAGGCCGGCTTACAACGTTTCCGCGAGCTTTTGGGCAAGACCGTTACCGAACTCAACTTCGGTGATGATGCCATGAAAAAGGCCGAACGCGTCGGCAACATGGCGCCTATGATTATTGGCGTTACATTTGCGCCAAACCGTGAAGTGGCGAAACCCAAACCTGAATGGGAGCAAATGCTGACTGCAGGCTGCGCCGCCTATGCTTTACAACTGGCTGCTTCTGCTCAAGGCTTCGACAATGTTTGGATTACGGGCATGTGGGTCAACAGCCCATTGTTGCGCGAAGCATTTGAGTGTGCCGACAAAGACAAAATCATCGGCCTGATGATGATTGGTTCGCCGACCGAAGAAGGAAGCGGCCCGAAAAATACCAACTTAGAATGTTTTACAACTTATTGGTAAAGCCTGAAAATACTAAGGCCGTCTGAAAAACCTGATTTAATGGTTTTCAGACGGCCTTTTTATGTCTCTTGTCAAAATATCAAGCAGGATTCATAAACGCTTCAACTTCTTCCAAAGAAATATCCGCCGTCGCGCCATGACGTGAAGCCACCAATGCACCCAGCGCACAAGCAAAAGCAATGGCTTCTTGAGGAGGCGCATTATTGAGCAGCTTGTAAGTCAAACCACCAAGAAAGCTGTCGCCGGAGCCGACAGTATCCACCACTTTGACGCGGAAACCGCAATGACGGTACAACTCGCCGTCCTTATACAAAACCGCGCCATGACTACCCAAAGTCACACACAAGATTTTGACGCCGGTCAGCTCAACGAGGTAGCCGATATTTTGTTCGATACTGTGATAAGGAGAACCGTAAGCCGCAGCCAACTCATACAGCTCATCATCATTGAGTTTGACCATATCGGACTGTTTCATGGTCTCAAGCAAGCGGTCAATATCGTAATGAGGCTTACGCAGATTAACGTCAAAAATTTTGAATTTGGCTTCTTTCAGCAAAACCGCCAAGCTTTTACGCGAAACTTCATCGCGGGTTGCCAAGCTGCCAAAAACGAAAGCATCTGATTCTGCCACACGTTTGATTGCCGCATCATCAACCGCAATCCTGTCCCACGCGCAAGGATAAACAATCTCATAAGACGCACTGCCAGACTTGTCCAAGTGTACTTTCACCAAGCTGGTCGCACATTCGTGACAAACCTGCAAATAATCAGTATTGACGTTTTTACTTTGAATTTGACGTAGCAATTCCTCGCCATCGGCATCATCGCCGCGACGACTGATGATGACAGCATCGATACCCAAAGACTGCAAACGGACAGCAACATTTAGGGGTGCACCACCCAATACCTTTCCGTTTGGAAAATCGTCCCACAGCACTTCGCCGAAACTGGTTACTTTCATTCTTGGCCTTCCTTTTTTGAGGTTGATTGGCAGGGTCTGCACACCCGACAGATTTTTGCAAATCATGTACTTGTAGTAAAACTCCAGCATCGGGGGCAAAAGTATTATGTTTTAAAATATTGGGACTGACAAGCAATTAAGGGAATATCAGACAATAAACTTGATTCATCACAAAATTATATTGTTCCTATTTTTTCTTTTTCTTTCACATTTATCCCCTCCTGTTTCATTAAAACAAAATATTCTGAAATTTAAATACAAAAGGCCGTCTGAAAACTGATTCAATCAATTTTCAGACGGCCTTTATCGCAGCATTGCAGCGATTAAACTACAACTTCTTCTTTTTTCTTCACTTCTTTGGCAATGTTCTCACGACTCAAGCCAAACATCAGCAAGAGCGGGCTGGCAACCAATACGGAAGAGTAAATACCGAACACGATACCGATAGTCAGCGCCATAGAGAAACCGTGCAAGGCTGCACCGCCAAACACCAGCATAGAAACAACCATTGCCTCGGTCGAACCGTGGGTAATGATGGTACGGCTCATGGTTGCAGTAATCGCGTTGTCGATGACTTCCGGCACAGTGTGGCCGCGCATATGCGGCTTGCGGAAGTTTTCGCGAATACGGTCAAATACCACCACAGATTCGTTTACGGAATAACCCAAAACAGCCAAGATACCTGCCAAGACAGTCAATGAGAATTCCCATTGGAAGAAGGCGAAACAGCCGAGAATAATCACGATATCGTGCATATTCGCAATAATCGCGGATACTGCAAAACGCCACTCAAAACGCATGGACAAGTAAATAATAATACCTGCCACCACGAAGCCCAATGCCATCAAACCATTGGTAACCAATTCTTCACCAACCTGAGGGCCGATGAATTCGACTTGGCGCAAGGTAACGTCAGGGTTGTCTTTTTTCAGCAAATCCATCACTTGGTTGGACAGCTGTGCAGACGTTACGCCTTCTTTGTTCGGCAGGCGAATCATAATGTGTTTATTCGTACCCAAGGCCTGAACCTGTACATCACCCATTTTCAGCGTATCGAGGCGTTCGCGCGTTTTATTCACATCCACGCCCTGCTGATATTGGACTTCCATCACCGTACCGCCTGTAAATTCGACGGAGAAATTCAGGCCTTTGGTTACCAAAAAGAACACGGCGGCGATAAACGTAACCAACGAAATAAAAGTCGTCAGTTTGCCGTAGCTCATAAACGGAATATCACGTTTGATTTTAAATAATTCCATGTTTTACTCCTTGCCTTCTGCCATTTCAGCTTTCGGCTTCCATACCGAACCGATGGAAATATTTTGCAATTTGCGGCGACGGCCGTACCACAGGTTGACCAAAGCACGGAACACGACCACGGATGAATACATCGAAGTCAGAATACCGATACAGTGTACAACCGCAAAACCGCGTACCGGGCCGGAACCGAATACCAACAAAGCGATACCGGCAATCAGGGAGGTCAAGTTGGAATCGACAATGGTTGCCCAAGCGTGTTGGAAACCGAGGTTGATGGCCTGCTGTGGTACGACACCGGCACGCAGTTCCTCACGGATACGTTCATTAATCAACACGTTGGAGTCAATCGCCATACCCAAGGTCAAAGCCAAGGCGGCAATACCCGGCAAGGTCAGCGTTGCCTGCATGGCAGACAAAATACCCACCAAAAACAAGATATTGGTACTCAAGGCAATGGTAGAGAAGAAACCCATCAAGCGATAGTAAATCACCATGAATGCAGCAACAGCGGCAAAGCCCCACAAGGTAGAGTGGAAACCTTTTTCAATGTTTTCTTTACCCAAAGACGGGCCGATGGTACGTTCTTCGACAATCTGCATCGGCGCGGCCAGCGAACCGGCGCGCAGCAACAATGAAGTATCGTTGGCTTCGGCTGTCGTCATGCTGCCGGAAATCTCCACGCGGCCACCGGTAATGGCGGCTCGGATGACAGGCGCGGTCACGACTTCGGATTTACCTTGGTCGATCAACACCATAGCCATACGTTTACCCACATTGGCCGAAGTCAATTCGCCAAAAATGCTGCCGCCCGCACTATCCAGGCTCAGGCTCACGGCAGGCGCGCCCATTTGGTCAAAGCTAGGTTGCGCATCGTTGATGTTGTCGCCGGTTAGTTCAACTTGTTTGTTGACCAAGATAGTTTCCGGATGATCGCCACCGCTTGACAGCAATTCGTAACCGGTCGGCACATTGCCGTTCAAAGCTTCTTGCAGTTTGATCGGATCGTCTTCCACCATACGCACTTCCAAAGTCGCAGTACGACCGATAATATCTTTTGCTTTGGCAGTATCTTGCACGCCCGGCAGCTGTACGACAATGCGGTCAAGGCCGGATTGTTGGATAACCGGTTCGGCTACGCCCAATTCGTTCACACGGTTGTGCAACGTATTGATATTTTGTTTAACTGCATCAGAACGTACTTTATTGATTGCCTCTTCAGACAAAGTCAGCACGATATTGTTACCGTCCGGCAGCAGCGTGGCTTCAGGGAACAATTTTTGCAACTGAGGCAAGGCTTTTTGTACATCGGCAGCATCTTGCAAAGGCACGGTCAGACCGTTTTCAGTCTGATGCACCGTGCCGGTACGGATTTTTTCGCGGCGCAATTCGCGGCGGATATCGCCGGAATAACGTTCAAACGTTTTCTGCATCGCGGCTTTCATGTCCACCTGCATGGTGAAATGCACGCCGCCGCGCAAGTCCAGACCCAGGAACATCGGATTGGCTTTGATTTTCGCCATCCACTCAGGGCTGTCTGCCAACAGGTTGAGCGCGGTAATATAGCCCTCGCCCAAAGTATTTTCGATGACGTCGCGCGCTTTCAGTTGCGTTTCGGTATCTTTGAAACGCACTTTCAGCGAGTTGTCGACGATGAACATACCATCAGTCTGAATACCTGCCTGTTTCAGCGCGGCATCCACTTTAGACTGGGTTTGCTCATTGATAACGATGGCTTGTCGGTTGGTCGATACCTGTACGGCAGGCGTTTCACCGAAAAGGTTGGGCAGCGAGTAAACAGCCGCAACCACAATCGTGAACGCAATCAGCAGGTATTTCCATAAAGGATAACGGTTCATGGTAAACCTTTGCTTTATTTATAAAGGCAAACAGCCGCGCTCGGAAAATGAGGCGGCTTTTTGCAAAAAAACGGATTATTCGGCTTTCGCGGCAATCGCGTTGCGCTCAACTTCCACTTCGATTTTCGCACCTTGACCGATGTCGACAGTGTAGAATTGCTCGCCGACTTTGGTCACGCGGCCTTTGAAGCCTGCCGCCAAAACGACTTTATCGCCGACTTTCAAAGCGGCCAACATCGCTTGGTGCGCTTTGAATTTCTTTTGTTGAGGACGCATAATCAGGAAGTAGAACACCACCATGATCAGCACTAAAGGGGCAAATTGAGCCACTGCTTGATTCATAATATATCCGTTCTTTCAAGTTTTAGATTAAGTAAAAAACTGCACACTGCAATCAAATACATTGGTTGGACTGTAAAATTGAGCTATTCTAAAGGTCGTCTGAAAAATTTCCAAGTATTTCCGTATTTATTAACCATATTTAGCAGTCTTTACGACTTGTCCGACACATACTGTTCCATGTTCAAAAAAATCCTTTGGCGCATCAGCACCCGCCTACGCCGTTTGTTTGGCAAAAACGCCCGCACCGTATGGATTTCGCATCCGATATTCCTACAGCACCAGCCGGGGCCTAACCATCCCGACAGGCCCGAACGCATCAGCTCCATTCAAACTGCCTTAAAACAAGAAGGCATTTGGCGTCGCCTGCAAACCACCGAAGCACCGGAAATCAAAGATGCGCAGCTGGCATTGGTCCACTCGCGCAACTATCTGCACGAGTTGGAAGCCGCCCAGCCGCTCCCCGGCAAAATCCACCGCATCGATGACGATACGGTCATCTGCCACGACTCCCTTCAAGCCGCCCGTTTTGCGGCCGGAGCCGTTGTCAAGGCAGTCGATATGGTGATGAATAAAAAAGCCTGGCATGCTTTTTGCGCCATCCGCCCGCCAGGCCACCATGCCCACAGCAACAGCGCCGGCGGATTTTGCCTGATCAACAACACCGCCACCGGCGTGATGCACGCCATTGCCCAATACCGCTTGCAACGCATCGCCGTCATCGATTTCGACGTCCACTTCGGCGATGGAACGGCGGAGATTCTCCAAGACGATCCGCGCGTGATGTTTTTCAACCTGTTTGAAACCGATATCTTTCCCTTCCCTCAGGCGGAACAATACGCCGGCAATAAAAATATGCTGCATACGCCCCTCAAACCAGGCACAGGCAGCCGTATCTTCCGCACGACCATCCGCGAACAATGGCTGCCCAAGCTCACGGCCTTCCGCCCCGAGTTGGTGTTGCTTTCGGCAGGTTTTGACGGGCATAAACAAGACGAAACAGGCCGTCTGAACCTGCATGAAGCCGATTTTGCCTGGCTGACGCACAAAATCGTCCAAGCAACGGCAAGCTGCCAAGGACGTGTTGTTTCCGTGCTGGAAGGCGGCTATACCTTGGAATCCATGTCCAAATCCGCCGCCGCCCACATCCGCGTATTGGCGGGCTTAAGCAAGGCCGATTACGTCATCGCCTACCAAAAGCATCTGAAGCGCGGCAAAAGTAACAATCCTACACCATAACGCATTCAAACTATTGCCCAGGCCGTCTGAAAACAGATTATCCATTTCAGAAGGCCTTTTTTTTCATTTACAAACTTTAATTTGAGCAAAGACAAACCATTTCCATATTATCAGTAGTAAAATAACAAACATAAAACATATCAATAAAAACATTTCACACGCCACACTGCTTCCCTTTCCCCAATTGACCGTCTTTTTCAGACGGCCTCCACTTTAAAAAAGGAGCGTTACAATGAAAGCAGCACGTTTTTATAACAAAGGCGACATCCGCATCGAAGACATTCCCGAGCCAACCGTAGCTCCGGGTACTGTCGGCATCAATGTTGCTTGGTGCGGTATCTGCGGTACAGACCTGCATGAATTCATGGAAGGCCCGATTTTCATTCCGCCTTGCGGCCATCCGCACCCAATCTCCGGCGAGTCTGCGCCAGTCACCATGGGTCACGAGTTCTCCGGCGTGGTTTATGCCGTAGGCGAAGGCGTGGACGACATCAAAGTCGGTCAACACGTTGTTGTCGAACCCTACATCATCCGCGACGACGTACCGACCGGCGAAGGCAGCAACTACCACCTCTCCAAAGACATGAACTTCATCGGCTTGGGCGGCTGCGGTGGCGGCTTGTCTGAAAAAATTGCCGTTAAACGCCGTTGGGTACACCCTATTTCCGACAAAATCCCATTGGACCAAGCTGCTTTGATTGAGCCTCTGTCTGTCGGCCACCATGCTTATGTACGCAGTGGCGCGAAAGAAGGCGACGTCGCATTGGTCGGCGGCGCAGGCCCAATCGGTTTGCTGTTGGCTGCCGTACTGAAAGCCAAAGGCATCAAAGTCATCATCACCGAATTGAGCAAAGCGCGTAAAGACAAAGCACGCGAAGCCGGCGTGGCCGACTACATCCTCGACCCATCCGAAGTCGATGTCGTTGAAGAAGTGAAAAAACTGACCAACGGCGAAGGCGTAGACGTTGCATTCGAATGCACCAGCGTCAACAAAGTGCTGGACACCATGGTCGAAGCATGCCGTCCGACTGCGAAAGTCGTCATCGTATCCATTTGGAGCCACCCCGCTACCATCAACGTCCACAGCGTTGTGATGAAAGAGCTGGACGTGCGCGGCACCATCGCCTACTGCAACGACCACGCCGAAACCATCAAATTGGTTGAAGAAGGCAAAATCAACCTTGAGCCTTTCATCACCCAACGCATCAAACTGGACGAATTGATTTCCGAAGGCTTCGAGCGCTTGATCCACAACAATGAATCCGCAGTAAAAATCATTGTTAATCCTAATCTTTAATCCTAAGGCTTAAAGAATAAACAGGCCGTCTGAAACTTTTCAGACGGCCTGTTTACTTGATAAATTCCCGAATGGCCCAATCCTCTGCCAACCATTCACTTATCAAGAGCAAAATCTCATGAATCCAAAATACGCCCCACTCTTTCAAACATACACCCTCAATAACGGCGTAACCATCAAAAACCGCCTTGCCGTCGCCCCCATGACCCATTTCGGTTCACAAACCGACGGTTTAATCAGCGACCAAGAGCGTACCTTCCTCAGCAACCGCGCAGGCGATATGGGCCTGTTTATCACGGCCGCCACTTTGGTTCAAAAAGACGGCAAAGCCTTTCACGGCCAACCTGAAGCCACAGGCGAACACTGCCTCGACAGCCTGAAAGAAACCGCACAAATCCTGCGACAACAAGGCACAAAAGCGATTTTGCAAATCCATCACGGCGGTTCCAAAGCCATTGATGACCTTTTGGACGGTCTCGACAAAATCAGCGCTTCCGCCAACGAAGCCGAACACGCACGCGAAGCGACCGCAGAAGAAGTCGAAGCACTCATCGCCTCTTATGCGCAAGCCGCCGATTTGGCGCTTCGTGCCGGTTTTGACGGCGTGGAAATCCACGGTGCGAACGGCTATTTAATCCAACAGTTTTACTCTGCCCAAAGCAACCGCCGCAACGACCAATGGGGCGGCAGCTTGGAAAACAGAATGCGCTTCCCGCTGGCCGTTGTCGATGCCGTGGTTGCCGTCCGAGAAAAACACCAGCGCGACGATTTCATTATCGGCTACCGCTTCTCCCCCGAAGAGCCGGGCGAAGACGGCTTAACCATGACCGAAACCGGCGCACTGATTGACGCATTGGTACAAAAACCGCTGCAATATCTGCACGTTTCCCTGTGGGAATTTGATAAAAAAATCCGTCGCGGCGGCGATACCGCCCAAACCCGTATGCAGTTTATCCACGAACGCATCAACGGCAAACTGCCGCTTATCGGCGTGGGCAACCTGTTTACCGCCGACCAAATTTTGGCCGCCTATGAAACCGGCTGGGCAGAATTTATCGCCTTGGGCAAAACCGTGATGATTAATCCGCACATCGCCACGCAAATCCGCGAAGGCCGCGAAGCTGAAATCGAAACGCAACTCGACCCGACACGCGCCGACCATTACGGCCTCCCCGACACCTTGTGGGGATTTGCCTCCAGCGGTACGCAATCATGGCTGCCGCCGGTAAAAGGCGCGGAATGGAAACCGATGGATATTTAATCATCGATTCATAGCACAAGGCCGTCTGAAACTTTTCAGACGGCCTTTGGTTTGGTGCAAACATTGAATTATCAAGCATTTTTTTGTACAATTCCGCATCTTTCAATCTATTGCAGGGCGTGTCGCACACGCCCTTATTTTAGCCTGTTTTCCAACACCCATACCCTTCAGGCCGTCTGAAAAAGCGGCCTGAAACTTTTTGCAAAGAAAACCATGTCCCAAGAAATCCTCGACCAAGTGCGCCGCCGCCGCACGTTTGCCATCATCTCCCACCCTGACGCGGGTAAAACCACGCTGACCGAAAAACTGTTGCTGTTTTCAGGCGCGATTCAGAGCGCGGGTACGGTAAAAGGCAAGAAAACCGGCAAATTCGCCACCTCCGACTGGATGGAAATCGAGAAGCAGCGTGGCATTTCCGTGGCATCAAGCGTGATGCAGTTCGACTACAAAGACCATACCGTCAACCTCTTGGACACGCCGGGACACCAAGATTTCTCCGAAGATACCTACCGCGTATTGACCGCCGTCGACAGCGCCTTGATGGTCATCGACGCGGCAAAAGGCGTGGAAGCGCAAACCATCAAACTCTTGAACGTCTGCCGCCTGCGCAATACGCCGATTGTTACGTTCATGAACAAATACGACCGCGAAGTGCGCGATTCGCTGGAACTCTTGGACGAAGTAGAAAACATCCTGCAAATCCGCTGCGCGCCCGTAACTTGGCCAATCGGCATGGGCAAAAACTTCAAAGGCGTGTACCACATCCTGAACGACGAAATCTATCTCTTTGAAGCGGGCGGTGAACGCCTGCCGCACGAGTTCGACATCATCAAAGGCATCGACAATCCCGAATTGGAACAACGCTTTCCGTTGGAAATCCAACAGTTGCGCGACGAAATCGAATTGGTGCAGGCGGCTTCCAACGAGTTCAATCTCGACGAATTCCTCGCCGGCGAACTCACGCCCGTGTTCTTCGGTTCGGCAATTAACAACTTCGGTATTCAGGAAATCCTCAATTCATTGATTGAATGGGCGCCTGCGCCGAAACCGCGCGATGCGACCGTACGCATGGTCGAGCCAGATGAGCCGAAGTTTTCCGGATTTATCTTTAAAATCCAAGCCAATATGGACCCGAAACACCGCGACCGCATCGCCTTCTTGCGCGTCTGCTCCGGTAAATTCGAGCGCGGCATGAAGATGAAACATCTGCGCATCAACCGCGAAATCGCCGCCTCCAGCGTGGTAACCTTCATGTCGCACGACCGCGAGCTGGTGGAAGAAGCCTACGCCGGCGACATCATCGGCATCCCGAACCACGGCAACATCCAAATCGGCGACAGCTTCTCCGAAGGCGAACAACTGGCATTTACCGGCATTCCCTTCTTCGCACCCGAACTGTTCCGCAGCGTCCGCATCAAAAATCCGCTGAAAATCAAGCAACTGCAAAAAGGTTTGCAGCAACTCGGCGAAGAAGGCGCGGTACAAGTCTTCAAACCGATGAGCGGCGCAGATTTGATTTTGGGCGCGGTCGGCGTGTTGCAGTTTGAAGTCGTTACCTCGCGGCTGGCCAACGAATACGGCGTAGAAGCCGTGTTCGACAGCGCATCCATCTGGTCGGCGCGCTGGGTATCGTGCGAAGACAAGAAAAAGCTGGCGGAATTTGAAAAAGCTAACGCAGGCAATCTGGCGATAGACGCAGGCGGCAACCTCGCCTACCTTGCGCCTAACCGCGTCAACTTAAACCTGACGCAGGAACGCTGGCCGGACATCGTGTTCCACGAAACGCGCGAGCATTCGGTTAAACTGTAAAACGCAAAGGCCGTCTGAAACTTTCAGACGGCCTTTTTTTCATTCGATATCAACCCAATAAATCCCAAGCAAACTTTCCGATGGTCAGGCACAGCAGCAACATAAACCCATAACGCAGCAGCCTGGTTCCGCCGCGCATTGCCAAGCGCGCGCCGACCACGCCGCCGCACAAATTCGCCACCGCCAACGGTATCGCCCATGCCCACACAACATGGCCTTGCGGAATAAAAAACGTCAGCGCAGCAAGATTGGTGGTCGAATTGATGACCTTTGCCGAGGCGTTAGCCGCTAAAAAATCATAGCCGTAAAAGCGGACGAACACAAAAGCCAGCAGGCTGCCCGTTCCCGGCCCGAACACGCCGTCGTAAAACCCGATTAACGCGCCGAAAAATAAGCCCCATAAAGTTTCGCGGCGCGTCAGCTTTTCAGTGCGCACCGTCTGTCCCAAGTCTTTTTTCAAAAAAGTGTACAGACACATGGCAATCATGATGACCAACATCGTCGGTTTCATGTATTGCACGGGGAAATACACCACCGTTTTCGCGCCCAAATATGAAGCGACAAATGCCAACACCGCGGCAGGCAGCAGCATTTTCCACGGCACGGGGATTCGGCGCAGGTATTGCCCCGTCGCAGTCAGCGTGCCGCAGCAGGAAGCAAATTTATTGACACCCATTACCGAGGCCACAGGTGTAGCGTTTGGCAATAGGTTGAATAATCCGGGAATCTGCAATAGCCCGCCTCCGCCAACCGCCGCATCCATCAGCCCTGCGGCAAAGCCGACCAACACCAGATAATAAAAAAACGAATCTGCAAGCATAATGTCCATCTCTAAAAAGCAAAGCGATTTTGCGCGTATTTGCCTGTCCTGACAACCTACAAGGCCGTCTGAAAAACAAGGAACGATATCCTGTTTTCAGACGGCCTTTCTTTTTAAATTCAACCGCTCAAATTGCGGCTTAAAAATTTTTCCATTAAAATGCCGCCCCTTATCTTTCCTACACACAACACATTTTATGGAACATTCCACCCCGACCAAACGCACAGCCCACGACCGAATGGGCATCTTCGCGCATTTCATTTTTGCCAGCCGCTGGCTGCAACTGCCGATTTATATAGGCTTGATTATCGCCCAAGTCATTTATGCCTGTAAGTTCCTCAAATCCTTGTGGCACTTGGTATCCAATTTCAGCATCATGGATGAAAACACCATCATGATCGCCGTATTGAACCTGATTGATGTTGTGATGATTGCCAACCTGCTGACCATGGTCATTGTCGGCGGCTACGAGACCTTCGTCTCCCGCCTTCACGTTGACGAACATCCCGACCAGCCCGAATGGCTCAGCCATGTCAATGCTTCGGTTTTGAAGGTTAAGCTGTCGATGTCCATCATCAGCATTTCCTCCATCCATCTGCTGCAAACCTTCCTCAACGCCGCCAATCTGTCGGAAAAACAAATCATGTGGCAATGTATTACCCACATCTGCTTCCTGATTTCCGCCCTCGCCATGGCTTTAACGGACAAAATCGTGTACAGCACGACGCATAAAGCGCATTGATAATAAAAGGCAATCAAAAGGCCGTCTGAAATATTTCAGACGGCCTTTTGCTATCTGGCAATGTTTACAGCTTATTGCTTACGCTTGTCCCACCAGGCAAACAAATTGCCCAAAACCGTTCCTGACACAGAGTGCCAAACGCAGGCAACGGCGGCGGCAACGGCAGATTCGGCATTACCGGGGAAAAATTTAGCACTCAAACCGGTGGCAAGTCCGGCATTTTGTACGCCGACTTCGATGGCAAGAGTGCGTTTTTTGGCGGTGTTCATGCCGGTCAGTGCGCCGCTGTAATAGCCGAGGATGTAGCCACCGATGTTGTGGGCAGCGATGGCGAGTACCATAACGAAGGCGGATTCAGCAAAGCGGTGGCCGTGAACGGCAGCAACGCCGCCGACGATGCAGGCAAACGCGACAACGGCAACAGCAGGCATAATCGCGCGCACGTCTTCAAACCAGTGTTTTTTATGCAGCAATATATTGGCGGCAGAACCGATAACCACAGGCAACAAGGTAACGAGCAACATAAATTTGAACATACCCCAGCCGTCCATTTCGACGGTTTGTCCGACCAAATAAGTCATCCACAGCGGCGTCATCACAGGCGCAAGGACGGTGGAGACGGTGGTCATACCGACTGAAAAGGCGACATCGCCTTTAGCCAAAAAACTCATGATATTGGACGAAACACCGCCCGGGCAGGTGCCGACCAAAACCAGACCCAGCGTTAATCCAGGCGAGAGGTCAAAGGCTCTGGCAATACCGATAGCGAGCAGGGGCATAATCGTGTATTGGGCGATGGCGCCGATAAAAATATCGAGCGGACGTTGCGCCAGAATTTGATAATCTTCTTTGCCTAAAGTCATGCCCATACCGAGCATGATGATACCGAGTACAACGACTTGAGTATCGCCTTTTACCCATGAAAACGTAGCAGGTTCGATAAAGGCGATAATGGAGGCAAGGACGATAATCAAGGCGGTGAAGCGGGTCATTTGCCGACTGATAGCGGTCAGAAAGTTCATATTTTACTCCTTTGTATGTTTTTATCATGACAATAATTGCCATAATTTAACACATATTAACTCTTGTGCGCAATGACAGTAACGAAACAGGAAATCCATCATCCAATAATGTTTAAAAACAAACCACACTAACTCCACCCAATATCAACACAAAGGCCATCTGAAACCTTTTCAGACGGCCTTGTTTTATCCGTTCATTATCGATTTATTCGATATTTTGAACCTGTTCGCGCATTTGTTCGATTAAGACTTTCAGTTCAACCGACGCTTGCGTGCATTCGGCGGCGATGGCTTTGCTGCCCAAAGTGTTGGCTTCGCGGTTCAACTCCTGCATCAGGAAATCCAAACGTTTGCCTACGCTGCCCTTGCCTTCGGTAACGATACGGCGTACTTCGGCGATATGGGTGCGCAAACGGCTGAATTCCTCATCCACATCGGATTTTTGGATGAATAAAGCAAATTCCTGTTGCAAGCGGTCGTTGTCGATATTGCCGACGGCTTCTGCCAAACGGGTTTTGACTTTATCCATATGCGCTTGCAGAAGGCTGGGGAACAATTCGTTCAAAGCGTCCACAATCTCTTCCATGCCATCCAGGCGTTGCAGCAGGTGCTCACCCAGTTTTTTGCCTTCGCGTTTGCGGGCGGCTGTAAACTCTTTCAAAGCGCTGGTCAATAAATCTTTAACGCCTTTGGCCAAAGCCTCGGCATCTTCGCCCTGGCCTGCCAAAACGCCGGGGAAACGCAAAACGTCTGCCACGCTCAGCTTGCCGAAATTGTGTTCCTTGCGCCATTCTTTGTTCAAATGCGCCAGTTGGGCAACCAAATCCTGATTGACCTCCAAAGTCTGTCCGCCCGAGGAGGCATCCTGCAGCTGGATGCGGCATTCCAATTTACCGCGCGCCACAGCCGCGGCAATCTGCTCGCGCAACGCGCCTTCCAAATAACGCAATTCTTCCGGCATACGGAATTGAACATCCAAATAACGATGGTTGACCGCGCGGATTTCCAAATTAATCCGCTTGCCTCCGCATTCGCCTGCGGCATTGGCAAAGCCGGTCATGCTGTGGATTTGAATAGTTCGTCTTGTAGCCATGGTTTTACTCCGTTTCCAAATACGAGTGAAAGTATGGACACTATAACACACCCGACCGACGATTTTCAGACGGCCTTTGGTGCCAAATTCCTCTATAATTCAAGGCAACCTATTTTTTATTCCCCCCAAAGGTTCATCATGAGTAACTACACCCGCACCGGCCGCGCCGCCGACAGCCTGCGCGACATCAAAATTACCCCCAATTTCCTCCCCCATGCCGATGGCTCCTGCCTTATTGAGTGCGGCAACACCAAAGTGATTTGCACTGCCTCCATCGACGAAAATGTCCCACCGTTCCTGCGCGGTAAAGAACAAGGCTGGGTAACGGCCGAATACGGTATGTTGCCGGCTTCCACCGCCTCCCGTATGCGCCGCGAGGCCGCCGCGGGCAAACAATCCGGACGCACACAAGAAATCCAACGCTTGATTGGCCGCTCTCTACGCGCCGTCGTCGATATGGAAAAACTCGGCGAACGCCAAATCCTGATTGACTGCGACGTCATCCAAGCCGACGGCGGCACGCGTACCGCCTCCATTACTGGTGCCTACGTTGCCCTGCAAATCGCCGTAGACAAACTCCTTTCAAACGGCCTTATCAGCGAAAACCCCATCCGTGAAGCCGTTGCCGCCGTTTCCGCCGGCGTGGTGGGCGGTGTACCGCTTTTGGACTTGGACTATCCAGAAGATTCAGGCTGCGACAGCGACGTTAACATCATCATGACCGCATCCGGCAAAATCATCGAAATCCAAGGCACAGCCGAAGGCGCACCCTTCAGCATCGAAGAATTGGGCAAACTCATTGCCCTCGCGCATAAAGGCATTGCTGAATTGGTTCAACACCAGCAGGCCGCTCTTTTGGCCCGATAATCAGCAAGGCCGTCTGAAAACTTTCAGACGGCCTTTTTTAACCAAACCCCTTTATGCGTATTTACTCAAAAAAGCGCGTTCTATCCTTGAATTCCATGTAAAAAATAGTAATAATAACCCTTTTTCCAGCAAACCAAGCTGCCCGACAACCCCCACAAGAAAGCACGAAACATGGCGTTAATCGTACATAAATACGGCGGCACATCAGTAGGCTCGCCCGAACGCATCAAAAACGTAGCCAAACGTGTCGCCAAAGCCCGCGCCGAAGGACACGACATCGTAGTCGTCGTATCCGCCATGAGCGGCGAAACCAACCGACTGGTCGCACTGGCGCACGAAATGCAAGAGCATCCCGATCCGCGCGAACTCGACGTCGTTCTCGCTACCGGCGAACAAGTGACCATCGGCCTGCTGGCCATGGCCCTGAAAGACATCGGCGTTGACGCCAAGAGCTACACCGGCTGGCAAGTCGCCCTCCAAACCGACACTTCCCACACCAAAGCCCGCATCGAAAACATCGACGACGAAAGAATGCGTGCCGATTTGGCTGCCGGTAAAGTCGTTATCGTAGCCGGTTTCCAAGGCATCAGCAGCGAAGGCAATATCTCAACCCTCGGCCGTGGCGGTTCGGATACCTCCGCCGTTGCCATCGCCGCAGCCCTCAAAGCCGACGAATGCCAAATTTATACCGACGTAGACGGCGTTTACACCACCGACCCGCGCGTCGTACCCGAAGCACGCCGCATGGACACGATCACATTCGAAGAAATGATCGAATTGGCCAGCCTCGGCTCAAAAGTTTTACAAATCCGCTCCGTAGAATTCGCCGGAAAATACAAAGTGCGCCTGCGCGTACTCAGCAGCCTGCAAGATGGCGGCAACGGCACCCTGATTACCTTTGAAGAGGACGACAACATGGAAAGAGCAGCCGTAACCGGTATCGCATTCGACAAAAACCAAGCACGCATCAACGTACGCGGCGTACCTGACAAACCCGGCGTTGCCTACCAAATCCTCGGCGCAGTTGCCGATGCCAACATCGAAGTCGACATGATCATCCAAAATGTTGGCAGCGAAGGCACAACAGACTTCTCCTTCACCGTTCCACGCGGAGACTACAAACAAACCATCGAACTCCTGCAACAACGCCAAGACAGCATCGGCGCCGCCTACATCGACGGCGACGACACCGTATGCAAAGTCTCCGCAGTCGGCTTGGGCATGCGTTCACACGTCGGCGTAGCCGCCAAAATCTTCCGCACCCTCGCAGAAGAAGGCATCAACATCCAAATGATTTCAACTTCCGAAATCAAAGTATCCGTCCTGATTGACGAAAAATACATGGAACTGGCTACCCGCGTTCTGCACAAAGCATTCGACTTAGGCAACTAATTCCAACCAGTCAAAAAGGCCTTCTGAAACTTTATTGTTTCAGAAGGCCTTTTTTATTTCCATTACATAAATCAACAACATCTTAATAAAAAAAATCAACTTTAGCTCAAAACAGTGTAGCCTGGCTTATTATTACCCTTGTTAATTTCATTATATATTCAATATTTTACAACCATCCACCTTCGCCGTTTAATTCCAAAAACATACCACTTAACCTAATTTGAGAAAAATAAACAAATCTGTAATAAAATAGGACAAAAGTACAAACAATTATCTACGCTCATCAATAAAAACAAATTTCCCCCAATTTTCTCCTAACTTAAGAAGGAATCCTAATATGAACGTATTAAACAAATTCGGTATGCTGATCTTGACCGCTTCCCTGCTGGCAGCCTGCGGCGACTCCGGTAATAAAGGCAGCAGCGACAAACCGGCAGAACAAGTTGCTCAAAGCGAATCTAGCTCTGCCAACAAATACGAAAAAGCTCTGAGCGAATTCCCGGAAGCAGATCCTAAACTGGCCGAACCTATCGTCATTTCCGATAAAAAATCTCCAGACGGTCTTGCCGAATTGCAAAAATTCATTCACTTCACCACTGGTGAAGAAGCTCAAAAAATTACTCAGCTAGGCCTAGAATTGCAAAACTTGGCTAACCAAAATAAAGAAAAAGAAGCTTTGGAGCAGATGAACAAACTGACTGCCGCACTGGAACAATTCCATCAGAGCGCAGCTGCCCTCGACATCAAAGATCCTGAAATCAAAGCAGTTCTGGATCGTGCATTACAAGTCAGCAGTGCTGCCAACAACATGATGATTTATGCAGGCAAACATGCTTCTGAGCTGACTATCAACGGCAAAGATAAAGATTCGCTCAAATTTGCCAATGATTTCCAAGAAAAATCTCAAAAATTGCAAGAAACCCTACGTGCAGCCAATCAAGAAGTACAAAAAGCTGCCGAAGCTTTAGGCAAAAAATACTCCCAATAAGCCTATTGTTTCCGATAAATATCGGTGGTATCGGCAACATCGATACCACCTTTCCAAACCCTAAGTCAGGTTGAACACAATGAATAATCTAAACCCTTCACTCCCCTGCCCACACTGCCATGCCCCGATCCAAGGCGGATTGGTTAAAGGTTTGGCCGCAGTCAAAGAATGTCCTTCCTGCCATAAAAAAGTCAAATTCAAAAAACCGCCTGTTGGCGAATATTTCAAAGCTTTGCTGAAACCTTTCGCTATTTTTGTAGTAGTTGTCTGCATCGTAGCGGCAATACTGATCAGCCTGTTTGGTACATTCCCCCAATATATCAGTATGGCATTAGTTATCGGCTTTTTCGTCTACTACATTATCCCGATTCAAAACAAACTTTCATCTTTTGAAAAAGACGAATAAACATATACTTTGCCCATCCAACCCACTTTTCCGGATGGGCAATACTTTATACGGCCCAATAAAAAATAATGAAATCGTCCCCATTTTTTTGTCCGCATTGCTCCAATCCGATTCGAGGTAGTGCATTCAAAGGACTGAAAAGCATTAAAGAATGCCCGACCTGCCACAAAAAAGTCCGCTATAAGCAGCCAACTGCAAAAGAAATCCGCCAAGCGACATGGAAAAAGAGCATTATTTTCCTTGCCCTGCTGACCTTATACCTTGCCTTTCTGATTGCACTATTTCGCGCAGATATTCCTTTTACGTATCTCATCCTTCCTATCATGCTCTATTTGGTTGCAGTCTTCCAGCCTGCCATTATCAAGCATTCTTCATTTGAGAAAGACGAATAGCCTGCTTTCAGACGGCCATCGCCTTCGATAACAAGGTTTGGCCAATACCGATTTTAATCCTTATCCCCGATATCCCCTCCAAGGCTTTTATTACATGAAACGTCCAGTCCCTGTTACCATCGCCACCGTTCTCTATTTCATCATAACTGCCCTTACTTGCTTTACTACGGTTGCTCTTGCGATTTATTCGGGCGATTTACTGATAGAGGTTGCAGCCTTGGCATTCCCTTTCCTGCCTTGGTGGCTGTCTATGCCCCTATACTTCATCCTCCTTTCCTTACCGGTATTTATTGCTGTCGGCCTGCTTTCAGGCAACCGTTCTGCCCGTTGGCTGGCTATTGTGCTAGCGGCCTCTTCGCTAATCATGGTGTATAGCGATATGGCGAGCTATAGTTCTCAACAAATCATTATTCAATCCATTCTCCACCCTGTTTTGCTGCTCCTCATCTTCAATCCGGTATCCAACCGCTATTTCGCCAATGCGGCCTCAAAAACCGAATCCTAAACCATCGGATTTTGACTTCAAAAAAACTTAAGGCCGTCTGAAACCCTTGCCCTTACGCAAATCTTTTTCAGACGGCCTAAAATAGAATGGCCTTTTCAGACTGTCTTTTCCTAAGGCAGCCCTTCATACAAGCAATAATGCGTTTCCCTTAGCAGCTTTAAATACCAAACTGTAAGCAAACAAACCCATGAAATCAGTTTTTCCTATTTTCTTTATCCTGCTCAACTTATTCTTCATCCTCTATTTGCGACGCAAGCTATCTATATGGATTCGTTTGGCACTTTACTTGTCTATCGGTGGACTGTTTTATTTATGGATGTCCAACAAATCTGCCCTAACCTCCCTATTTGCACACACCCTGTCATTACAGCCATTCGACGTATTTCATGAGACAATCGGTTTTTCATTATCGGTTACAGTCTTCCTCAATCTGTTTGACTTGCTTGCCGTACCTTCGATTGTCCGTTTCCCCAACTTAATCCTCAAAAATCCCCAACACCACCATCAGTCTGTTCAATGGTATCTTGCCAATACTTCCCTTTTTGAACGCTTTTTCCACTATTTCTACTCTTTCTGCTGTTGCCTCATGTTTTATGGTATATGGCACGAAGCCTTCCGATAATCAATCTAAAAAACAAAGGGACATCATCAAAATGTCCCTTTGTTTATATTCAGACGGCCTTGAATATCTCCAACACTCAATCCTTCCCTCCTCTCGAAAAATGCTCAATCTCAAATCCGCTCTGACGATAAGCTCGAAAACGGTCTCGGGCTTCGGCCAAATCTTCTAAGCTGTTGCCCACAATTTCAAGGATACGGTTTGGAATGGCCGGGGCTTGGCTCCAGAAATCAGCAGACAGGTTCAAAACCGTGCAATCTTGCGAAATATTCGGCAATGCGTTTCCAAACGCAAGCAATACCGGCGTTTCAGACGGCATGGGGTCGGTAGGCAGCCAGACTTCATGCGGAATAAAGCTTTCGGGAATTTGCTGCCAAAAATCAACGTCTAGTTGCTGCACTGCCGCGGCAGAATCCGACCACACCAAAATCTGCCCGCCATCGCGTATGGCGCGCGCAATCAGGCGGCAGGCAAAGGCGGCCGGGCGGGCGACGTGTGTATAAAAAGTGGCTTTAGGCATGGCGTATTCTTTCGTTTAGGCAATGGATTGGCCGGTTTCAGACGGCCTTTTTGGTTTTCAACAATCTCAAGGCATTGCCCAACACCAGCAGCGAGCTGAAACTCATGCCGAGCGCGGCGATCCACGGGGTAACGTAACCAAACACGGCCAGCGGAACGGCAACCAGATTGTATGCGCTAGCCCAAGTCAGGTTTTGGCGGATAATTTGATGGGTGCGGCGTGCCTGTTCCATCATCACGGGCAAAACGTTCAAATCATCATTGAGCAAAACCACATCCGCACCGTCTCGCGCCACATCGGCACTCGTGGCCACGGCGGCCGACACGTCGGCTTGGGCAAGGACGGGGGCATCGTTGATCCCGTCGCCGATCATCATGACTTTACGCCCTTGTTTTTGCAGATTTTCCACATAAGCAAGTTTGTCTTCAGGCGTGGCTTCGGCACGATAGGCATCCAATCCCAGCTCTTGCGCGACTTGGGCTACGGCAGCTTGACGGTCACCGCTTAAAAGGTGCAGACGGATGCCGTGTTGTTTCAGGTTTTGCAACATTTCAGCGGCGCTGTCTTTGATTTGGTCTTCCAGCAAAAAGGCCGTCTGAAAACCGCTTTGATTGCCCAAGAAAATAATGCCGCCTGTGTGGTCGATATGGGCAAATGTTTCAGGCAGATTACCGGCGATTTCCGAAACAAACGCCGCTTTGCCCAAAGCCCAAACTTGGGTTTTGCCATCCAATTCGATTTGTGCGCTGACACCGTGTCCGATACGGTTGACCCGTTGCTGCACTTTCACATCAAGCGCGGATACAGGTCCGTCTAAAAGCGTATGGTTCAAAATGGCACGGGCGATGGGGTGTTCGGATTGCTGTTCCAATGCTTGGGCAACGGCAAGGGCTTGGACTTCGTTCAGACGGCCTGCTGACAACATACGGCTGACGGAAAGCTGCCCTTTGGTCAGCGTACCTGTTTTATCGAACACGACGTCGTCAATTTGAGCAAGCGTTTCCAGGCTTTGTTTGCCGCTGATGAGAATCCCGTCTTTGGCAAGCGCACCGGTAGAAGCAGCCAGCGCAGTCGGAGTCGCAAGCGACAAGGCACATGGGCAGGTAATGACCAGCAAGGCAACGGTAATCCACAAGGCGGTGTGCGCATCTGCATACCAAGCCCAGCCGATAAAAACAGGAATCGCAAGCAAAAGTTCGCCAAACACAAAACTGGACGCGTATTTTTCGGCCAACTCGGCGGCACGCGGTTTTTGCGCCAGCGCACGGTCGAGCAGTTTGACGATATGGGACAGGCGCGTGTTGCCACCGGTATGGTCGGTGCGGATGATTAAAGGGCTGCTGGTGTTAAGCGTGCCGGCGGTTACTTTTTCAGACGGCCTTTTGACAATCGGCAAACTTTCGCCGGTCAACATGGCTTCGTTAACTTCGCTTTCGCCGGACAAAACCGTACCGTCCACCGGAATGACTTCGCCAGGCTTCACAACAATCGTATCGCCGATATTGAGGCGGACGACTGCGGCTTCCTCGATGACTTCGCTTTCCGGATAAGACGGCAAACGGTGGCAGAATGCCGGAACCAGTTTGACCAACCGCTCCGCCGCATCGCCTGCTTTGCGTCGGGCAATCTGTTCCATAAAACGCCCGCCCAATAGGAAAAACAGCAACATGGCGATGGATTCAAAATACATGCCCTGCCCTGCGTTGGTGGCCAAACTGTAAATACCCGCAATAAAGGTCATCACAATGGCAATGGCAATCGGCGTATCCATGCCGACACGGCGGTTTTTCCAGTCGCGCCACGCGCCGCGGTAAAACGGCAACGCGCTATAAAACACAACGGGCAACACCATCAAAAAGCCGCCCCAATGCAGGATTTCCAAATAAAGCGGCTCGATGTCGCCGCCGTAAAAATAAGTCGGCAGGGCAAACATCATCGTCTGCATCATACCCAGACCGGCCACGGCCAATCTGACGATAAACTGTTTGCGTTCCTTCTGCGCCTGCACTTCGATTTTTTGCGCATCATAAGGCGCAGCGGTATAACCGGTTTGGCGGATTTTCAGCAAAATGTCCGACAATTCGATGTGGGCGCTGTCCCACACCACGCGGCAGCGGTGGGTGCTGTAATTCAAATCCACGCGCACTACGCCCTTCATGCGCAACAACTGCTGCTCAATCAGCCACACGCACGCGGCGCAGGTAATGCCGCCCAGCATCAACACCGCCTCGCGTTCATCCCCTGCGCCGACCTCGACAAAATCCGCCTGCACTTCGGGCAAATCGTATAGCTTTAATTGCGACAACACTTCCGGTGGCGGCAATTCGGATTTTTCCGCGTCTGCGGTACGCTGTTTGTAATAATTGCCCAAACCTGCATCGATGATACTCTGCGCCACTGCTTGACAACCGGCACAGCAGGTTTCGTGTTCTTCGTCTTCAAAACGAACCGTCAGATGCAGATGCTCCGGGACTTCAAGTCCGCAATGGAAACAGTTTTTTTGGGGATGTGTGGAAGATGTCATCATGTGTTCGATTTATTTTTCAGACGGCCTGAAACAACCGTCCCAGGGTGTTACATTTTAGCAAAAAGCGTTTTTCTGCTTCATTTCATTTACTTTTGAATCAATAGACTGTCGGACTTTGTAAAAAATATGGAAAACAAAGTATTGACCGTTCATAAAACGATGAACGGTAACATATAAATACCGTTTATCTTTAAAAACTTCCGATTATTTTAATGTAAAAATGGAACTTTTTTAAAAATTCCGATACATTCTTTGTTGACCTCAGCCCACTTAAGCAGCATACTTTAGGCATTCCGCGAAGACGGAAATCAAAAAACACACATTTACTTATAAAACTAACTTATTGGGAAACCTCACCATGATTGATCGCCTTATGCCTATCTTTGCCGTTATCGGCATTTTGTCCAGCACCGTATACCTGAGCCTCGCCGCTTGGATGCTTTACGAAAGCGTGTTTAAAAAGAAAAGCCCTCTGTCGGCATAATCCTCAGATTTAAAATTTTACGGTAAGGCCGTCTGAACATTCAGACGGCCTTGTTTCATTCCATACCATCAAGCACTTTTCTGTACGGTCAATTCAATCATCGCTTCACGCAAACCGTCCAAGCCCAAACTTTCGGCAACGGAAACATTCACGCCGACGGCATGCCCGGAATTGTCGCGCAAAATGCCTGCTTCACGCATACCCGGCGGCAGCAAATCGATTTTGTTGTACACCACCAACTGCGGAATTTCATGCGCGCCGATTTCTTCCAAGACTTCGTTGACATCGTCCATCTGCCGTTCAAAATCAGGATTGGACGCATCAACGACGTGCAGTAGCACATCCGCCATCGCCGTCTCTTCCAAGGTGGCGGAAAACGCCGACACCAGCTTGTGCGGCAAATCGCGGACGAAGCCGACGGTATCGGTCAAAATCACGCTCGCCTCATGCGACAGGAAAAGCCGGCGCGCAGTGGTATCCAAAGTAGCGAACAACTGGTCTTTCGCCAATACGTCTGCTTTGGTCAAGCGGTTGAACAGGCTGGATTTTCCGGCATTGGTATAGCCGACAATGGCAAAGGTTTTCAGACGGCCGCTCATGCGCGATTTGCGGCGCGTGGCGCGTTGTTTGCGGACATCGGCAAGCTGTTTTTTCAATGCCGTGATTTTTTGTCCGATTAAACGGCGGTCGGTTTCCAGCTGGGTTTCGCCCGGCCCTTTCAAGCCGATGCCGCCCTTCTGACTTTGCAGGTGTCCATAACCGCGCACCAGCCGTCCGCTCAAATGGTTCAACTGAGCCAGCTCCACCTGCAACTTACCTTCCTGCGATTGGGCGCGTTTGGCAAAAATCGCCAAAATCAAACCCACTCTGTCTAGGACGCGGCATTGAAGCTCTTTTTCCAGATTACGCTCTTGTGTCGGCGTGAGTTCGTGGTTGAACACAACCAGCCCGACATCATGCTGCTTGACCACTGCCGCCAACTCTTCCGCCTTGCCCGTACCGACAAACGAAGCCGGATGCGGTTTATCGCGGCGTGAAGTTTCGATAGAAACCAAATCGCCGCCGGCCGCGCCCACCAATTCTGCCGCTTCGGTCAAGGCCGTCTGAAAGCCGCGCTCGCGCGTTTCGTTTGCGCCGGAATAGTCCGCCGTCAACATCACGCCGACCAAGAGGACGCGTTCGGGCTTTTCCAAAGATTTATCGACGGAAAACAGATTGCGCTTGCTCAAAAAATTTCCTTTCAGACGGCCTTATGGTCGGGGCAAAGTCCTGATTAACGGTTTTTCAAAATATCAGCAAAATATTCGGTCACTTCTGCCAAACGTCCACCCTGCTCGGCATAAGGCTGCATGACGGCTACCAGCTGCTCTAATACTTCGCGCGTTTCGGTTTGCGCATGTTCGCGGTAGAGCCACATATTTTGCATGGTCACTGTGGTCAATACCTCGCGTACATTAAGCAAGAGCAAGTGGCGGCAAGACTCATAGCCTTGGCGCAAATCGCCGGCCGCATAGGCGGTAACCGACAATTCATAATCGATGTCCAACTGATAAACATTGCTTTGGACAAAAAGAATATCGTCTTTTGGGAACGGGATACGTTTCGCCATCAGGCCGATTGCATGGGAAATGCGGTATTTCCCTTCCTGACGCAGCATGGTTTGCGCAAGGTAGAGACACTCGGCACGGCGCGGGTTGTAATCGTAGCCTGCCAACCAAGTTGCCAAGGCTTCATCGCGTTTGCCCATTAATTTGTAGCACTCGCCCAGCTGTTGGTAAGAAACCGTCACTTCCTCTATCCAACCGCCCAACTCGATGCGTTTTTTAAACCATTCGCTCGCACGCTCGGGCATATCAGAATCCCAATAAGAGCGCGCCGCGTAAAAGGCGTAACGCGGTTTCAGGTCTTCATCTTCAGGGCTGTAAAACGCTTTTTCCAAAGAAACCGCGTCAAGCAGGTATTTGTTCGCCATATTGCTGCGCGCGCCGAAACGGCCGCTGAGAACCGTATAGTCGCCATGAAGCGTGGCTTCGCTGGTATCTTGTTTGTCGGTTTCAATAAATTCGTGCAACACGCCGCGCCAGTAGAATGTTCCGTCATTGCGCAACAACAGCGGACGGTAATAAACCACGCTGCCCATGGCATTTCTCATGCGGAGGCGGTAACGGTCGGCGGTCAACTCGGGCAATTCCAATTTGCCTTCAAAGCGGTCGTCCGCATCAAAAATCAACACGTAATCGGTTTTGTTTTTTGCGTGTTTCAACGCCTGATTGCGGTTGTATGCAAAATTTTGCCAACCATCATGATGAATCTCGCCTGCGATGCCCTTTGCATCGAAAAAGCGGCGGATCACGCCGGCGGTATCATCGGTCGAGCCGGTGTCACTGATGACGTAGTAGTCAAGTTTGATGTGGTCGGTGATGTTGGCCAGTGTTTCTTCGATAATTGCCGCTTCGTTTTTGACAATCATATTCAAGCAGATGGTTTGGGACATTTTCAATAGCCGCATTGGTTTGGAAAGGTATTATTTTACTTTAGCATTTTGTTTTTTGCACACAAAATACTCAGGCCGTCTGAAGATTGCCTTTCAGACGGCCTGAAGTTTATTTTGCCTTATCTTTTTTCTTGACGGCGTATCAGATACACCGCCAACAGTGCAAACAAAACCGTCGGCAATGCGCCCGCCAAAAACGGCGGCACGCCGTACAACTGACTGGTAAAGCCGAAGAGCCGTCCGGCAAAGTGGAACAGCAAACCAAGGCAGATACCGCCGAAAAGTTTCAAGCCCATATTGCCGTGGCGCGTGGTTTGCGGGGTAAAGGCAAAGGCAACAAGCGCCATCACCCATGCGGCAACGGGATACACCAGCTTGCGCCACCATGCGATGGCATAGACTTGGGTATTTTGGTTGTTTTTTTCCAGATGGTCGATGTAGGTGGTCAATTCGCCGACAGACATTTGGTCGGGCTTGACGAGCAATACGTCCATCAGGTTGCGTTTGACGGAAATCGGCCAGTTTTCTTCGGCGGCGGTAGAAACCTCGACTTTATCTTCGCCCAATATGCTGCGGCGGATGTTTTTCAGCTGCCAGCTGCCGTCGGGATTCAAAACCGCTGATTCGGCTTCTGCCGCTTGGGTCAGTTCGTTTTTATCGTTGCGCTGCCAAATTTTGATGCCCAGCAGGGTATGGTCGGGCAGCATTTCGCGCACGTTGATGATGCTGTTTTTTTCTTTGAGCCAAAGGCCGGTATTGCCGGTACTGATTTTGCCGTTGATGGCGGCGGCTTTGATGTTTTCGGCTTTTTGACTCAGCGTGGGTGCAACCCATTCGCCAAGCGCGACGGTGGCAATGGCGAAAATCAAACCGAACTGCGACAGAATCAACAGCAGCTTTTTGGTGCTCATGCCGCTGGCTTTGATGACGGTCAGCTCGCTGCCGGAAGCCAGTTGGCTGAGGGAAATCAGGCCGCCGATCAAAACGGCAAGCGGCATCAGTTCATAGGCGCGCGCAGGCATCTGCATTAAAACATACTGCCCCAATTTTGCGCCGTTATAGCTGCCTTTTCCAAGATCGCCGACTTCGTTGATGATTTCAAAAAAGCTGTACAAAGCGAGGAAGGCAAGAAGGGCGTAAACCGCCATAACCGCCATTTGACGGATGATGTAACGTGAAATCAGGTTCATTTTCCGCCTTTCAATGTCAGACTTTTGGCAACCGCCTGCCAGAAGGGTTGGCTAGGCATACTGCGCACGCGCAGCAGGACGACGGCAATCACAAACATGATGATGTGCATGGGCAGCAGTCCGAGCCAGAAATGGATTTTGCCGTCTTCCACGGCATTGCGCAGAAAGGTCAGCCCGTTTTGGTAAACCAAAAACAAGCCGATGGCAATCAGGATATTGTAGGTATGGCCGCTGCGCGGATTGAAATAGGAAAGCGGCACGGCAAGCAGGCACAGCAACAAAACGCTGACGGTCAAGGAAATACGCCACATCAATTCCGCCTGGTGTTGGGGGTTGCTGCTGCCAATCAGTTGGGCGGTCGGGATGGTACGGCGGTGTGAAACAGGGTCGATGAGTTTGGGCGTGGTGCTGATAATCAGGCTGAGGTGTTGGAAAGAAACGCGGTTGTAATCGGCTTTGCCGGGCGTACCGCTGTAACGGTAGCCGTCGCGCAATTCAAGCGTACGTTTGTTGTCGGTCAGCGAAAAATTGCCCTCTTTGGCAAAAACGATGTTGTCGTTGCCATTTTTATCCTGCTCGCGCAGGAACAGGTTTTTCATGATGCCGGATTCGGTATCGAAGGTTTCGACAAAATAAACCCTGCCGTTGCGCTTGCCCAAGCTATTAAACTCGCCGGCTTCCACCAAAGATAATTCCTGCTTCTGCTTCAAAATTTCGGCATATTCGCGGCTACGCAACTCTGCCCACGGCATTACCCAAAGCTGCATGACGGCAATCAAAATGGCAAACGGCACGGCAAACTGCATGACCGGGCGTATCCATTGTTTCAATGCCAATCCGCAAGAGAGCCAAACCGACATTTCGCTGTCGCGCCAGTAGCGGGTCAATACAGTCAACGTACTGATAAATGCGGTCAACACCAGCAAAAGCGGTGTCATGCCGATTACCCAGAAGCCGACTAAGGCCAGCACGGCATCGATGGCGACACGCCCGTCGGCTGCGCGGCCAAGCAGGTTGATGGCCTGCGTGGACACCAATACCGCCAAGAGGACGACAAAGATGCCGACGGCGGTAAAGGAAAGTTCTTTAATAAAGTTTCTTTGGTAAATCATAAGATTGAGCGTGGTATACGGTTTATGGGAAACCTATATTTATTAATAAGGCTTCAGACGGCATGACACAAATGGAGTACAATGATTTTCATCTGTTCGGACGGTTGGTCAACAGGCCGTCTGAACAACCGACAACCGTTCCAATCAGGAGAATAAACGTGAAATTTAGCACAAAAGCCGAAACTTTGCAGGCTCAACAGGCAGGTGCGCAATTATTTGTCTGCGCCGAAGCATCGCAACTGAGCAACCCGACTGCCCTCGCCCTCTTCGCTTCCCTTGAAGAAGGTCAAAATTTCGCCGACACCAAAATCCCGACGGACAACGGTTTGCAAGCCATTGCCGTCTCCCGCCTCGAAAAAACCGACCGCGCCGCGCTGAACAAAGCCGCAGCCGAAGCCGCCAAATGGGCGCAAAATCAAGAAACGGTCAATGTGGACGTTCACGCCTTTGAAGAAGCGCAAGCAGCAGCCGTTGCCGAAGCGTTTGCGATTGCGTTCGGCAATGCCGCCTACCGTTTCGACCGCTACAAAAAAGAAGCCAAACCGGCCAAATTTGCAGAAGCCGTGTTCCACAGCGCACACGAAGCCGCCGTCAAAGAAGCCCTGCGCGTTGCCGAAGCGCAGGTTTACGGACAAAGCCTCTGCCGCGACTTGGGCAATGCCGCACCCAACGAATGCACGCCTGAATTCCTCGCGCGTACCGCGAAAGCCGAAGCCGAAAAATTGGGCGCACACGCTAAAATCATTGAAAAAGACTACATTAAAGAAAACATGGGTTCGTTCTGGTCTGTCGCCAAAGGCAGCGTCGAAGACCCATATTTGGTCGAACTGAGCTATTTCGGTGCGGCCGACAAAGAAGCCGCCCCCGTCGTCTTGGTCGGCAAAGGCATTACCTTCGACACAGGCGGCATTTCCCTCAAACCCGGCCTGAACATGGACGAAATGAAGTTCGACATGTGCGGCGCGGCAACCGTCATCAGTACCTTCTGCGCCGCCGTCAAACTGCAACTGCCGATCAACCTGATTGCCGTCGTCGCCACCTGCGAAAACATGCCTTCCGGCGCGGCCAACAAACCGGGGGACGTCGTGAAAAGCATGAAAGGCTTGACCATCGAAGTATTGAACACCGATGCCGAAGGCCGTCTGATTTTATGCGACGCACTCACTTACGCCGAACAATTCAAACCCAAAGCCGTTATCGACGTCGCCACCCTGACCGGCGCGTGCATCATCGCTTTGGGTCATGACGTCAGCGGCGTGATGGGCAACAATCAAGATTTGGTCGACAGCCTGCTGACCGCTTCCCGCAACGTGGACGACAAAGCATGGCAACTGCCGCTCTTTGAAACCTACAAAGACCAACTCAAATCCAACTTTGCCGACATTCCAAACATCGGTACGCCGGGTGCAGGCACGATTACCGCCGCAACATTCCTGTCTTACTTCACCGAAGACTATCCATGGGCACACCTCGACATCGCAGGTACCGCATGGAAATCCGGCGGTGAAAAAGGCGCGACCGGCCGCCCTGTTCCTTTATTGTTGAACTATCTGCGCAATGTGAAATAAAACTTGGGGGAAGCCTGCAGGGTTACACATTTCAACCCCGCAGGCCGTCTGAAAACGGAATCCGCATTATCTGACTCAACCTGACAAACGGAGAACCACCATGAAACCACTATTTGCCGCATTATCTGTCGCCCTTCTGCTCGGCACATCCATAAGCGCCCAAGCTGCCGAACAAACCACCCCCACCGACCGCAGCATCCAAGTGTACAAAAAAGCCGACTTAGCAGAATGGAACCGCGAAAACGCAGCCGGAGGCCAAGGCCCATTGCTCGGCAACTTTGCCTTCACGCGCCATCAAACCGCCGACCAAGACGCATTCAAAGAAATCGGCTGGCTCACATTACCGCCGGGTGCTTCCATCGGTCAGCACAAACATACCGGCAATGAAGACGTTTACATCATCGTATCCGGCAAAGGCCTGTTTACCGACAGCGAAGGCAAACAAACCGAAGTCGGTGCCGGCGACATTACCATCGCCCGCCCTGGACAGTCCCACGCACTCAAAAATATCGACAAAAAACCGTTGGTATTCCTTGATCTGATTGCAGAGACCACTGGCGCTAAAGCCGCCGAAACCAAGTAATGCTTTCAATGAAAGCAAACAATCTGCCATGACTTTCTGCCTTACCCAAACCAGGCTGCAGAGAGATTGTTCCGTTTTCATTTAAACCTACATACAAGCTAAAGGCCGTCTGAAAACCACGCTTCGTTTTCAGACGGCCTTTTTTCTCAAAAATCTTATCATATAAATGACGCAATGTTATATAATAACAGCCTTTCGAAATATGATGAGAAACTAAAATGACACAAACCACACTCAAACCCATTGTTTTATCTATTCTTTTAATCAGCACCCCCATCCTCTCCCAAGCGCATGAAACCGATCAGTCGGTTGACTTGGACGAGGTTACCGTCGTCGGCAAAAGCCGTCCGCGCGCCACTTCGGGGCTGCTGCATACTTCGACCGCCTCCGACAAAATCATCTCCGGCGATACCTTACGCCAAAAAGCCGTCAACTTAGGCGATGCTTTAGACGGCGTACCGGGCATTCATGCCTCGCAATACGGCGGCGGCGCATCTGCTCCCGTTATTCGCGGTCAAACAGGCAGACGGATTAAAGTATTGAACCATCACGGCGAAACGGGCGACATGGCGGATTTCTCTCCCGACCATGCCTTGATGGTGGACAGCGCCTTGTCGCAACAGGTCGAAATCCTGCGCGGCCCAGTTACGCTCTTGTACAGCTCGGGCAATGTAGCCGGTTTGGTCGATGTTGCCGATGGCAAAATCCCCGAAAAAATGCCTGAAAACGGAGTATCGGGCGAAGCCGGATTACGTTTGAGCAGCGGCAATCTGGAAAAACTCACGTCCGGCGGCATCAACGTCGGATTGGACAAAAACTTCGTGCTGCATACCGAAGGGCTGTACCGCAAATCGGGCGATTACGCCGTACCGCGCTATCAAAAAGAAGAAGGCCGTCTGAAACGACTGCCCGATAGCCATGCCGATTCAAAAACCGGCAGCATCGGTCTGTCTTGGGTTGGCGATAAAGGGTTCCTCGGCGTGGCGTACAGCGACCGTCGCGACCGCTACGGCCTGCCTGCCCACAGCCATCTCTACGACGACTGCCACGCCGACATCATCTGGCAGAAAAGTTTGATTAACAAACGCTATTTGCAGCTTTATCCGCACCTATTGACCGAAGAAGATGTTGATTACGATAATCCGGGCTTGAGCTGCGGCTTTCACGACGACGATAATGCACACACCCATGCCCACAACGGCAAACCGTGGATAGACCTGCGCAACAAACGCTACGAACTCCGCGCCGAATGGAAGCAGCCATTCCCCGGTTTTGAAGCCCTGCGCGTACACCTAAACCACAATGACTACCACCACGACGAAAAAGCAGGCGATGCAGTAGAAAACTTCTTCAACAACAAAACACACAACGCCCGTATCGAGTTGCGCCACCAACCCATAGGCCGTCTGAAAGGCAGCTGGGGCGTGCAATATTTGGGACAAAAATCCAGCGCGCTTTCCGCCATTCCCGAAACCGTCCAACAACCGATGTTGATTGACAACAATGTGCGCCATTACAGCTTTTTCGGTGTAGAACAGGCAAACTGGGACAATTTCACGCTAGAAGGTGGCGTACGCGTGGAAAAACAAAAAGCTTCCATCCAGTACGACAAAGCATTGATTGATCGGGAAAACTACTACAACCAGCCCCTGCCCGACCTCGGCGCGCACCGCCAAACCGCCCGCTCGTTCGCACTTTCGGGAAACTGGTATTTCACGCCACAACACAAACTCAGCCTGACCACCTCCCATCAGGAACGCCTGCCGTCAACGCAAGAGCTGTACGCACACGGCAAACACGTCGCCACCAACACCTTTGAAGTCGGCAACAAACACCTCAACAAAGAGCGTTCCAACAACATCGAAATCGCGCTGGGCTACGAAGGCGACCGCTGGCAATACAATCTGGCGCTCTACCGCAACCGCTTCGGCAACTACATTTACGCCCAAACCTTAAACGACGGACGCGGCCCCAAATCCATCGAAGACGACAGCGAAATGAAACTCGTGCGCTACAACCAATCCGGCGCCGACTTCTACGGCGCGGAAGGCGAAATCTACTTCAAACCGACACCGCGCTACCGCATCGGCGTTTCCGGCGACTATGTACGAGGCCGTCTGAAAAACCTGCCTTCCCTACCCGGCAGGGAAGATGCTTACGGTAACCGTCCTTTCATCGCACAGGACGACCAAAACGCCCCTCGCGTTCCGGCTGCGCGCCTCGGCTTCCACCTGAAAGCCTCGCTGACCGACCGTATCGATGCCAATTTGGACTACTACCGCGTGTTCAATCAAAACAAACTCGCCCGCTACGAAACACGCACACCCGGACACCATATGCTCAACCTCGGCGCAAACTACCGCCGCAATACGCGCTATGGCGAGTGGAATTGGTACGTCAAAGCCGACAACCTGCTCAACCAATCCGTTTACGCCCACAGCAGCTTCCTCTCTGATACGCCGCAAATGGGCCGCAGCTTTACCGGTGGCGTAAATGTGAAGTTTTAAAATCGGATAGGCAAACAAAAAAGGTTTTCAGACGGCCGTCTGAAAACCTTTTTTCTTGTTTTAACCAATCATTTAAAACTGACTATTAATCTTTCAACACATCTTGCACAGCCGCTTGAATTTTAGCCGCTGCTGCTTCGATTTGCTGCTGTTCGGTAGATTGGCTTGCCACTGTTTCAGCCGGAGTCGCTTGTGGAGCTGGCGCAGCTTGTTGAGCTGCGGCTTTAGGCTCAGATTCAGTTTGCGGCGCAGTCAGCGGCAAACGCGCCAATACAGTGCTGACGCCGGTAACTTTATCACCAATCGCCACTTGCGCCTGCGCATCGACAGGCAGATACATATCCACGCGCGAGCCAAAGCGGATAAAGCCATAACGTTCGCCGCGAGACAGTTTCGCACCTGCTTGGGTGTAGCATAAAATACGGCGCGCCACCAAACCGGCCACTTGAACAAAAGTAATTTCACGACCTGAAGCCGTAGTCGCCAAAACCGCATTACGTTCGTTTTCCGTGCTGGCTTTGTCCAAATCCGCATTCACGAATTTGCCTTTGTTATAGACCACTTTCGTTACCGTACAATCGGCAGGCGATTTTTGCGAATGCACGTTGAACACGTTCATAAAAATACTGATTTTCAAAGCATCGACATCACGATACGGATCGCGTGCGCGCTCAACCACCACGATACGGCCGTCAACAGGGCTCAACACCGCTTCAGGATTTTGCGGAATCTCACGCGCAGGGTCGCGGAAAAACTGCAGGGCAAATACGGTAAACACCCAAAACGGCAAAGACCACCAGCCGCAGCACATCGACACCAGCAGGCTCAAAGCCAAACCGCCGCCGATAATCGGCCAGCCCTCACGGGCGATAATCGGGTGGGGATACAAACGGTTCATCACTTATCCTTCATTTAATAATTTCAAAATTGCCGCCATTATATCTGAAACTCCAAACATTGAGGCCGTCTGAAATGTTCAGACGGCCGGTGTCTTTTGTAAAAAATACTCAATATAGATAAAGCTTCAGTTTCGGCAACACAATGACGCAGCGTCCTCAACAAGCGGTTCACACGCTCCAACAACACGCCGCAAATATCATTTTGACCAAACCTCAGCCCTCGATTATCTCGACAAGCCCAGTATGACCGCCAATACCAGCCAAATCCAATGCCGACGGCGCGATGTAGAAAACAAAGCACGTTGAGACAGCAAACGCGTTTGGCTCAACTGATACGCCACATCTGCGAGCTTAATCAACTGATTGCCCTGTCGTGTTTTGCTTTCTTCCGCTTTACGCAGTTTCAAATTTTCCGCTTCAATCCGCAGCCGCACCAGCTTAGCTTCTAAAAGCAGCAGCTCGCGCTCTTCTTCATACTCCTGTTGCTTCATCGTCCGCATCCTTATCTATCTCACCGCGCAAATACGCAATGTCCGATCGAATATCCTGCAAGGTTTCAGCCACACGACTGCCCTGCTCCCGATAGTCCGCCGACACTTTGCGGAACAATACAGCAATAATCAGCAGGCTTACAAAGAAAATGCCGAAAAATACCCACAAAGCGGCCACATCCGACAGCACGCGGTTCAAGCCAAACAACAAACCGACCAAGCCCACCATCAACAGCGCGCCGGACAACACCAGCCAAATCGCCAAACGGAACACATTCTCCGCCTGACGCGTCAAATCCAAGCTCAATACCTGCAAACGCAGCAACAGCAAATCCGCGCCCTGATTCAACAAAGCCTTGCCATGTTCAAAACGCTGGCGAATTCCCATCTCGATTATCCTTTTTTCTTAGGAAACATAAGGCTAAGGCCGTCTGCACGGCGCAATGAAATCCATGATTTCATGTGCACGCCTGTTCAGACGGCCTTAACATATTCGCATTAACGGCGGTTCAACAACACACCGACAACCAAACCGGCCAATGCGGCAAAACCCATTGCATAATATGGTTTTTCATGCACCACTTCATCAGCTTGTTTGGCACCGCGTTTCAAGCGTGCACCAGCATCTGACTCTAATTCGGAAAAAAGCTCTTTACCATCTTTAAATCGTTCGCTAATTTCTTCTTCGAAGCTGCTAAAACGCTCTTTGGCTTCTGCCAATTTTGCTTCCAATTTAGCGCGAATTTTACTACCTTCTTCCGAACCGGCTTCAACACCATTGCGGTACAGTTCGTCCACATCATCCATTACTTCTCGGATATCTTCCAACAAAGCATCACGACGTTTTTCAAAATTATGTTTTTTCATACTACTCTCCTATAGATTGATATGATTACAGATTGTTTATCTGTTAATAGTATTATAACCATTTATTTCCAAATAAACGTTAATTTAAATTAAATTAAGTTCCTATAACGAAAACAACCCGATGAAATTTAAAAAAGGCCGTCTGAAAACTTCAGACGGCCTTTTCCATTCAGCTTAAAGACTTAAGTCTTATGCCAAACCTTTTGCTTTCAACACTTCCAGCATGGTAGTGCCTAACTCGGCAGGGCTGCGGGTGTAAGCGATACCGGCTTTTTCGAAAGCGGCGAATTTTTCTTCGGCAGTACCTTTACCACCGGAGATAATCGCACCGGCGTGACCCATACGTTTGCCTTTAGGAGCGGTAACACCTGCGATGTAACCTACAACAGGTTTGGTTACGTTGGATTGGATGTATTCGGCTGCTTCTTCTTCCGCAGTACCGCCGATTTCACCAATCATGATGATGGCGTCGGTATCTGGGTCTTCTTGGAAGAGTTTCAGTGCGTCGATTTGGTTCATACCAGGAATCGGGTCGCCGCCGATACCGATACAGGTTGATTGACCCAAGCCCAGTTTGGTGGTTTGTGCCACAGCTTCGTAAGTCAATGTACCGGAACGGGAAATAATACCGATGCGGCCTGGAGTGTGGATGTGGCCCGGCATAATACCGATTTTGCACTCGCCCGGAGTAATCACGCCCGGGCAGTTAGGGCCGACCAAGCGGGTACCGTTGCCGTTGGTTTCCAAGTAACGTTTGGCTTTGAGCATGTCCAAAGTAGGCACGCCTTCGGTAATCACAACGACCAAGCCTACGCCTGAATCAACGGCTTCAACGATAGAATCCAAAACAAACGGAGCGGGAACGTAAATTACAGATGCGTCCGCGCCGGTTTCTTTAACGGCTTCTTTCATGGTGTTGAATACAGGCAGGTTCAGGTGGGTTTGACCGCCTTTGCCTGGGGTAACGCCGCCGACAACTTTAGTGCCGTAAGCCAGAGCTTGTTCGGAGTGGAAAGTACCGTTTTTACCGGTGAAACCTTGAACCAATACTTTGGTGTCTTTATTAATCAATACGCTCATTCTTTTCTCCTTAGGCGTTTACGGCTGCAACAATTTTTTCGGCTGCGTCATTCAGGCCGTCTGCAGAAGTCAGTTTCAGACCTGATTCGTTCAGGATTTTCGCGCCGAGTTCGGCGTTGTTACCTTCCAAACGAACAACGACAGGAACGTTGACGTTGATTTCTTTAACGGCTGCCACGATGGCTTCCGCAATCATGTCGCAACGTACGATACCGCCGAAGATGTTGATCAATACGCCTTTAACGGATTTGTCTTCCAGAATCAGTTTGAACGCTTCAACCACGCGGTCTTTGGTTGCGCCGCCACCAACGTCCAAGAAGTTGGCAGGTTGGCCGCCTTTGAGTTTGATAATGTCCATAGTGGCCATCGCCAAACCGGCACCGTTCACCATACAGCCGATGTTGCCTTCCAGGGCAACATAGTTCAGGTCGAATTCAGAAGCTTTCAGCTCACGTTCGTTTTCTTGAGATTTGTCGCGCAAAGCGGCAATTTTCGGCAGGCGGTAGAGCGCGTTGCTGTCGATACCGATTTTGCCGTCCACACAGGCCAAGTCGCCGTTTTCACGGACTGCCAATGGGTTTACTTCAAACAGTGCGAAGTCGTTTTCGATAAACGCTTTGTACGCACCGGTCATCAGTTTGACGAACTCGTTGATTTGTTTGTCTTTCAAGCCCAGTTGGAAGGCAACTTCGCGAGCTTGGCAAGGTTGCAGGCCAACCAGCGGATCAACGGTTACTTTGAAGATTTTTTCTGGAGTTTCGGCAGCAACTTTTTCGATTTCCACGCCACCTTCGGTAGAAGCCATGAATGTAACGCGGCGGGTAGAACGGTCAACCACTGCGCCCAAGTACAGCTCAGTTTGAACCGGATACATATCTTCGCAAACCAAAACGCTGTTGACAGGTTGGCCGTTGGCATCGGTTTGGTAAGTTACCAAGTTGGTGCCAATCAGGCTTTCAGCCACTTCTTTAGCTTCTTCGCGGCTTTTAACGACTTTTACGCCACCCGCTTTACCGCGGCCGCCGGCGTGTACTTGTGCTTTGACAACAGCGAATTTACCGCCCAATTTGTCGTAAGCTGCAGCGGCTTCTTCGCCGTTGTGTGCCAAAATACCGCCTTGTACGGGCAAACCGTAGCTAGCCAGCAGTTCTTTAGCCTGATACTCGTGTAAATTCATGGATTTCTCCTTAAGGTGAGTGGGTTTTAGGAATCGCCCTGCGGCCAATCCCATATTTTCAGACGGCCCTACTATTTACTGAAAGGCAACCACATCCGCGCCAGCAGATACATGGTTGCGCCTCCTCCTCCGAGAATAAAAAAGACAATGCCTTTTTTACGCGAATTCGGGCAGAGCAGATAAACGGCAAGGCTGAAACTGATAAACAACAATGCCACGCGCCAAACCAATTCTTTATCTTTGAAACGGTTGAGCGTATAAGTTTCGGTCATCATCACATACATCTGCCACAATGCGGCCATACACATGCTGATGATGCCCATCGGTATAAAGAAAATACCGACTATTTCTTTGTTCATAATGAATGTAAATGCTGTTTGTTTGTCTGACGGAATTATAAATCAGAAAACGAAGCTCTCGGAACATTCAATTTGTCGGAGGTCTTAAGGCCGTCTGAAAAATTTCAGACGGCCTTAATGTCTATCAACCGTGCAAAGCGCGTTTGTCGGCCGCCAATGCAGCTTCGTGAACCACTTCGGACAAGGTTGGGTGGGCATGGATGATGCGGGCGATGTCTTCGCTGCTGGCGAAGAATTCGAGCGCAGTCACGCCTTCGGTAACCAATTCGCTGACAACCGGACCAATCATGTGTACGCCTAAGATGCGGTCGGTTTTGGCATCTGCCAATACTTTGACCGTACCTTTGGCTTTGCCCATTGCCAATGCGCGACCGTTTGCGCCGAAACCTGAAGTACCTTTTTTGTACTCCACGCCTTCGGCTTTGAGTTGCTCTTCGGTTTTACCCACCCAAGCGATTTCAGGGTCGGTGTAAATCACGAACGGTACGTTGTTGAAGTCGATATGCGGTTTTTGACCGGCAATGCGCTCTGCAACGGCAACACCTTCGTCACTGGCTTTGTGTGCCAACATCGGGCCGCGAACCACGTCGCCGATTGCCCATACGTTAGGCAGATTGGTACGGCATTCGCCATCTACTTTGATAAAGCCGCGTTCGTCTTTTTCCAAGCCTACGGCTTCGGCGTTCAGGCCTTTGGTGTTTGGAATACGGCCGATGGCAACAATCAGTTTGTCGAATACTTCGGTTTTGGCTTCGCCGGCAGCAGTTTCGTAAGCAACGGAAACGCCTTTGCCTTCAGATTTGATGTCGCCGATTTTCACGCCCAATTCGATGCTCAGACCTTGCTCTTTGGTGAAGTATTTGAAGGCTTCCTTGGCGATTTGTTGGTCGGCGGCAGCCAGGAAGGTCGGCGCGGCTTCAAGAATGGTAACTTCTGCACCCACGCGGTTCCATACGGAACCCATTTCCAAACCAATCACACCGGAACCGATCACGCCGAGTTTGGCAGGTACTTCGGTCAGATTCAATGCGCCTTCGTTGTCTAATACGTTCACGTTGTCTATAGCAACTTGTGGCAGCGGACGCGGTACGGAACCGGTCGCTACGATGACGTGTTTGGCTTCGATAACGGTTTTCTCGCCTTTGTTATCGACTTCGATTTGATAAGCATCGCCATTTTTACCAGCAAAAGAAGCAGTACCGAACAGGCTGGTTACTTTGTTTTTTTGGAACAGGAATTTCACGCCGCCGGTCAGCTTGGTTACGATGGCATCTTTGCGCTCAATCATTTTGGCTGCGTCGAATTTTACGTCGCCGACAGTGATACCGTGTTCTGCAAAATCGTGTTGCGCAGCGTGGAAATGTTCGCTGGATTGCAACAGGGCTTTAGAAGGGATACAGCCTACGTTCAAGCAAGTACCGCCCAATGCTGGGGCGTTGCCTGCTTTGTTAACGCCTGCGTCAACGCAAGCGGTTTTGAAACCCAGTTGCGCAGCACGAATGGCGGCAACGTATCCGCCCGGGCCTGCACCAATCACTACTACATCATATTGAGACATCGTGTCATCCTTTGCTTTTGCAGTATCTCAAAATAAAAACGATACTTTTTGTTTCTTTTTTATTTTGAATGACTGCGTTTTGATGGTTTTAAGAAAAGGCCGTCTGAAAGTCTATATCTGCCGATTCATTCGAATCAAATGTTTCAGACGGCCTCAATCGTTCGTTGAGCCTATTGTAGCACGATACTACATTACGCTACATCTAAATAAAAATTCAGACGGCCTTTTCATTAACAAATAAAAGGCCGTCTGAAACGATTACAGATCCAACAACAGGCGTGCTGGGTCTTCCAACGCGTCTTTAATGGCTACCAAGGTCAATACAGCTTCGCGGCCGTCAATGATACGGTGGTCGTAAGACAGAGCCAGATACATCATTGGACGGACAACAACTTGACCGTTTTCAACCACAGCGCGCTCTTTAGTGGCGTGCATACCCAAAATCGCAGATTGAGGCGGGTTGATGATCGGGGTAGACATCATAGAACCGAAAGTACCGCCGTTGGTAATACTGAATGTACCGCCGGTCAGATCTTCGATAGCGATTTTGCCGTCTTTTGCTTTTTTCGCGTAATCAACAATTGCTTGTTCGATGTCGGCAATGCTCATTTGGTCGGCATCGCGCAGGATTGGCACAACCAAACCGCGTGGGCTGCCAATTGCGATACCGATGTCGAAGTAGCCGTGGTAAACGATGTCTTTGCCGTCAACAGAAGCATTCACAACCGGGTATTTTTTCAGGGCGGCAACAGCGGATTTAACGAAGAAGGACATAAAGCCCAATTTCACGCCGTGTTCTTTCTCGAATTTATCTTTGTACTTCGCACGCAAGTCCATGATTGGTTTCATGTTGACTTCGTTGAATGTAGTCAAAATGGCGTTTTCTTGTTGAGAAGCCAAGAGGCGTTCTGCAACACGGGCACGCAGGCGGCTCATTGGTACGCGTTCTTCAGGACGTGCGCCGGCAGGAAGTGCAACGGCAGGGGCTGCGGCTGCGGCAGGTTTGGCAGCGGCATTTTGTACGTCTTCTTTCAATACGCGACCGTCACGGCCGGAACCTTGCAATGCGTTCACGTCAACACCGGTCTCGGCAGCCAGTTTGGCGGCAGCAGGCATAGCGGCGTTGTTTTGTGCAGCAGCAGGAGCGGCGGCTGGGGTAGCTTCGGCAGGCGCGGCGGCTGGGGCTTCAGCAGCGGCAGTAGCAGCTGTATCGATGCGAGCCAAAACTTGGTCGGCAACAACGGTTTCACCGTCTTGAGCTACGATTTCAACCAATACGCCGGCTTGTGGAGAAGGGACTTCCAAAACCACTTTGTCAGTTTCGATATCGATCAGGATTTCGTCACGGGCAACTGCTTCGCCAACTTTTTTCTTCCATTCCAAGAGCGTGCCCTCAGATACGCTTTCAGACAGCATAGGTACTTTTACATCAATAATCATTTTGTGTCTCCAATGGCCCTTTCAGACGGCCTGTTGTGTGTTTTTAATTCTGCATATGGGCATTCCGCCTGAACAATTTCAAACGGAATGCCACTAGGTTTACAACGCCAAAGCGTCTTCAACCAATTGTTTCAATTGAGCAATGTGTTTGCTTGAGTAGCCCACTGCAGGCGATGCACTGCTTGGACGACCGGCATAAGACAGTTTTTGCTCTTCGCTGATAACGTCTTCGATACGGTGGCGGATTTGGTAGAACGCACCTTGGTTTTTCGGCTCTTCTTGCGCCCAAACCACAGATTTTGCGTTCGGGTATTTCGCCAGTTCAGCTTTAACCTCATCGTATGGGAACGGATACAGCTGCTCAACGCGGACGATAGCAACATCATTTTCCAGTTTACGCTCGGTACGGCCGGCTTCCAAGTCATAGTAAACCTGACCGGCACACAATACCACGCGTTTCACGCTGTCGTTGCTTGCACGTTCTGCGGTATCTCCGATAACTGGACGGAAAGTCGAACCTTCGGTGAAGTTTTCCAGCGGGCTCATTGCACCTTTGAAGCGCAACAGGCGTTTGGACATGAAAATCACCAGCGGTTTGCGGTATGAACCCAAGACTTGACGTTGCAAGAGGTGGAACATTTGCGACGCTTCAGACGGCATGATGACTTGCATATTGTTCTCAGAACACAGTTGCAACCAACGTTCTACACGTGCAGAAGAGTGCTCAGGGCCTTGACCGTCGTAACCGTGCGGCAGGATGGTGGTCAGACCGCACAAACGACCCCATTTGGTTTCGCCTGAAGACAGGAATTGGTCGATAGTTACTTGCGCGCCGTTAGCGAAGTCACCGAATTGCGCTTCCCAAATGGTCAGCTTGTCAGGAGCGGAGCAGGCAAAGCCGTACTCGAACGCCATTACGGCTTCTTCGTTCAAGATAGAGTCGATAACCAGGAACTCGCCCAAGCCTTCGCCCATGTTGCGCAGAGGAACATAAGTACCGTCGTCCCATTTTTCGCGTTTTTGATCGTGCAGAACGGCATGACGGTGTGAGAATGTACCGCGGCCGGAGTCCTCACCAGAGATACGCACGCCATGACCTTTGGTCAGCAGGCTTGCGTATGCGAGGGTTTCGGCCATACCCCAGTCGATGGCTTGTTTGCCGGATGCCATGGCTTTACGCGCTTCGATCACACGTTTTGCAGTCGGATGCAGGGCAAAGCCTTCCGGTACAGCGGTGAATTTCTCAGTAAGACGCTCAATGTCGGCGGCAGGCAAACCGGTTTCGATTTTTTCGCGCCAATCTTTGCCTTGGTATTTGCTCCAGTCGATTTGTGTGCGTTGGAAATTGCTCAACGTTGTTTGTTCAACATGTTCGCCTTTGTCCAAAGCATCACGGTAGGCTTGGATGTAACCGTCAGCCTCAGCTTGGGTTACCACGCCTTCGGCAATCAGTTGCTCGGTGTACAAAGCACGCGCACCTGGGTGTTGCGATACTTTTTTGTACATCATCGGTTGGGTCAAGGTCGGATCATCGCCCTCGTTGTGGCCCCATTTACGGTAGCAGACAACATCAACCACGATGTCTTTATGGAATTTTTTGCGGTAATCCAAGGCAGCTTGGATGGCAAAGCAAACGCGTTCAGGATCATCGCCATTCACATGGATAACCGGAGCGGAAACCATTTTCGCGATATCGGTACAGTGTACGGTTGAACGGGTATCGCGGGTATCGGAAGTCGTAAAGCCGATTTGGTTGTTGATCACGATGTGAACAGTACCGCCGGTGGTATAACCGCGTGTTTTAGACAGGTTGAATGTTGCTTGGTTAACACCCAAACCGATAAATGCGGAGTCACCATGAATCAATACCGGCAAGACTTTATCGCGGCCGTTTTCGCCCAAACGTTTTTGTTTGGCGCGTGCAGAACCTTCTACTACTGGATTAACGATTTCCAAGTGTGACGGGTTGAATGCCAAAGAAACGTGCATCGGGCCGTGTGGCGTAGCAATGTCGGAGCTGAAGCCCATGTGGTATTTCACGTCGCCGCTAGGCAATTTGATTTCGGCACGGCCTTCAAATTCGGCAAACAGATCAGCCGGTTTTTTGCCCAAAATGTTAACCAAAACATTCAGACGGCCACGGTGTGCCATACCGATGATGACTTCTTCCACGCCGTCTTTACCGGCGTTTTGAATCAAATAGTTCAAACCGGCAATGGCACTTTCGCCACCTTCGACACCGAAACGTTTTTGACCGACATATTTGGTATGCAGGTAGCGTTCCAGAGTTTCGGCAGCAGTCATTTCTTTCAAGATACGGCGTTTTTGTTCAACGTTGTAGCTTGGTGTAGACAGTACGCTTTCAAAATAATTACGAACCCAACGACGCTCTTCGGTATTTGGAATGTAGATGTACTCTACCGCGATATGGCCGCAGTAGGTTTGTTTGAGGTTACTGATGATTTGGGACAGAGGCAGTTTGCTCTGACCGGAAAAATCGCCCTCGCCCATATTGAACTGAAGTGCCATATCGGCATCTGACAGACCGTGGAATTTAGGATCGAGAGCTTCAATATTTTGAGGAGGAATACGTTTGAGCGGATCAAGTTGGGCTGCACCCACGCCTTGGATACGATAGGCAGAAATCAGTCGCAAAACGCTGACTTGCTTTTTCATCATTGCCTCATCCACACCGCCTGCGACGGCTGCGGCAATTTTCTTTTTAGCCAAAGTGGCAAATGATTCACGAATCGGTGTATGGGCAACATCGACAGCGACTGCGCCCGGCTGTTTACTCAAATCGGTAAAGTACTGTTTCCATTTTTCATCGACAGATTCCGGATTATCCAGAAACTTTTCATACAACTCCTCGATGTATGGCGCATTAGAACCAAACAGATAAGAGAAATTGAGTTTTTCGTCCATCATGGCGTGAGCTCTTTTCTTTAAAATATAAACAAAGGGTAGAATCCCGTGTTCTCCGAACGGAATTCAGGCCGTCTGAAATGACACTTTATTCTACCCTATTTCAAATCAAATTACCTGCTATCAACTTAATTAATTACGACCAACCTCATTGAAAACGGCAATTCGATTTTTTCAAACGACTTTTCAACAATATATTAATGTATTGTTTATTAGCGTTTATCTACCGGAACGTAATCGCGACGTTCTGCACCGGTATAAAGTTGACGTGGGCGACCGATTTTCAGTGCCGGATCGCTAATCATTTCATGCCAATGAGAAATCCAACCTACACTGCGCGACAATGCGAAGATAACGGTAAACATTTCAGTTGGAATGCCCAATGCAGACAAGACGATACCAGAGTAGAAGTCGACGTTTGGATACAGCTTGCGTTCAACAAAGAATGGGTCTTTCAGTGCAATTTGTTCCAATTCCATCGCCAGCTTGAATTTAGGACTGTCTTCCAAGCCCAATTCTTTTAAGACTTCATAACAGGTTTCGCGCATGATGTTGGCTCGTGGGTCCATATTGCGGTATACGCGGTGACCGAAGCCCATCAGACGGTATTTGCGTTGTTTCACACCTTCCATGTATGCGGCAACATTAGACACATCGCCGATTTCATCCAGCATCTTCAACACAGCTTCGTTTGCACCGCCGTGTGAAGCACCCCACAGACAGGCGATACCAGCAGCGATACAGGCAAATGGGTTCGCCCCTGAAGAGCCTGCCAAACGTACGGTCGAAGTAGAAGCATTTTGCTCGTGGTCGGCATGCAAAATAAAGATGCGGTCGAGCGCGCGGGCCAAGACTGGATTAGGTTTGTATTCTTCACACGGTGTGGCAAACATCATGTGCAAGAAGTTTTCAGCATAGGAAAGGTTATTTTTTGGATAATTGAACGGCAAACCGTTGGAATAACGGTAACACATTGCCGCAATGGTCGGAATTTTGGAGATTAAGCGGTAAATCGCGATTTTGCGGTGTTCAGGATTGGTAATATCCAAGCTGTCTTGATAGAAAGCAGACAAAGCGCCAACCACACCCACCATCATCGCCATCGGGTGCGCATCGCGACGGAAACCGCGGAAGAACCAAGTCAACTGTTCATGCACCATAGTATGGTGGCTGACTGTAGCATCAAATTCTTTTTTCTGTTCGGGCGTAGGCAGCTCGCCGTAGATCAACAGGTAACAAACTTCCAAGTAATCGGATTTTTCGGCCAACTGCTCGATAGGATAACCACGGTAATATAACAGACCTTTATCGCCGTCAATATAAGTGATTTTGGATTCGCAACTTGCAGTGGACACGAATCCTGGGTCGAATGAAAACAGACCTGTATTTTTTGTCAACGCACGGATGTCAACCACATCATGGCCGATACTTGCTTCCAATACTGGCAGTTCCAAGGTCTCTTGATTTGGGGTGGTGAGCTTGACTGATTTAGACATTCTTAAACTCCTTTGTAAGTTGGGGCTTTCGTTGCCGCCCAAGCGGCACGGTCCTTTTTTCAGACGGCCTCAGTATGGAAAAAGCTTGTTCGGATTGGCATCGCAAACAAGCTCTATAACACATCATGCCTGTCTGATTTTTTCAAGCATGGGAATCAGGTGTTTCTTGTCCGTTGCCGAATGTCCGTTAATCAAGGCAAGCAACTCTTGGTCTTGAAATTCGAGGATTTCGGAAAATTCGGACAACTCCTGATCACTCAGGTGCTCGAATTCTTTTTCCATAAACCTGCCGAAGATTAAGTCTAGTTCTAACAATCCCCGGCGGGTTTGAAAACGGATTTTCCGTTTGGCAATATCGTCAAAAACCATCATTTCTTAAACGGCTCGTTTCAACATAATCTCTTTAATCTTACCGATGGCTCGGGTCGGATTCAAGTGTTTAGGACATACGTCTACGCAGTTCATAATGGTGTGGCAACGGAACAAACGGTATGGGTCGTTCAGATTATCCAAACGCTCATTAGTGATGGTATCACGGCTATCCGCAATGAAACGGTAAGCATTCAGCAAGCCAGACGGACCAACGAATTTATCAGGATTCCACCAGAATGACGGGCAGGCAGTCGAACAGCAGGCGCACAAAATACACTCGTACAAACCGTCCAACTCTTTACGCTCTTCCTGAGTTTGCAGACGCTCTTTGTCCGCATCGATAGGGTTGTCGTTGACAACGTAAGGTTTGATTGAGTGATATTGTTTGAAGAACTGGGTCATATCCACAATCAGGTCGCGGATAACAGGCAGACCTGGCAGAGGGCGGATTTTAACCGGCTGTTTCAGGCTGCGCAGATCGGTCAGACATGCCAAGCCGTTTTTACCGTTGATGTTCATACCGTCAGAACCGCAAATACCTTCGCGGCAAGAACGGCGGAAAGACAATGTATCGTCTTGTGCTTTCAGGCGCACTAAAGCGTCCAAAAGCTTAACGTCGGTTGGTTCCAATTCCAACTCGTAACGTTGCATATAAGGTTTGGCATCAACGTCCGGGTTGTAACGGTAAATTTCAAAACTCATTTTTTCCATGAGAAGTGTTCCTTTTCTCATAAACTGCTCAATGATTTTGTATTATGAATTCAAGCAGTTCAATGTGGGTATGGTTAGGTTTCAGACGGCCTTTAAGGTAAAGGCCGTCTGAAAACTCATCAATAAACGCGTTTAGCCGGTTTGATGTATTCCACGCTCAAAGGCTTGGTATGTACCGGTTTGTAAGACAAAGTATTGGTATCTGAATGATACAGGGTATGTTTCATCCAGTTTTCGTCATCGCGCTCAGGATGGTCGTCTGAAGCGTGTGCGCCACGCGATTCTTTACGTGCTTCGGCAGACACCAAAGTCGCTTTCGCTACTTCAATCAGATTATCCAACTCCAAAGCTTCGATACGCGCGGTATTCCATACTTTGCTCTTGTCTTTGATTTCAGTACGTTTCACGCGCTCGGCAATCTCCATGATTTCTCGAACGCCTTTGCTCAGAATCTCATCGGTACGGAACACACCGGCATGCAGTTGTACGGAGCGTTGCAGTTCGCGACGCAATGCATCAACGTTTTCACCATCGGTTTGGTTGTCCAAACGCTCGATACGTTGGCGGGTCAACTCACCGGCATTAGCAGGCAGAGGTTTCCAGTCGCTTTGCTCTTTGATGAATTTAATCATGCTGTCGCCGGCAGCTTTACCGAATACCACCAAGTCCAACAGGGAGTTGGTACCCAAGCGGTTCGCACCGTGCACGGAAGCACAAGCACACTCACCTGCCGCATACAGACCTTTTACAGGCACTTCGTAATCTTCACCTTGCGGAACGACAACTTCGCCATGGTAGTTAGTCGGAATACCGCCCATCATGTAGTGGGTAGTCGGCACAACAGGAATTGGGTCTTTAATCGGGTCGATACCGGCAAACTGGATGGAAATCTCGCGGATGCCCGGCAGTTTTTCCATAATTTTTTCTGCGCCGATATGGTCGATTTTCAGCAAAACGTGGTCTTTGTTTTTACCACAGCCGCGACCTTCGTAGATTTCCATCGCCATCGCACGGGAAACCACGTCACGGGAAGCCAAGTCTTTTACGGTTGGAGCATAACGTTCCATAAAGCGTTCGCCATCGGCATTCAACAGAATACCACCCTCACCGCGCACACCCTCAGTAATCAATACACCGGCACCGGCTACACCGGTCGGGTGGAATTGCCAGAATTCCATGTCTTCCAACGGAATACCTGCACGGGCACAAATACCCAAACCATCACCGGTATTCATATAAGCATTGGTTGAAGACGCATAAATACGGCCGCCACCACCGGTAGCAAACATCACGGCTTTAGCGTGGAAAATATAAACTTCGCCGGTTTCCATTTCCATGGCGGTTACACCGACGACGTCGCCGTTTTCATCACGAATCAAATCTTGTGCCGTCCATTCCACAAAGAATTGTGTATTGGCACGGACGTTTTGTTGGTACAAAGTATGCAACATCGCATGACCGGTACGGTCGGCAACCGCACATGCACGTTCTACCGCACGTTTACCATGTTCGGCAGTATGACCACCGAAAGGACGTTGGTAGATTTTGCCACTTTCCACACGGTCAAAAGGCATACCCATGTGTTCCAACTCAATTACGGCTTCAGGCGCGGCGCGACACATAAACTCAATCGCATCTTGGTCGCCCAACCAGTCAGAACCTTTCACGGTATCGTACATATGCCAATCCCAACGGTCTTCTTGCACATTACCCAATGAAGCAGAAATACCACCTTGAGCCGCTACAGTATGAGAACGGGTTGGGAAGACTTTAGACAAAACAGCACAATTCAGGCCGGATTTAGACAATTGGAGGGCTGCGCGTAAACCTGCACCACCACCGCCAACAATCACGGCATCAAACTTGCGAACAGGATAACCCATATTTACCCCCAAATTACTTTAACAGAATACACCAAGCAGCCTACCAACCAAACGATGGTGGCAACTTGTAAAAACAAACGCAGACCGAAAGGCTTAATGTAGTCCATCCACAAATCGCGGATACCTACCCATGCATGCAGGAATACAGCCAAGAAGCTCACTTGGGTAAATACTTTTACCCAAGTTTGATCAAAAAATGCCTGCCATGCCGAATATTCTTTAGGCAACGTAAACAAAACAACCAAAAGAACCACGGTGTACACCAACATGATGACCGCAGTTGCACGTTGCATTGCCCAATCGCGCAAACCGTAATGCGCACCTGTCAATTTACGTTCTACCATAACAAAGCTCCCAAAACGACGGTCAGAATCAAAGCAGAAGCAAATACAACTTTAGCAGTAGTACGGGCAGTATTTAATTCCAGGCCTTTATGCACATCCAAAAACAGAAAGCGGATACCGGCGAAAAAGTGGTGCAGATATGCCCACAACAGACCGATAAGGATCAGCTTCACAAACGGATTGGAAATAGCAGTACGATATGCTTCAAACGACGCTTCGCGATCCAGCGTTCCGGAGAAGAAATACAAGAGAACAGGCAGCATCACAAACAAGCCGACGCCGCTGATACGGTGAAGAATAGATACAATCCCCGGTATGGGCAATCGGATATTCGGAATTTCCAAAAATACCGGGCGTGATTTGGCGGACATGGTCAGTTCCTCTAGATTTATTATCAGCTCAAAACCTATAGCTCAGCACTACAATAAGCTACATAAACCATAATTTACCTGTTTTATCTCATTTTGAACAGTGCAATTTATGAATGCTCTAATGATTTTTACCAAAAGACTAATAAAATCAAACAATCATTCTTAGATTTTTTTTGTGTGGCTAGCCTTTTTTGTTACTTTCCTGCAATTAAGCCATCTCCCCATCAAAGCACTTACGATAACATCATTATTGTTTGAGAATTGTATCTATTGTGAGATAAATTCTCACTCTTGATACCTAATCTTTACAAAGGCATAAGCCATTCTTAACTTATTACCATTGCATTATCATCACTACTCTTACATAGTTATACATTCAAAGACATTTCATCCGCCCAAAATAGACTAAAATACGACGTAACACCAACCATGTTTCCATACCTAAAAAGGAAGCTGCATCATGACACACTCCCCTCATCAAAACACACCCGATCCGGAAGACTACATCCCCTCCTTCCGCCGTCGAAACTTAGACACATCCGGCTTCATGAAAAAACTCGGACGCTTTGCCGGTCGCTTGGGTAAACCTGTCGTCCGCCAGCTTTATGCGCTTTATTATCTCTGGGAATCCGAACATACACCCAAACGTGCAAAAATGATTATTGTCGGCGCACTGGTTTACTTCCTCAGTCCTATTGACAGCATTCCCGACCTTCTGATTCCATTTGGCTTCAGCGATGACATTGCCGTCATTGCGCTGGTTTATTCTCAGATGAAAAACTATCTGACCGAAGATATTCAAGAAAAAGCCCGTCAAGCGGCTGACAAGCTGTTTGGTTCTTAATTGGATAAAGTCCGACTACACATATATAAATACAAAAAGAAGGTCGTCTGAATATTCAGACGGCCTTCTCAGTTTATGACTTTTTATTTCAAAGGCTGCATACCCATAACTTCCATCAGGAAGTTGGTAAACGCAGGATTGCTTGGTTTGGTATCCATGTTTTTCCAACGCTGTTGCCAACCGCGCAAAGCACCTTGGATGTACTGTTTGGATTGCTCGGTAGTAATTTCACCACGTTGGCTGTCAACGGCAGAACGCAGATAAACTTCGTACATACTGTCATCGACAGAGTTGCGTCCCACTTGTTGGATACGGAAGCGGTTCAAATATTGTGCAGCCTGAACTTTGGTCAGACTACCTTGGCTCACTTGGGTACTCAAGCGACGTGCTTCATCATGAATCTTGGAAACATCTGCCCAATGCGAAGGAGCTAAATGATAACCGGTAGCTGAAACTTGTGAATCAGCCTTAGGTTTCTTAACGTTGGTTGGTCGAACTGGCACTTCTTTCAATGTTGGAACATAAATCGATTCACAACCGGCAAGTGCCGCCACAGCAAAGATAGGAAGAATGTATTTTTTCATAATGCGCATTATAAGCATGATTCGTTGAAGAAACCAACTTTTGAATAATGGTATTCAAAGCTCATTAACTGAATTACAACAGATTTCATACGATATCTCAAGCCCATACGCAAAAAAGGCCGTCTGAAAACGGCCTTTTAACAACAATCCTATATTATGCCAAATCGGCAAACAGAGGCGTAGAAAGATAGCGTTCGCCATATGATGGCAACAAGACAACGATCAACTTACCTTCGTTTTCAGGTTTTTTAGCCAGTTGCAATGCGCTCCATACTGCGGCACCTGAAGAAATACCTACCAAAATGCCTTCTTTTTCAGCCATAGCGCGCGCAGTTTCAAACGCTGCCTCGTTAGGTACTTTGGAAATGCTGTCGTAAACAGTCGTATTCAAAACGCTGGGGATAAAGCCTGCACCCAAACCTTGAATCGGATGCGGACCTTTCTCGCCACCGCTCAATACTGGGGAAGCTTCAGGCTCGACAGCCACGATTTGAACTTCGGGTTTGTATTTTTTCAATACTTCGCCCACACCGGTAATCGTACCGCCTGTACCTACACCGGCCACGAAAATATCTACTTTACCGTCTGTATCGCGCCAAATTTCTTCGGCAGTGGTTTTGCGGTGAACTTCAGGATTAGCCTCGTTATCAAATTGGCGCGGCATAAAGTAAGTATCTGGATGTTCGTCCACCAAAGACTGGGCTTTAGCAATAGCGCCCGCCATACCTTCGGCAGCAGGTGTCAAAATTAGCTCTGCACCGAATGCACGCAGCAGCATTTTGCGTTCTTTACTCATGCTTTCAGGCATAGTAATCGCCAATTTATAACCGCGGGCCGCACACACCATGGCCAAACCGATACCGGTATTGCCACTGGTTGCCTCGACGATAACGGTATCTTTATTGATTTTACCGGCTTGCTCGGCCGCTTCAATCATAGATTCGGCAATACGGTCTTTCACGCTGCTGCCTGGATTAAAGAATTCAAGTTTAACGGCGATTTGCGCTTTTAAACCTTCGGTCAGGCGGTTCAGTTTCACCAGAGGTGTGTTGCCGATCAGCTCGGTAATATTATTTGCAATTTTCATTTCCTGCTCCTGATTTAGATGTAATACAGCCTGCATATTAAACTCAGGCCGTCTGAAAAACCAATATCGAAAATTTCTTTCTTTATAACTTTTGGTTCAAGCGCGGTCAATATCCACTGCGCTCAAAAATCAATGTAACGGCAACTACAGCCTGCATCACGACGGCAACCATCCAACCTGCCCACATCTGCCGCATACTGAAAAGAGAGGCAGACTGCTTGCAAACAACCACTCTGTGCAGATAAAACACCAGCATCAGGACGCCCTGCAATGCAAACCAATAAATGGGTTTCAAAGCATAAATTTTCAGCAAGGCCGCCCACGCAAAAACCGCGCCCGCCAGCGGCAAGATGAAATAAACCACGCCTACCAAGAAAACAAAAGCCAAAGTCATGACGACATTGGAAACCGCAAATAAGGTCAAACCGGCATATTCGCCTGCCGACCAAAACTTTTTGTCTTCCGTTTTACTGCAGTCATCAATAAAGAAGAAAATACTGGCGATTGTCAGATAAAAATGAGGGATGAACAAAGGGCCTGTATGCGTAAAGCCCCATATTCCGGGCAACAAGCGTGCGCCCAGTGCCGAAATCCCCAGCCACAACAACACCGTAGCCCAAAGCCATTGAAACCGCTGCGCGCGAAAAATAAATGCCAACGATACCGCAGCATACGCGACGGCAAACCAAAAATCCAAAGAAACCATCATGAATACTGCAACTCGCCTTCAAAAACAGTTTCCGCAGGGCCGGTCATTTGCACATCGCCACCTTCTTCCCAACTGATAAACAATTCACCTCCAGGCAGAGTAACACGCACAGGCGCACCCGCTTTCAGCAAGCCATTGCGCACGCCTGCCACCACGGCCGCACACGCTCCAGTGCCGCAAGCCTGAGTTTCCCCCACCCCGCGTTCAAACACTCGCAGGCGGACTGACAATTCATCTTCAACCTGCAAAAAGCCGACATTGACCCGTTCAGGAAACTGCTCGTGCGATTCAATAGCGCCGCCCCAATATTCCACCGGCGCAGTCTCAACATCATCAACCAAAATCACCGCATGCGGATTACCCATATTCACACAGCTTACCGGTACAGACTCCAAACCGACCAAGACAATATGTGTCAGCGCATCTTCATTTTCACCATGTGCAGGCACAAACGGAATTTCAGACGGCATGAAACGCGGTTTACCCATATTGACGGTAACCAAACCGTTATCCAACAGCTTCGGTACAATAATCCCTTTGGCCGTTTCGACCAAAATTTCCGTTTTATCCGTCAAACCCTTATCCGCGACAAAACGCGCAAAACAACGCGCTCCATTGCCGCACTGCTCTACTTCCCGACCATCGGCATTGAAAATGCGGTACCGAAAATCGACCGCATCAGAAGAAGGCTTCTCCACTACCAAAAACTGATCAAAACCCACGCCGCGATAGCGGTCTGCCCATTGGGCAAGCGGCGCAGTCAACGGATCAAAGTCCTGATCGATGGCATTAACCACCATAAAATCATTGCCCAAGCCGTGCATCTTCGTAAATTTCAAAGTTTTCATTATTTATTCACATTCTTATTAAATCATTATTTCGGCACATTCTACACCAGAATGATATATTCGTTTCTATCTTGTTTCTCAGACGGCCTTGCGCCCTTTTACCAATACTAACACCAGCCACCCCGCAAAAATACTATACTTCCCACATTACAAATATTTCTTATTACAAGGATACACATTATGAAAAAAATTCTCTTACCTGCCCTTTTGGCCGCTTCACTCAGCGCATGTACAGTCGGCACGCCCGGTGTTTCCGTCGGCTTAGGCGTCGGCACCAGCATCGGCCGCCATGTCGGCCTGGGTACATCCATCAACATCCCTGTCGGCTTGGACAAAACCAAAACCACCAAAGGCACGGATTCAGACGGCATCCGTATCTCAGAAGAACAAATCGTGACCTATTTTGATGCACACGGCACACCCAGCAACAGCGCAGTCAAAGGTGGCTTCCATCGCCAACTGATCAGCAAACGTAACAACGAATACGTCGTCCAAGACTTTTACAGCGACAACAGTCAAAAACGCACGGACCCCTACGTTCTCAGCCGTAACCAACTGATGCAGTTCCGCGCCACGCCAAGCAATGGCTCGTTAACCACTTACGCCTACAACGGCACGGTGATGCAGCAACAAGTATTCCAAAACGGCAAATTGGTTAACGCCAAATACTAAAGGCCGTCTGAAACGGCTGAGGAGCATGTGAAACTTGATTACAAAATATTTTTAACATTCAAACATTTGAAATATTTTGCACCATTTCCTTAAAAATATTGATTGACACATTTTTTCCAGCCATTATAATACGCCCCATTCCCCGATAGCTCAGTCGGTAGAGCGACGGAC